>NZ_JBFAWA010000031.1:0-169968 GCF_040680035.1 Nonomuraea sp. NPDC052116 | reverse complement strand
ATGGCTGACCGGCTGCGGGCGGGGGTGGTGTGGGCCAACACGTTCAACAAGTTCGATCCGGCCTCGCCGTTCGGCGGTTACAAGGAGTCCGGCTATGGCCGCGAGGGCGGTTTGCACGGATTGGAGGCCTACCTTGACGTGTGAGCATCGCCGTCCCCGCCGCGCCAGGCGGCGGGCACAGGCCACCAGGGGTCACGCCTTCGCCAGGGCCGGGCGGCCCGTACGCACCGGCTGGTACGCCCACCGCTGCGGCGTGAGCCGGTGCGGCCAGGTCTTCGTGCCGGTCCAGATGTCGCAGGAGTCCACGTGGAGGGGGCGGGGCGATGAGTAGGTTGTCCGTCAGAAAGACCTACAAGCTGTTCATCGGAGGGGCGTTCCCGCGCTCGGAGAGTGGGAGGTCCTACCCCGTGACCTCGGCCAAGGGCGAATTCCTCGGCAACGCGTCCCGCGCCTCGCGCAAGGACGCCCGCGACGCCGTGGTGGCCGCGCGCAAGGCGTTCCCCGGCTGGTCGGGCGCCACCGCCTACAACCGGGGGCAGATCCTCTACCGGATCGCCGAGATGCTGGAGGGGCGGCGCGCACAGTTCGCCGAGGAGGTCGGCGGCGGCAAGAAGGCGGCGCTGGAGCAGGTGGACGCCGCGATCGACCGGCTCGTCTGGTATGCGGGCTGGTCCGACAAGATCGCCGCCGTGCACGGCGCGGCCAACCCGGTCGCGGGCCCGTACTTCAACCTGTCCTCGCCCGAGCCGACCGGCGTGGTGGCCGTGATCGCGCCCGCCGATCCGCTGCTCGGGCTGGTGTCGGTGGTCGCGCCCGTGATCGTGACCGGCAACACGTGCGTCGTCGTGGCGTCCGAGCGCACGCCGCTCGCGTCGATCACGCTGGCGGAGGTCCTGGCCACGTCCGACCTGCCCGGGGGCGTGGTGAACGTCCTCACCGGGCACCAGGCCGAGCTGGCCCCGTGGCTGGCGGCGCACATGGACGTCAACGGGCTCGACCTGACCGGGGTCGAGGACGCCGACCTGGCGCTGAGCTGCGAGCAGGCGGCGGCGGAGAACCTCAAGCGCGTCCTGCGCCCCTCCCGGCAGGACTGGACGGCCGACCCGGGGACCGGCCGGATGACGCGGTTCCTGGAGACCAAGACCGTCTGGCATCCGGTCGGGGTCTGAGCACGGCACATCGATGAGTCTCGGTGAGTTCCTCCGGGCCCGGCGCGCGCGGCTCAAGCCGCAGGACGTCGGGCTCGGGCCGGGGGTGCGGCACCGGCGCGTGGCCGGGCTGCGCAGGGAGGAGCTGGCGCCGCTGGCGGGCCTGAGCGTCGGCTACTACACCCGGCTGGAGCAGGGACAGAGCCCGAACGTCTCCGACGAGGTGCTCGACGCGCTCGCCCGCGCGCTGCGGCTGGACGACGACGAGCGGGCCCACCTGCACCGCCTGGCCCGCGCCGTCCGGTCCCGCCCGCCGGTCGGGCCTGAGCTGCTCAGGCCCGGGATCCGGCGCATGGTCGAGTCGTTCACCGAGGTGCCGGCCTGGGCGGTGGGCCGGCGCGCCGACGTGCTGGCCTGGAACCGGCTCGCGCACGCGCTGTTCACCCCGCACCTGGACTTCGACGCGCCGGAGCGCGAGCCGCGCCCCAACTTCGCCCGCATGGACTTCCTCGACCCCCGCTCCCGCGAGTTCTACGTCGACTGGGAGAGCAAGGCCCTGGACGACATCGCGTACCTTCAGGTGTCGCTTGGCAAGTTCCCCGGCGACGAGGGGCTGCGCGCGCTGGTGGACGAGCTGACAGCCGGGAGCGCCGAGTTCAGGGCCATGTGGACGCGGCATCCGGTGAGCAACTGCGCCTCCATCTCGCGCGGCTACCGCCACCCCGTGCTCGGCGTCGTCACACTCACCGCCGAGCTGCTGCGTACGCCCGACGACGAGGGGCAGGGCGTGGTGCTCTTCCAGCCGGAGCCCGGCTCGGAGGAACCCCTCAGACGCCTGCTGCGGCAGGGGTAGCGCGGCGCAGCAGCAGGGCGCCACCGGCCGCCCCGAGCAGGGCGACCGCCCCCGCCACCGCGAACGCCGCGTGCAGGCCCGTCAGCAGCTCGGCGTACGCCGACGCGACGGCGGTCAGCCCGGCCACCCCGATCGCCCCGACGAACGTGGGCATCTGCGCGAGGCTGCCCGCCACCCCCTGGTCGGCCGGGTCGAGCCCGGACGTGATCGTCGTGATCGCGGCCACCACGGTCAGCACGTGACCGAAGCCCATCGCCGCCGAGGTGGCCAGCAGCACCCCCAGCCCTCCCGAGGCGGGCAGGAACACCATCGCCGCCGTCCCCACGGCCTGCGCGGTCAGGCCGGCCGCCACGGTCGCGGGGGCGCCGTACGCGCCGATCAGCCGCGCCGCCAGGCCGCCCGCGACCAGGGCGGCCACGCCCTCCCCGAGGAACCCGAGCCCCGTCCGCAGCGCGGACCAGCCGAGCACGTCCTGCATGTAGACGCTCAGCAGCAGCGTCGCCCCGCCGCACATGCCGAACGTCACCAGCGCCACCGCCATCCCCCATTTCACCGTGGGCCGGCGCAGCAGCCGCGGCGGCACCAGCGGAGCGACGTGCCTGGCCTCGACCGCGAGGAACGCCCCCAGCAGCAGCACGGCCGCCGCGACGCCGACCCACGTGAGCGTAGAAATGCCGTAGACCAGGGCGAACAGCCCGGCGCTCGCCAGCACGGCCCCCGGCACGTCCAGCCGGACGGCGCTCCTGCCGGAGTCGCCGGGGAGCACGGTGAGCGCGCCCACCAGCACGACCACGCCGATCCCCACCAGGATGAGCATGGTCCAGCGCCAGCTCAGCCCGCTGGTGACCAGGCCGCCGCCGATGGTCCCGGCCACGAAGCCGAGCGAGAGCAGCGCCCCGTTGACGCCCATCGCCCTCGTACGCTTCGGGCCCTCGGCGAAGGCCGTGGTCATGAGGGCCAGCGCGGTCGGGCCGATCATGGCCGCCGCCACCCCCTGCCCGGCCCTGGCGCCGACCAGCACCCCGGGCACCGGAGCCAGGGCCGCCAGCAGGGAGAACCCGGTGAACGCCGTCACGCCGGCCGCGAACAGCCTGCGCCGCCCCACCACGTCCGACACCCGCCCGAACAGCGGCATCAACGCGGCCGTCGGCAGCAGGCAGGCCGTCACCACCCACTGCAGGTCGCCCCGCGTGGCGAAACCCAGATCGCGGCCGAGCTCGGGGAGCGCGACCGTGATGATCGAATAATCCAGACCTGTCATGAACGTCGCGCCGCACAGCGTGACGAGCACGAGCCATTCACGTGTGTTCATGCGGACCAGGCTGCGGCACGGCCCGAACGCCGGCCAGCGCCCCGTTGGAGGTACACCTGCCAGGTGCACCCTCAGCGGCTCGAAACAGCGGCTCGAAACAGCGGCTCGAAACAGCGGCTCAGAACGCGAAGCCGGGCGGCCTGACCGGGGGATGGGCGGCCTGGAGCTGGGCGGCCAGGCCGAGCAGGTGGGGTTCGCCGCCGGGCGGGGCGACGATCTGGACGCCGATGGGCAGCGCGGTGGAGTGCGTGGCCAGGGGGACCGTGATGGCGGGCCAGCCGCACATGTTCCAGGGGCCGGTGGCGGGGGCGTACCTGATGTTGGCCAGCGCGTTGCGGACGAAGCCGCGCTCGCCCCAGCGCTCGGCCTTCGGCGGGACGGTGGCCAGGGCGGGCGTGATCAGCACGTCGGCGTCCCCGAACCACTGGTCGGCCCCGTAGCCGCTCCAGCGCTCCCGGCCGCGCACGCCGTCGAGCTTGAGCGCGCCGAGCACCCGGCCCGCGCGGGCCAGCCCGCGGGTGCGGCGTTCGAGCCGGCGCCGGTCCAGGCCGTCGGCCGCCGCGGCGGCCCTGGTGAGCCAGGTGGCGATCGTGGCGGGGCCGAGCCAGACGGGCAGCTTGTCGCGATGCTCGACCACCGTGTGCCCGGCCTGGCGCAGCGTCTCCGCCGCCCCGCGCACCGCGGCCTGGAACTCCCTGTCGACAGGCAGGCCGACGGGGAGCGGCTGGGGCGCGTACGCCACCCGCAGGTCGAACGGCTCGGGGCTGTCCTGGGGCGGCTGCGGCTCCCAGATCTCGTCGTCGTCCGCCCAGACCGAGCGCAGCATGGGCGGCCGCGGCTCGACCCGGCGGCCGCCGCGCCAGGACTCGGCCAGCGCCGGGTCGGCGGCCAGCACGGACAGCGCCAGCGCCAGGTCGGACGCGGTCGTCGCCAGGGGGCCGTTCTCCGTCAGCCCGTCCCAGTGGTCGGTCGGCGGGGGCACGAGCCCGGTGCCGGGCTTGACGGCCAGCACGCCGCAGCAGGCGGCCGGGATGCGCAGCGAGCCCATGCCGTCGTTGCCCAGCGCCAGCGGCACCATGCCAGCCGCCACGGCCGCCGCGCTGCCCGACGACGACCCGCCGGCCGTCCTGGCCGGGTTCCAGGGGTTGCGGACGATGCCGTACGCGCTGTCGCCGAGCGCGACGAGCCCCAGCTCGGGCAGGTTCGTCAGGCCGACGACCACCGCGCCCGCGGCCCGCAGGCGCGCCACCGTCACGTGGTCCTCCGGCGCGGGCGCGTCCGCCGTGACCGCGGACCCGCCGCGGGTGGCCTCGCCCGCGACCTCCAGGTTGTCCTTCACCGCCACCGGCACGCCGGCCAGCGGCAGGTCCGCCAGGTCGCGCCGTTTCTGCACGGCCTGCGCCTCCTCCACGGCCCGCTCTCTGATCCGCCGGAACGCCCCTACTTTGGAATCCCGCTCCGAGATGGCGTGAAGGTGCTCCTCGACGACGGTCGTGGCCGTGACGTCCCCACGCCGGACGGCCGTCGCGATCTCGACAGCGGACCTGCCTGCCCACAACATGACTAGAGTCTGCATCCTGGCCGCGCGGCTCGATAGGGTCGATGCACGTGAACGGACCCTCCCTTGCCCTCCGCCAGCGCTCGCTGGGCGACCCCGCGACCGAGTTCCCGCTGTTCCCGCCGCTGACGCGGGGCTGTCCCAGGACCAGCACGGACGAGATCGCCTATCCGCTGGAGATCACGTACGACTACGGGCGGGTGGATCCGCGCCTGTTCGAGCAGGAGCCGGGCACGGACCTCGCGCGCTGGTCGCCGCTGCTGCCGCCGCTGGAGGCGCCCACGCTGGGAGAGGGCGGGACGCCGCTGGTGGAGTTCGACGGGATCTACGTCAAGGACGAGTCCCGCAACCCGACCTGGTCGCACAAGGACCGCCTCAACCGGGTCGCGGTCAGCGCCGCCGTCGCCTCGGGCGCGCCCGGCGTGGTCGTGGCCTCGTCCGGCAACCACGGGGCCTCGGTCTCCTGTGTTGACAGTATGAAACGGCGCGTGTACGTTGCGTATGCGATCTGGCACGGCTAGTGCGGTGTCGGCTTTCAGGGCCCCCGTTCCATCGGAGCGATGGGTCGGGGCTTCCCTGATTGTCTCCGGCCGCGTCGGCATGGCCAGGTCGTCAGGGAGCTCGCCGCCTCGGATTGGACCGCACGCGGGACGTACGTCGCCGCCCGGGGTTGTACGTGGGGGACCAGTGCGCCCAAGACCGTTCGGGGCGTGCCGCTGCGCGGGATTTACTCCGCTCGGCGCCAAGGGACGGTTCGTGGAGCTGCGGCTGCTGGGGCTGACCGAGGCCGTGCCGCGGATGTTCTCCTGCGAGACGGCGGCCGGCGGGCCCCACGCGCGGGCGCTGGCCACCGGCGCTCCGGCCGCGATCGTCGAGTTGGGGTCCAGCGACGCGTACGGCATCGCCGGGCCGGTCGGCGGGCACCGCGGGGTGGTGGCCGTGCGCGACAGCGGCGGAGAGGCCCTGCTCGTGACCGACGAGGAGCTGCGGGCGGCGCAGCGGGACCTGGCCGGGCAGGGGCTGTGGCAGGAGCTGTCGGGCGCGGCAGGGCTCGCGGGACACCGGAAACAGCGCCGGGACTTCGACGGGCCCGTCGTGTGCGTGGCCACGTCGAGCGGGTTCAAGGACGTGGGCGTGGGGGCCGAGCGCTTTCCGGTGCTGGAGAACCCGACCCTAGACGATCTTGCTCCAGACGCGTAGCGGGCCGATCGCGCTGAAGCCGTGCCGCAGGGCGTCCGCCGGGTCGACCTCCCAGCCGACCAGGGGCCGGCCGGGGAACGCCCTGGCCGCCACGGCCAGGGTCGCCTCCCACACGGCTTCGCCGAACACGTTGGAGACACCCACGACCTGCTCACGCGGGGTGAGCACGGAGCCGCAGACGATGGCGCCCCCTCTCCTGCCGCACAGAATCGTGACTTCGTCGAGGATCGTGGGCAGGAAGAGGCCGCTGGCCTCGCCGTCGAAGCACGCCTGCTCCCATGCGCGCAGCGTGGCGGCGTCGCTCACCGCCTCCATGGCGATCGTGGGCTCGCGGCGCTCCGGTGGCTCACGGTGGATCCACTGCCCCTCGAACAGCACCTCGAAGCCCGGCAGGTCGAGCGTGGCGAAGCTGTCCTTGACCGACGCCCCCGGGCCCGCGTCGATGCGGCCGAGCACGTCTGCCGCCGTCGCGTCGGGCGAGAGCGTCACCGCGTCCGGGTAGAAGGGCGGGGTCCTGGTGGGGTTGGTCCAGGCCCGGTCCGCGAACGCGCCGGGTGTGCCGTGCGCGCGGCACATCGCGTCGCACCACTCGGCGTTGTCGCGGGCGGCGGCTGCCACGCTGGTCATGCTCGTCTCTCCTTGGCGCGGCGGGTGGGAGGCGCGGTCAGCGGGTCCTCCGGCCAGGGGTGCCTGGGGTAGCGACCGCGGAGCTCCGCGCGTACCGAACGGTAGCCCTCGCGCCAGAACGACGCCAGGTCCGCGGTGACGGCCACCGGGCGGCCCGCCGGGGAGAGCAGGTGGACCAGAACGGGCACGCCGGAGATCTCAGGCGTCTCCTGCCAGCCGAACAGCTCCTGCAGCTTCACCGCCAGCACCGGCCGGTCGCCCGAGTAGTCGACGCGGATGTGGGAGCCGCTGGGGACCTCGATGCGTTCGGGGGCCGCCCGCTCCAGGCGCTCGCTCCACGGGATCAGGCGCTTCAGCGCCGCGGCCACGTCGATGCGCTCCAGGTCGGCCCGGCGGCGGGCCCTGGACAGCTCGGGCTCCAGCCACTGGTCGGCCAGGTCGATGAGCGCGTCCGTGGCGGGCCAGGGGGCACCGATGGCGCGGTGGCAGAAGGCCAGGCGATCCCGCAGCTCCTTGGCCTGTTTCGTCCAGGTCAGGACGTCGGGCTCCGTGCGCAGGCCGTACAGGACGGCCTCGCGGACGTCGGCGTCCTTGAGCGGGGCGGCGGACAGCTCGATCGCGCCCAGGCGCTCGACCCTGCGGGCGAGCACGTCGCCGCGACGCTCGCCCGGAGGGACGTGCCAGGCGATCTCGTCCTGGGTGGTGGCGGGGTGCGCCAGCCTGGCGGTCTCCTCGTCGATCTCCACGGCCTGCCTGACGCGGGCCGAAGCCGAGCCCGTCTGCCGGTTGGCGACCGCGATGGCCAGCCACTCGGCGGTGTGCAGCCTGGACCCCTCCGGGAGCTGGGCCTGCGTGCCGGAGGCCATGAGGTAGCCGCCGCCCCGCCTGCGCGCCACCCGCTCGGGGAACGCCAGCGCCACCGCCGTCCCGGCCAGTGCGTCGCCGGGCAGGTCCGGGCGGCCCGTGCCGGCGGTCCGCTGGAGCCGCTTGGTCTCCTGGCGCCAGCGGGCGGCGAAGCCGGTGCCGCCCCGGCGGGCCGCGCACCAGACCTCCACCAGGTCGTCGCCCGCGTCGCGCGGCAGCTGCTCCGACAGCAGGGCCACCACCTCGGCCGCGCTCGGGCCGAGGTCGAGCAGGGCCCTGGCCAGGCGGGGATGTACGCCCGCGAGCGCCATCCGGCGCCCGCGCTCCGTCACCCGCGCGGCCGGGTCCAGCGCGCCCAGCGCCTCCAGGGTGCGGCCGGCGGCGGACATCGCGGCGGGCGGCGGCGGGTCCAGCAGGGCCAGGCCCGATGCGTCGGACACGCCCCAGCAGGCCGCCTGCAACGCGAACCCCGTCAGGTCCGCGAGCGCGATCTCCGGCCGCGCGTGGTCGGCGAGGCGGTCGTGGTCGGCCGCCGACCAGCAGCGGTAGACCGTGCCTTGCGCCTCGCGCCCCGCCCGGCCCGCGCGCTGGCCGGCCGACGCCTTCGAGACCCTGACCGTGGTGAGGGAGCCCAGGCCGCGGGCGTGGTCGGTACGGGGCTCGCGGGCCAGGCCGGAGTCGACCACCACCCGGACGCCGGGCACGGTCAGGCTCGACTCGGCGACCGACGTGGCCAGCACCACCCGGCGGGCCGGGCCCGGCGCGAGCACGGCGTCCTGGACGTGGGCCGGGGCCTGCCCGTGCACCTGGAGCACCGCCACGCCGTCCAGCATCCCGGCGACCCTGGCGATCTCGGCCACGCCGGGCAGGAAGCACAGCACGTCGCCGTCCCGCTCCGCCAGGGCCCTGCGGACCACCGAGGCCACGTGGGACAGCAGCGCGGGGTCGACGCGGAGGCCGTGCGGCGGGGCGACCGGGCGGGCCGGCGGGGCCCACACCGTTTCGACGGGGTACGCGGCGCCGGTGGCCGCGACGATCGGGCCGCCGATCAGCCGGGACCACGGTTCGGCGTCGGCGGTCGCGGACGTGGCCAGCAGGCGCAGGTCGGGCCGGAGCGTGTCGCGTACGTCCAGGAGGAACGCCAGGGAGGTGTCCGCGTCCAGGTGCCGCTCGTGGCACTCGTCGAGCACGACCGCGTCCACCCCGGCGAGCTCCTGGTCCCGCTGGAGGCGCTGGAGCAGGACGCCGGTGGTGACGACCTCGACCATCGGGTTCGCGCCTGTGTGGCGCTCGCCCCTGATGGTGTAGCTCACGCCCATCCGCCTGGCCGCCGCGCGCACGGCCAGCCGCCGCGGCTCGGCGACCAGCACCCGCATGCCCGCCTCGGCCAGGGCCAGGGGCACGACCGTCGTCTTGCCGGTGCCGGGCGGGGCCGTGAGCACCGCGCTGCCGTGCCGGTCGAGCGCGGCGAGCAGGTCGGGCAGGACGTGCCTGATGGGCAGCGAGTCGTGGCGCATCAACGCGGGGCGGGGACGTCGGCGCTCGGGATCAGGGCAGGGCTCGGGATCCCGGCGGCGGAGAGGACCGAGTCGAGCAGGCCGGGGAAGCGGGACTCGAGGTCGTCGCGGCGCAGGCTCATGAACTTCAGCCGTCCCTCCTGCTTGGTGATGACCACGCCCGCCTCGCGCAGCGTCCGGTAGTGGTGCGAGGCCGTCGACTTGTGCACGCCCAGGTCGTCGCCCGCCTCGCCGCAGTTCATCACGCCGCTCAGGGCGAGCCGGACGACGATCTCCAGGCGGACGGGGTCGGACAGCGCCCGCAGGACCTCCGTGAGCTCGATGTCCTCCGTAGCCGGGTGAGGTAGCAGGCGCATGGTCAAACCCTACCTTCGTTCTATTGTTTGACAACAATCCAACTATACGTCAGTTTGATGCATGTCCAACTTTTTCCTGGAGGCCCCATGACGTCGCGGCTCTACCCGCTTGCTGCCGGAAATTTCGCCATCGGTACGGGCATGTTCGTGACCGCCGGGCTCTTACCGCCCATCTCGAAGGAACTGGGGATCTCGTCCTCCGCGGCGGGGCAGCTCATGACCGTCTTCGCGTTGGCTTATGCGGTGCTGTCGCCCGTCCTCGCCGCCCTGACCGCCCGGCTGTCGCGCAGGACCGTGCTGCTGGTGGCCCTCGGCGTGTTCGTGCTGGGCAACGTCCTGACCGCGCTGGCTCCGACGTACCCGCTGGTCATGGCCACCCGGGTGGTCGCGGCGGCAGGGGCGGCGATGTTCACGCCGACCGCGTCCGGCGTGGCGAACGCGCTGACCGAGCCCGAGCGGCGCGGCCGCGCGCTCGCGCTGGTGATGGGCGGGATGACGGTCGCGAACGCGATCGGCGTGCCCCTGGGCACCTGGCTGGGCTCGGTCTCGGGCTGGCGGTCCACGCTCTGGATGGTGGCGGGGCTGGGCGTGATCGGGTTCGCCTGGGTCGCGACGGTGGTGCCGGTGGTCAGGATCCCGACGTCGGGGCGGCTGCGGGAGCGTCTCGCGCCGCTGGGCGACCGGCAGGTGCTGGCGGTGCTGGTGACGCAGCTGCTGCTGTTCGCGGCGGCGTTCACCGCGTACACCTACATCGGGTCGCTGATCGACCTGCCGTTGCCCGCCGTGCTGTGGGCGTGGGGGATCGGCGGTATCGTGGGCAACCAGCTCGGCGGGCGCTTCACCGACCTGTACGGGCCGCGCAGGATGGTGCTGCTCGCCCTGGGCGCGAGCACCCTGTTCCTGGCCCTCATCCCCGTCGCGAACCTGGCCCTGCCCGTCGCCCTGGTGTGGGCGTTCCTGTGGGGCGCGCTCGGCTGGCTGGTGGCCCCCGCCCAGCAGTTCAGGACCGTCTCCGTGGTGCCCGGCAACGTGCCGATCGGCCTGGGGCTGCTGTCGTCGGCCCAGTACGTGGGCCTGTTCCTGGCGGGGCTTGCCGGCGGCGCGACGCTCGACTGGTACGGCAGGACGGGCGTGATCGTGCTGGCCACCGCGTTCGGGCTGGTGGCGCTGCTGTTCACGCTGGCCACCTACCGTCCGCAGGCGGTCTCCCCGAAGGAGGGCGTGTCCGTCGGGTAGCGCGCCTTCGGCCAGAATGGTGATCATGTCCGAAGACATCGACCCCCGGAACGAGCCCGCGCCCTTCGGGGCCGTGGTGCTCCTGACGGCCGCCTCGGCGGTGGCGGTCATGGGGCTCACCGCGTTGCTGTCCCAGCCGCCCGGGCTGAAGTTCCTGCTGTTCGGCCCGATCGCCCTCGTCGTGTTCGAGGTGGTCGTTCACGAGGTGTGGTGGCAGCGCTGGTGGGGCGCGATCCCCGGCGCGGTGGCGGGCCTGGCGCTCTACTTCGAGGGCCGCGCCGCGCTGAGCGACCTCGTCGGCGACGCCTGGGCCCACCCCGTCGCGTACGTCGCCGCCTGGACCCTCTTCGCCGTCGTCTTCGCCCTCTGCAGCCGCTACCCCCGGACCCTCCGGCCGGCGTGATCTTCTCCACCGCGTAGGGGACGCCGGATCGGTCCGCAGGCGGACGACGGGCGGGGGGCGCGGCGCCTACCGTCGGCGGCATGTTGAACGACCAGGTGACCTTTCGGCGCATCGCGGCGGGCGTACTGCTCATCGTGGCCCCGCTGCTCCAGGCCGTCGCCGTCGTCGTCGATCCAGGCACCTGGGGCGACGACCGGGAGGCGGTCAGCTACGGCGCGAACCCCGCGCTCGCCCAGACCGAGTCCGCGCTCTACCACTGGAGCTGGATGCTCATGGCCGTGGCCGCGTTCGGCCTGGCCCATCTCACCCGGCGCAAGGCCACGCGGCTCGGCCACGTGGCGGCGGGTATGACGGTGATCGGCTATCTCTCGACGTCCGCGCTGCTCATGATGGACCCCGTGGAGTGGTGGCTGGGGCAGCACCACCCGCCGGAGGAGGCCCAGCGGATCCTCGACGAGATGCTGAACCTGCCCGGGGTCATCATCGGCTTCCAGATGCCGTGGATCTTCTTCGCCGTCCTCGGCCTGCCGCTGCTGACCGCGGCCGTGTGGCGGGCGGGCTTCGTCGGCTGGTGGGTGCCGCTGCTCGTCCTCGTCGGCTACGTCGTCTCGTTCCCCGTCCCGTACGGGCCCCTGACCGTGGTGTTCTGGATCCTGCCCGTCGTCGCCCTCGGCTGGACCGGGTTGAAGATCCTGCGCATGGGCGACGAGGCGTGGGCGGCGTACTATCCGGCTCCGGCCCTCGTGTCAGCCTAGGGCCGGGATCCAGCCCGCGGTGACCGCGAGGATGAGGAAGAAGCCCAGGACGATCCGGTAGATCACGAAGCCGGTGAAGCGGTGGGTGCTGATGTAACGCAGGAACCAGGCCACGGCCAGGTATCCGACGACGAACGAGATGACCGTGGCGAGGATCGTCGGCCCCCACTCGGGGGCCGGGCCCTTGCCGATCTCGCGCAGCTCGTAGACGCCCGAGCCCAGCACGGCGGGGATGGCCAGCAGGAACGAGTATTTGGCGGCGTCCTCGCGGCGGTAGTCGAGCAGCAGGCCGGCGGTCGTGGTGCCGCCCGAGCGGGACACGCCGGGGATCAGGGCGAGCGCCTGGGCGAAGCCGTACACGATGGCGTGGGCGAAGCTGAGGTGCTTCTCCAGCGTGAGCTTGTTGCGGGCGGTGCGGTCGGCGAACCAGAGGAGGAGGGCGAAGACGATCAGCGTCGTGCCCACCAGGCGCAGGTCGCGGAAGACTGTCTCGATCTGGTCCTTGAATATCACGCCGAGCACCACGATCGGCAGCGAGCCGACGATGATGTACCACCCCATGCGGGCGGCCCAGTGGCCGCGCAGGTCCTGGTTGAACAGGGATCTGGTCCAGGTGGAGATGATCTCCCAGATCTCCTTGCGGAAATAGATCAGCACGGCCAGCTCGGTGCCGATCTGGATGACGGCGGTGAACGCCGCCCCTGGGTCCTGCCAGCCGGCGATGGCGGAGACCACCCGGATGTGGGCGCTGGAGGAGATCGGCAGGAACTCCGTGAGCCCCTGGACCAACCCCAGAACCACCGCTTCTAGCCAGCCGATCACGACGACAACCTTCCGAGAACGCGGGAGTGACGAGGGTGAGGCTAGCGGATGCCGGGGCCGGTGGGTTGCTCGCGTCGCGTACAGAGTGCCGTACGGCCACGAGGAGCACCGACCCCGTGAGACCTCAGAGGCGCTGCCACATCGCGGCGGCGGCCTCAGCGTAGTCGGTGAAGTCGCGGGCCGGGCGGCCGAGCGCCTGCCGCACGCCGTCCGCCACGGAGGCGTTGCGGCCGTCCAGGATGCCGGTGAACAGCGCGGCCAGGCCCGCGGCCTCCTCCTCGGGCACGCCGTTCTTGACGGCCGCGGTCACGTACTCCTCCGGCGTCACCCGCACGAACGAGATCTCCCTGCCGGTGGCCCTGGACAGCTCCTCGGCCGCCTGCGCGAACGTCAGCAGTCGCGGCCCGGTGAGCTCGTAGAGCCGGCCCGCGTGGCCGTCCCGGCTGAGCGCGGCGGCGGCCACGTCCGCGATGTCGTTCACGTCCACGAACGGCTCGGGCACGTCGGCGACCGGCAGCGCGATGACGCCTTCGAGCACCTGGTCGTAGAAGAAGCCCTCGCTGAAGTTCTGCATGAACCAGCTGCAGCGGACGATCGTCCACTCGGCCCCGGACTCCCGCACGGTCCGCTCGCTGGCCTCCGCCTCCGGCTCGCCGCGCCCGGACAGCAGGACCAGCCGCCGCACGCCGCCGCTCACGGCCAGCTCCGTGAACGCCTTGACGTCCTCGTACGCGCCGGGGAAGGCCAGATCGGGGACATAGGCGAGATAGACGGCCGTCGCGCCGTCGAGGGCCGTCGGCCACGTGGAGCGGTCCTGCCAGTCGAAGAGGGGGCGGGACCCGATCCGCACGGGCAGGTCGAGAGCGTTGAGTCGGTCAACCACACGGCGGCCGGTCTTGCCCGTGCCGCCCAGAACCAGAATCGTCATATATCTAGTAAGCCGCCATACCCATAAGACTCTCCATGGTTGAGAAGCGCAATGGCATATGCGATCGTCTAACCCATGGACCAGCTGGCGGCGCTACTGGACGGCCCGCGGGCCCGTGGCGCCTTCCTGCTCCGCTCGATCCTGGATCCGCCCTGGTCGATGTGCATCCAGGACGAGGCTCCGCTGTCGTTGATCGCGCAGGTGCGCGGGGAGTCGTGGATCGCGTTCGACGCGGGCGAGCCCGTGCGCCTGTCGCCGGGGGAGGTCGCGATCGCCCGGGGGCCGCGGCCGTACACGGTGGCCTCGGAGCCCGGACTCAAGCCGCAGGTCGTCATCCTTCCCGGCCAGGAGTGCCGGACGATCGACGGCGAGTCGCCCTACGACACCATGTCCATGGGCGTGCGCACGTGGGGGAACGACCCGTCGGGGGGCACCGTGCTGCTCACCGGCACGTACAACCTGGAGGGCGAGGTCAGCAGGCGGCTGCTGGACGCGCTGCCGCAGCTGCTCACCCAGCCGGGAGACCCGATCATCTCGCTGCTCGGCGCCGAGATCGTCAAGGACGAGCCGGGCCAGGAGGCGGTCCTCGACCGGCTGCTCGACCTGCTGCTCATCGCGGTGCTGCGCTCGTGGTTCGCCACTCACGCGAACGAGGCGCCCGCCTGGTACCGCGCGATGGGCGACGCGGTGGTGGGCCGGGCCATGCGCCTGCTGCAGAACAACCCGGCGCACCCGTGGACGGTCGCCGCGCTGGCCACCGAGGTGGGCGTGTCGAGGGCGTCGCTGGCCAGGCGCTTCACCGAGCTGGTCGGCGAGCCGCCGATGTCCTTCCTCACGGACTGGCGCCTGGCGCTGGCCGCCGACCTGCTGCGGGAGCCGAACGCGACGATCGGCTCGGTGGCCAGGAAGGTGGGGTACGGGAGCCCGTTCGCGCTCAGCGCGGCCTTCAAGCGGGTGCGCGGCGTCAGCCCGCAGGAGTACCGGGCCGGATGAAACCACTGCTGCTGCTGGACGTGGACGGCGTGCTCAACCCGATGGGCCGCCCCACTCCGGACTTCCGGCGCTTCCGGTGCACGATCGACGGCGAGGTCTACACCGTGCACCTCAACCCGCGCCACGGCCGCCGGCTCCTCGACCTGGCCCTGGCGACCGGCTCCGAGCTGGTCTGGGCGACGACGTGGGAGCAGCACGCCAACGACTGGATCGCTCCCAGGATCGGCCTCCCCTCGCTGCCCGTCATCCCCGTGGACCCGAACGTGGTCTCGGAGCGCGGGGAGATGTTCAAGACGCGGCACGTGGCCCGCTATGTGGGCCGGCGGCCGTTCGTCTGGTTCGACGACCAGGTGTGGGCGGAGGACGAGGAGTATCTCAGGGTGCATCAGGGTCTGGCTGACTTCCTGCTCATCCACGTGGACCCGGCACGGGGACTGACCAGCCGACATCTGGGCATGGCACATGAGTGGCTGACCCTAACAGGGTTTTCTCAGGGTTCCTGACGGGAGTCCGTCGGCCTGTCCGTCCGTTGAACAGGTAGGTCGTCACACACGGAGGAAACATCATGTACCGCTCACGAGAGCACAGGATTCTGGCCGGCGTCTGCGGCGGTCTCGCCGACAAGATGGGCCTGCCGCCCACTCTCGTCCGGATCCTGTGGCTCCTGCTGTCGCTCATCCCCGGGCCGCTGTGGATCGTCTACGTCGTCATGTGGATCCTCATCCCGGAGGAGCCGAAGGGCTACCGTTCGGCGGCGTGACGTCCGCGACAGGCGCCGGTGGGCCGCCCGCCGTGGATCGGCGGACGGCCGGCTCGACCGGTCGCTAGTCACCCATGGGCGGCTGCCCCGCTGAGGAGCCGTCCGGGTCGTCGATCACCGCGCAGGGCTTGACCTGGCCGGTGATCACCTGAGCCTTGAGCTTCCAGTACGGCTTCTCGGCGAACTCCAGCACCAGGGTCTGGCCCGCGCCGACGTACCGGGGACTGATGTCCACCCCGGAGGTCCGGGGGCGGGCGGCCTTGTAGGAGACGGACTGGCGCCACTCCTCGGGGGTGGTGGCCTCGCCTCCGACGGGTTCGCCTCTGCCCGGGGCGCACGTCGTCCTGGGCTTGAGATAGGTGACGTCGGCGGTCACGCCCGCCGCCTTCAGGTCCTGCTCCAGCTTGCCGGCGTCGCCGAACTCCTTGATCTCGACCCGGATCGTACCGTCGTCCTGCTTGGTCACGGCGTACGCGGGCGTCTCCGCCCCCAGCAGGGGTACCGCGATCGCCGCCGCGGCGGCCAGCCCGGCCACCGCGCCCCCGGCGAGCAGCCGGCGGGTGACGCGGCGACGCCGTTCGGTCCGCGCGCCGATCTCCGCTTTCAGATCCATCAGCAGTTGCTCCTCGAATCTCATCGTGGTGCTCCATCCATGACGAAGGGCAGGTTGCGCAGCGTCCGGCGTGCGCGGTGCAGGCGTACCTTGGCGGTCCCGGGCCGGATGCCGAGGGCGTGCGCCGCTTCGGTGACCGTGAGCTGGTCGATGGCGACCAGCTCCAGCACCGCGCGTTCCCCCTCGGGCAGGCCGGCCATGGCCTCGAAGGCCCGCCGGGCGTGCCGCTCCGCGTCGATGCGCTCTTCGAGCCGGGCGACGTCGTCGGTGTCCAACGGCCGCCGCCCGCTCACCCGGTCGGTCAGCCGGTACTGCTTGTACGCCCGCCGCCGCTCGGCCGAGATCGTCCTGCGCGCCACGCCGTACAGCCAGGCGATCTCGGTGCCGAGGTCGGCGCGGTAGGTGTGGGCCGAGTCCAGTACCGCCACGAAGACCTCGGCGACCAGATCCGCGACGGTGTGCGGATCCTCGACGCGGCGGGCGAGGAACGGCGGTCAGGGCCGCGTGCGCCGATGCCCGGGATGCCGCTTATCCTCGAAGGATGAGGGCAAGGCCGCTGACACTCGTCCAGGACGATCTCGTCGACTACGACGCCGCGATGGAGCGCATGACCGACCTCGTCGGGCAGCGCCAGCGGGACGAGCGGCCGGACACGCTGTGGCTGCTCAGCCACCCGTCGGTCTACACGATCGGGCGCCGCACGCCGATGGCCCACCTGCCCGCCCCCGAGCGCGGCA
This sequence comes from Nonomuraea sp. NPDC052116, assembly GCF_040680035.1. Lineage (NCBI taxonomy): Bacteria > Bacillati > Actinomycetota > Actinomycetes > Streptosporangiales > Streptosporangiaceae > Nonomuraea > Nonomuraea sp. NPDC052116. The sequence goes on along the minus strand of NZ_JBFAWA010000031.1, from coordinate 153,286 downwards.
TCCCCGTCATGGAGACCGGGCGCGGCGGCCAGCTCACCTACCACGGGCCGGGCCAGCTCGTCGGCTACCTGATCGTCAAGCTCGCCGAGGACCAGGGCATCGTCGACTACGTGCGCGAGGTGGAGCTGCGGCTGGTGGAGGCGCTGGGCAAGCTCGGGCTGCCCGCCGAGCGCCGCGACACGCCGCCGGGCTCGGAGCTGCTGACCGGCGTCTGGACCGCCGAGACCGGCCGCAAGATCATCTCGATCGGGATGCGGCAGAGCCGGGGCGTCACGAGCCACGGGTTCGCGCTCAACGTGGACGGCGACCTGGAGCCGTGGAACTGGGCGGTCGCCTGCGGCATGCCCGACGTGGACATGACCTCGCTCAAGCGCGAGCTGGGCACGGCCTCGATGGCCGAGGTCCGCACGGCCGTGGCCACCGCCTTCGAAGCCTCCTGAGCGCTCCTTCAGCCGCGCGGAAAGACCCGCACGTCGGCATCATGTCCGCCACCGTCGAGTTTGCCGTCGCAGGTGTAGAGCGGGGCCTCGAGCGCTTCGGCGAGTGCGAGATAGGAAGCGTCGTAGGACGTGTAGTTGTGCCGCAGCTCCCAGATGCGCTCCGCGATGCCCTTGATCTCGTAGCGGGCGATCTTCAGCGCGAGATAATCGGCTCGCGCCTGCTCCGCCGCGGCCGTGCCGAGCCTGCCGCCGAGCGAGAGACCCCGCAGGGTCGAGAGAACCTCGACATCGAGCAGGTGGGGGGCGTGGATACTCGCCTGGAGGGCGTCGATGAGCTCGGCATCCGCCGCACGTCCCGCCAACGCCTCGACCATCGCGGACGAGTCGATGACGATCATCGTCTGCCCTCGTGGACGGCGTCGAGGATGTCGGCGGTGGACGGCCCTTGGGATCGATCCCGAGACTTGAGCCGCTTGACGATTTCGGCATTGGTCGGCCTGGCGGCGATGTCCGCCAACTCCCTCGCGACGTAAGCCGAAAGAGACATGCCTGCCTCGGCCGCGCGCTCCTTCAACGACTCGGCTACGGGTTCGGGGACATCGCGAATGTAGAGCGTTGCCATAGAGGAATGCTAGCAGTTTGCAAGCAGGCGGGTACGGCCGTGGTGGCCGTACCCGCGGGCCGGGTCAGGAGATCGGGACCTCGTCGACCGTGCGGCGGGGGCCGGTGAACCAGTGCTTGGCCGACAGGGCCCACCACAGGGCGATGCCGACCAGCACCACCCCGACCGCGATCGGGGCGTAGTTGACCGAGGTCCAGTCGAAGGCCTTGTTGCCGGGCACCCCGGCAGGCGAGATCGGCATGATGAAGTAGATCGAGACGACGACGATCTCGACGCAGGCGATCCAGCAGAGCACCTTGTACTTGCGGCCGAGCGTCCACGGGCCCGGCTTGAAGGCGTCGCCCGCCCGGAGCCGGAGCCAGATCGGGATGAGGAAGGCCAGGTAGAGGCCGACGACCGCGATCGACACGACGGCCAGGAACGCGACCGGCGTGGTCAGCCCGGGAGGCGCGTAGAGGGCGGGCAGGGTGATCAGGGCGGCCACGACGCAGCCTCCGATGATCGCGTTGACCGGGGTGCGGTTGCGGTCCACCTTCGACCACAGTCGCCAGCCGGGCACGCCGCGGTCGCGGGAGAACGCGTACGTCATGCGCGACATCGACGTCACGCAGCTCATCCCGCAGAAGAACTGGCCGATCGTGGAGATCGCGAACACCACGGTGGCCAGCGGGGCGGAGAGCGCGGTCTCGAAGATGGCTCCCACGAAGCCGGACTGCTTGTTGATCTCGTCCACGTTGGTGGCCGCGAACAGGAACGACAGCAGCAGGATCCAGCCGCCGATCGCCGAGTAGAAGATCGACTGCCACAGGCCGCGGGCGGCGGTCCTGGCCGCGCCCTGGGTCTCCTCCGACACGTGCGCGCAGGCGTCGAAGCCGGTGATCGTGTACTGGGTGAGCAGGAAGCCGAGCGGCAGCACGTAGAACCAGAACGACAGCCCGTCGGAGCCGGCGCCGAAGCCGGAGTTGTTGTTCGTGCCGCCGAAGACGAAGCCCAGCGACTGGTGGTGGTCGGGCGCGAAGATCAGGATCGCGACCACGATCGCGGCGCCCGCGACGTGCCACCAGACCGAGACGTTCTGCAGCAGCGAGATGAGCTTGTGGCTGTAGATGTTGATCAGCGCGTGGGCCACAAGGATGATCACGAACAGCAGGAACGCCTGTGACAACGTGGCTTCCCACGCGCCGTCGGTGACCAGCTTGAGCGTGGTGTTGAGGAACGTGGCGCAGCCGTAGTCCACCGACGCGGTGACGGCGATGAGGCCGATCAGGTTGAGCCAGCCGGTGAACCAGCCGTGGATCGGCTTGCCCAGCGTGGCGGCCCACCAGTAGATGCCGCCCGCCGTCGGGTACGCCGACACCAGCTCCGACATGCAGAAACCGATGATCAGGATGAACGCGGAGATCAGCGGCCAGCCCCAGGAGATGGCGATCGGGCCACCGTAGTTCCAGGCCTGTCCGAAGGTGGTGAAGCAGCCGGCGAGGATGGAGATGATCGAGAAGGAGATGGCGAAGTTGGAGAAACCGCTCCAGGTGCGGGCCAGCTCCTGCTTGTAGCCGAGCTCGGCGAGTCGCCTGGAATCCTCTTCAGTGGTCATTGAGGTCTCCCTGGGGGGCGTGGAGGACGCTCCATTTGGACTACATCTAGACCATTTCTTTGGCGACGACAAGGCGTTACAGGTGGGTTTCGGGCTCGTCAGGGCGTTCGGCCAACCGCCAGGACGATCTTCCCGGTGAGGGAACCGCCGAGCTGGGCGGCCTTCGCGTCGTCCAGGTCCGCCCACGAGCCGGCCAGGCCGATTTCGAGGGAGAGGTCGCCCGCGGCCACGAGGGCGAGCAGGTGGGCGAGGTCGTCGGCGGGGGCCGTCACGTCCCCGAAGGAGTTGAGCGACCTGGCCCGGCCCAGGGAGAAGGTCGAGTTCGGGGGAAAGGTGGCGGGCTGCCCGGAGGCCCAGCCGACGCTCTGGAGGTTGCCGCCGGGCTTCAGCAGGACCCAGGCGGCGACGAGCACCGGGCCGCCGACCGTCTCGATCACGACGTCGACCGGCTCGACCCCGTCCAGGCCCACCACGATGTCGACGGGAGCTCCGAGGCCGGCCGCCAGTCGCTCGGCGCGTTCCGGTCTGCTGACGGAGGCGATGACGTGGGCGCCGGCGCGCCCGGCCAGCTGCACGGCCAGCCGTCCCACGGCCCCCGACGCCCCGGTCACCAGGACGCGCGAGCCCGGCGCGGGTCCGGCGGCCCGCAGCGAACGCAGCGCCGTCAGGCCGGTCATCGGGAGCGCGGCGGCCCGTACCAGGTCCACCCCGTCGGGCACCACCGCGAGCGAGCCGGTGTCGAACGCCGCCCGCTCGGCCCACGCGCCCGCCCCGAACGCCGCCACCCGCGCCCCCTCGCGCGGTCCCGTGCCGTCCTCGGCGGCGCGCAGGACGACCCCGGCGGCGTCGTAGCCGAGCACGGTGCCCTCCGGCAGGCGGCCCATGTGCCGCAGGTCGCTGAAGTTGACGGACGCGTGACGGACCTCGACGAGCGCCTGCCCGGGGCCCGGCTCGGGTTCGGGCACCTCCGCGAAGCGTCCCTCGGCTCCCGGGCCCGCGACCAACGCACGCATGCTCATTCTCCCCGCCGTCAGGATGCGGACTGCCGGTCCGCTTCGATGGCAGGGATAGTATGAGGACCGACGGTCCGCTTGCAAGAGGAGGTAAGGCCGGTGCGGTCAGACGCGACCCGTAATCGGGAGGCGATCCTGCGGGCCACGGAGGAGCTGCTCGCCGCCCACGGCGCCGAGCACATCTCCCTCGACCGGGTGGCCGCGGCGGCGGGGGTCGGCAAGGGCACGCTGTTCCGGCGCTTCGGCAGCCGTACCGGGCTGTTCCAGGAGTTGCTCGCCGAGCGGGCCGCCGCGCTGGCGCTGGCCATCGAGACGCCCGGCTCCGCGCTCGGGCCCGGCGCGCCGCCCGAGGACCGGCTGACGGCCTTCCTGGACGAGCTGTGCGAGCTGGCCGAGCGCAACCTGGCGCTCTTCGCCGCGCACGAGCGGGCCTGCGCCGAGGACAAGTACCGCGATCCGACCTACCTGCGCTGGCACGCGCACGTGACGGCCCTGATCGCCGCGGCCCGGCCGGAAGGTGGCCTGGACGCGGAGTTCGCCGCCCACGCGCTGCTGGGCTCCTTCGACGCCGACCTGGCCCGGCACGTCATGGCGGACGGCGGGGTGGCGCGGCTCAAGTCCGCGGTCAGGGGCCTGGCCGAGGCCCTGCTCGAAGGTGCGGCTACTCCGCGAACGCGTCGGTAGCGGCCTGGCAGAAGGCCTTGAGGTCGTCCGGCTTGCGGCTGCTGACCAGGGTGTTGGGCCCTGACGTGCAGATCACCACCTCCTGGTCCGCCCACGTCGCCCCCGCGTTGCGCAGGTCGGTCCGCAGGCTCGGCCAGGACGTGATCGTACGGCCGCGCACGACGTCCGCCTCGATCAGCGTCCAGGGCGCGTGGCAGATGGCGGCCACGGGCTTGCCCAGGTCGAAGAAGGCGCGGGCGAACCGGACGGCCCGCGGGTCCATCCGCAGGTAGTCGGGGTTCGCGACGCCGCCGGGGAGCACGAGGCCGTCGAACGAGGCCGGGTCGGCGTCCTCCACCGTGTCATCCACGGCGAACCGGTCGCCTTTGTCCAGATGGTGGAACGCCTGGATCTGGCCCCGCTTGGTGGAGACGAGCCTGGGCGTGCCGCCCGCCTGCTTGACCGCCTTCCACGGCTTCGTGAGCTCCACCTGCTCCACTCCCTCGGGAGCGACGAGGAACGCGATGGTCTTGCCGTCCAACATGTGATCTCCCCCTTGGGTTGCGTGCTTCCCCCTCCCCTTTCCGGGCGCGGCCGTAGTATGCACCCCTACCCCTAGGGGGTATAGTGACGGCCAAGGATCAAGGAGTGAAGGAGCGAGGCATGACCGTCACGACGTACCAGGTTGAGGGCATGACCTGCGGTCACTGCGTGAGCGCCGTGACCGAGGAGGTCGGCAAGGTCGCGGGCGTGAGCGGGGTCCAGGTGGACCTGGCGGCCAAGGCCGTGACCGTCACGAGCGAGGCGCCGATCGACCGCGTGCTGATCGACGCGGCGGTGGTGGAGGCCGGCTACGAGCTTGCGGGGGCGATCGAGCTGCTGCCGCAGGCGGGGGGTTCGTGCTGCGGCTCCGGCGGCTGCCACTGATCGCCCCGTAGGATGCCTCATCGTCCCCTTGGGGGTGCCGCATCACGGCAGTCCCAAGGGGACTGAAAATTTACACCGCAAAAGGAAACGAGAATGAAACAATTTTCCGCAGCGCGTTGACACGCGGACTCTCTATGGTGTGCCTTCTTCTACACAGGAAAACCCCCGCCTGAAGGTGAGGCACATATGAGGAAATGGATCGCGCGCCTGGCAGCGCTGGGTGTCGCGCTGTTAGTGGCGGGTCAGGGCGCGACAGCCGCCCATGCCCAGGAGCCAGCGGCGGGGAAGAAGGTACTGCGCGTCGGGGCCACCCAGTCGATGGACTCGATGAACCCGTTCCTGGCGGTCCGCCTGGTCTCGACGTCGATCCACCGCTGGATGTACGGCTTCCTCACGGTGCCCGACTCCAAGACGCTGCAGCCCAGCCCGGACCTGGCCGAGTCGTGGACCACCACGCCCGACGGGCTCACGTGGACGTTCAAGATCCGTGCGGCCAAGTGGTCGGACGGCAAGCCCGTCACGGCCGATGACGCGGCCTGGACGTTCAACAAGATCATGACGGACGAGGCCGCCAAGACGGCCAACGGCCCGGCGGTCGAGAACTTCGAGAGCGTCACCGCCAGCGGCCAGGACCTGACGATCAAGCTCAAGTCGCCGCAGGCGTCCATGCTGGACAACCCGATCCCGATCATGCCCAAGCATGTCTGGGAGTCGGTCACCGACATGGCCAACTACGACGCCGAGAAGTACCCGGCTGTCACCAGCGGCCCGTACATCGCGATCGAGCACAAGAAGGACCAGTACGTCAAGCTGCAGGCCAACCCCAACTACTGGCGGGGCAAGCCCAAGATCGACGAGCTGCAGGTCATCTTCTACGACAACCCGCAGGCCGCCGTCGCCGGCCTCAAGAACGGCGACATCGACCTGCTCGGCCGCATGTCCCCGGCCGAGTTCGAGGCCATCCAGAACGACGCGAACATCGAGGCCTGGAACACCCAGGGCCGCCGCGCGGCGTACCTGCAGATCAACCACGGCGCCACCACCACCGACAACAAGCCCGTCGGTGACGGCCACCCGGCCCTGAAGGACGTCAAGGTCCGCCAGGCGCTGCACTACGCCATCGACAAGCAGAAGCTGGTCGACGAGGTCCAGAACGGCCTGGCCAAGCCCGCCGACGGCTCGATCGTGCCGCCGATGTTCAAGGACTTCTTCTGGGAGGCCACGGGCGACGAGAAGGTCGGCTACGACCCCGCCAAGGCCAACAAGATCCTCGACGACGCCGGCTACAAGAAGGGCTCCGACGGCATCCGCACGATGCCCGACGGCAAGCGCAAGCTGGAGTTCCGCTTCAGCATCCACACCGACACCCCGGTCGAGGACAAGCTCGCCGAGTACCTGACGGGCTTCTTCAAGGAGATCGGCATCACGCTGACCACCAAGAAGGTCGACTCCAGCAAGTTCTCCGAGGAGACGGGTGTCACCGCTCTCTTCGACATCGCGATCAGCGGCTGGTCGGTCAACCCCGACCCCGAGGAGGTCCTGGCCACGCACCTGTGCAGCCGCAGGCCGGCCCCGGGCGGCGAGGGCGGCGGCACCGAGTCGTTCTTCTGCGACGAGACCTTCGAGAAGCTCTACCAGGAGCAGCTGAAGGAGCTCGACCGGCCCAAGCGCGCCGAGACCATCAAGAAGATGGAGGAGCGGCTCTACACCGAGGCCCCGGTCATCGCGATCTACTACCCGAACGACCTCGAGGGCTACCGCAAGGACCGGGTCACCAGCATCACCCCGATCCCCGAGGACAAGGGCCTCCTGTACGGCGGCAGCGGCTACTGGCCGTTCTACACCGTGGACGTCAAGGCCGCGGCGGCGAGCGGCGGAAGCAGCGGCGGCGGCTCCAACACCGGCCTCATCGCCGGCATCGTGGGCGGCGTCGTGGTCATCGGACTGGCGGGATTCTTCCTGAGCAGGCGGCGTAAGAGCGTCGCCGACGAGCGCGAATGACCACTCCGCTGGAAGCAGCAGAGCCCGCCGTCCAGGCGGCGGGCCCTGGTGATGAGCGCTCCACCGGCCGCGGCACGCTGCAGTACGCGCTGTCCAAGGCCGGTGGGGCGCTGTTCAGCATCGCCATGGTGATCGTCGGGACGTTCTTCGTGTTCCGGCTGCTGCCCGGCGACCCGGTGCGCAATCTGGCGCAGGGCCGCAACATGACGCCGGACCAGCTCAATCTCGAACGCCACCGGCTCGGCCTGGACAAGCCGGTGCTCCAGCAGTTCTTCGACTTCGTGGGCAACACGCTCAGACTCGACCTGGGCACGTCCTACGAGTACAAGCGGCCGGTCCTGGACCTGATCGGCGAGCGCATCGGCCCGACGCTGCTCCTCGCGGGCACGGGTCTGGTCATCGCCGTCAGCCTCGGGATCTGGCAGGGCACGCGGTCCGGCTGGCGGCCGGGCACCAAGTTCGACCGCTTCTCCACCAGCGTGTCGCTGGTGCTCTGGTCGGTGCCCACGTTCTGGCTGGGACTGCTGCTGATGATGGTGCTCGGCGTCGGCATCGGGCCCATTCCCGGCCTCTTCCCGTTCAGGGGCATCGAGAGCGTGGACGCGCCGGACGGCTTCGCGTACGTGCTGGACGTGGCCTCGCACATGGTCCTGCCGTGCCTGACCCTGGTGGGCGTGGTCTACGCCCAGTACCTGCTGATCATGCGCTCGTCGCTGCTGGAGGAGGTCAGCCAGGACTACGTGACCGTGGCCAGGGCCAAGGGACTCCGGGACGACGAGGTCCGGCGGCGCCACGCGGTGCCCAACGCGCTGCTGCCCACGGTGACGCTGGTGTTCATGCGTATCGGCTTCGTGGTCGGCGGCGCGGTCACCGTGGAGACGATCTACACCTGGCCCGGCCTGGGGCAGCTGTTCTACCGCGCGATCAAGGTGCCTGACTTCACGCTCATGCAAGGGACGTTCCTGCTGATCACCGTGGCCGTGATCCTCATGAACACGCTGGCCGACGTGGTCTACCACATGCTCGACCCGAGAGTGAGGTCGGCATGACCAGCGTCGCCGCGGCCCGCAGACGGCTCGCCCTGAGCCGGTTCTGGGCCGAGTTCCGCACTCACCGAGCAGGCCTCGCCGGGATGGTGGTCCTGCTCATCGCCGTGGTGTTCGCACTGATCGCGCCGCTGTTCATCGACGAGGGCGTGACCAGCGTCGTCGACGCCACCGGGGGCAAGTTCGCCGCGCCGAGCCTCGACTTCCCCTTCGGGACCGACGAGTCCGGCCGCTCGATCCTGCTGATGATCTGGTGGGGCTCGCGTACGTCGCTGCTCATCGGCTTCCTGGCCGCCCTGCTCAGCATCGTGATCGGCACGGTCATCGGCATCGCCGCGGGGCATTTCCGCGGTTGGGCCGGCGGCGCGCTCATGCGGGTCACGGACTGGTTCCTGGTGCTGCCCTCGCTGGTGACCGCGCTGGTGCTGGCGGCCATCCTGGGCGGCACCACGTTCACGGTGATCATGGCGATCGCGGTCACCTCCTGGCCGTCGACCGCCCGCCTGATCAGGGCGCAGACGCTCGCCGTGGAGGCCCGGCCGTACATCGAGCGGTCGAAGGCGCTCGGTGGCGGGCACTGGCACATCACCACCCGGCACGTGCTCCCCAACGTGGCGCCGCTGCTGCTGGCCAGCACCACGCTGGAGGTGGCCAGCGCGATCGTCACCGAGTCCACGCTGGCCTTCCTGGGCGCCAGCGCGAACAAGACGTCATGGGGGACCATGCTGCGCTCCTCCTACGACTACGGCGCGGCCACGCAGGGCGCGTGGTGGTACATCCTCATCCCCGGTCTCGCCATCCTGGCCGTCGTCATGGCGTTCACCCTCGTCGGGCGGGCGCTGGAGGCCGTGCTGAACCCGCGACTCAGGAGGGCGGCATGAGTCTGCTTGAACTCGATGATGTGTCGGTGACGTACCGCATCGCCTCGGGCGAGGTGCCCGCCGTGCGCGGTGTGTCGCTGACGCTCGACTCCGGGGCGGCACTCGGAGTCGCCGGCGAGTCGGGATCCGGCAAATCGACGTTGGCCATGGCGCTGATGCGGCTCCTGCCCCGCGACGCGCGCGTCGGTGGCCGGATCCTGCTCGACGGCGAGGACGTGCTCACCATGAAGTGGGGCCGCATGCGCGCCGTACGGTGGGCCGAGGCCTCCATCGTGTTCCAGGGCGCGCAACACGGGCTCAACCCGGTGCGCAGGATCGGCGACCAGATCGCCGAGCCGCTGCTCGTCCACGGCCTGGCCAAGCCGGAGGCCGCCCGCAAGCGCGTGGCCGAGCTGCTCGAACAGGTCGGCCTGCCCACCTGGCGGGCCCGCAGCTACCCGCACGAGCTGTCCGGCGGGCAGCGGCAGCGGGTGATGATCGCGATGGCGCTGGCCTGCTCGCCCCGGCTGATCATCGCCGACGAGCCGACCACCGCGCTCGACGTGATGGTGCAGGCCCAGGTCCTGACGCTGATCAAGGAGCTGGTCGCCGAGCACGGCATCTCGCTGATCATGATCTCGCACGACCTGTCGGTGCTGGCGGACGTGTGCGGGCAACTCGCGGTCATGTACGCGGGCCGCGTCGTCGAGTACGGGCCGTCCGCCGAGGTGTTCCACGACGCCAAGCACCCCTACAGCCGCGCGCTGGCGGCGGCGTTCCCCACGGTCGGCGACCCGGCCTCGCGGCTGGCCCCGAAGGGCCTCGGAGGCGACCCGCCCGACCCGATGCAGCTCCCGGGCGGCTGCTCGTTCCACCCGCGCTGCCCGGTCGCGCTGGACGAATGCGCCACGCTGGACGTGGAGCTGTGGCCCGCGGGTGAGCGCCGTACCGCCGCTTGCGTGCACGTACGCGAGAAGGAGGGGGCCTCATGACCGAGACGCAGACCACCGCCGAGGCGGTCTCGACGGCCCGGCCGAGCCTGCTGGAGGCCCGCGACCTGCGCGTGGAGTTCTCCTCGCGCGGCCGCCGCGCCAAGGCCGTGGACGGCGTGAACCTGGCCGTCGGCGAGGGTGAGATCGTGGCCCTGGTCGGCGAGTCGGGCTGCGGCAAGACCACGCTGGCGCGCACGCTGCTCGGCCTCGAACGCCCCACCTCGGGCGAGGTCCGCTACGGCGGCGCCACCCTGGACTATGGCTCCAGGGCGCTCAAGGCGTACCGCAGGCAGGTGCAGCTCGTCCTCCAGGACCCGACCGGCTCGCTCAACCCCAGGCACACCGTGTACGAGGCGGTCGCCGAGGGCCCGCGCATCCACGGCCTGCCGGACGAGCGGGAGGTCGTGGCCGAGGCCCTGTCCAGGGCGGGGCTGCGGCCGCCGGACCGGTTCTTCCTGCGCTACCCGCACGAGCTGTCCGGCGGGCAGCGGCAGCGCGTGGTGATCGCCGGTGCGCTGGCGCTGAACCCGAAGGTGCTGATCGCCGACGAGCCGGTGGCCTCGCTGGACGCCTCCGTACGCGGCGAGATCCTGGCCCTGATGCTGCGGCTGCGCGACGAGCTGGGGCTGTCGGCGCTGGTCGTCACCCACGACCTGGGCCTGGCCTGGAACATCGCCGACCGGGTGGCGGTCATGTACCTGGGCCGGATCGTCGAGTCGGGGCCGGTGGAGCAGGTGCTGACCGCGCCGCGGCACCCGTACACGCAGGCCCTGATGTCGGTGCTGCCGGAGTCTCCCGAGCGGGTGGTGCTGACCGGCGAGCCGCCGGACCCGACCCGGATCCCGGGCGGGTGCCGCTTCCACGCCCGCTGCCAGGTGCTCGCCTCCGGGAAGGCGGCCGAGGCGGGGGTGGACGCCAGGTGCCGTTCGGAGCTGCTGGACATCCTGCCGGCCGTGCCCGAGGCCCAGGCGGCCTGCTACTACGCGGACGCCCTCGACGCTTAGCCCAGGTCGGCGTCGTGGACCAGGATGGCGGCCTGGACGCGGTTGGCCAGGCCCAGCTTGGCCAGCACGCGGCTGACGTGCGCCTTCACCGTCGCCTCCGTCAGGCGTAGCTCGCGGCCGATCTCGGCGTTGGACAGGCCGCGGGCGACGGCCCTGATCACGTCCTCCTCCCGCCCGGTGAGCCGGTCGAGCTGCCTGCGCGCCACCTCGGCGCGGGAGGGGGCGCGGTTGGCGTACGACGCGATCAGGCGCCTGGTGACCGAGGGCGAGAGCATGGCCTGGCCGCCGGCGACCGTGCGGACGGCGGCGGCCAGCTCTCTCGGCGGGGTGTCCTTGAGCAGGAACCCGACCGCGCCCAGGCGCAGCGCCTCGTGCACGTACTCGTCCAGGTCGAACGTGGTCAGCATGATCAACTTAGGTGCGTCCGGCTCGGACAGGAGCCGCGCGGCGGCGGTCAGGCCGTCCATGCCCGGCATGCGGACGTCCATCAGCACGACCTCGGGCCGCAGCCGCCGCACGGCGGAGACGGCCTCCGCGCCGTCGCGGGCCTCGCCGGCGACCGCGATGTCGCCCGCCGCCTCCAGGATCAGCCGCAGCCCCGAACGGACGAGCTCCTCGTCGTCCACGACGAGCACCCTGATCATGCCGGGATCCTGGCGCTCACGAGGAAGCCGCCGCCGTCCTGGGCGCTGGTACGCAGTGTGCCGCCGAGCAGCTCCACCCGTTCCCGCAGCCCCACCAGGCCCCAGCCCGCGCCGGGCAGCTCCCCGGGCGGCTCCTTGGGCGCCTGGTTGCGCACCTCCACCTCCAGTTCCTCTGGCCGGTAGCGGATGAGCACGTCCGTGGCGGCGTCGCCCGCGTGCTTGTGCACGTTGGTGAGCGCCTCCTGGACCACCCGGTACGCCGTCCGCTCCACGCTCGGCTCGACGGGCCGCGCCTCGCCCTCGTCCTGCCTGGTCACCGCGATGCCCAGGGCACGGGACTGGTCGAGCAGCCGGTCGAGGTCCCCCAGGGCGGGCGGCGGCCGGCGCGGAGAGCTCTCGGGCGTGCGCAGGACGCCGAGCACGTCGCGCAGGTTCGTCAGCGCCTCGCGCCCGATCCCGCCGATCAGGGCGGCGGCCCGCTCGGTCTCCTCGTCGGAGGCCCGCATCTCCAGCGCCCCCGCGTGCAGCACCATGAGCGAGACCCGGTGCGCGACCACGTCGTGCATCTCCCTGGCGATCCTGGCCCGCTCCTGCGCCCTGGCCTGCTCGGCCCGCATGACCTGCTCGTGCTCGCGGCGTTCCGCGCGCTCCCTGGCCGCGTCCCGGCGGGTGCGCACCAGGAGGCCGAGCGCCAGCGGCAGCCCGATCACGGCCAGCGCCAGGATCAGCGCGTTGCCCGTGGTGGCGGTCATCAGCTCGTACGGGCCGCTCCGTTGCGTGCCCGCGAGCGCGGCTACCCCGCACACGGCCAGGCAGCCGCCGAGGTAGGCGGCCAGGCGCCGCCCGCTCAGGGTCAGGCCCGCGAAGTAGGAGGCCACCAGCAGCGGCGGCCACATCACCAGCCACACGTAGCCGACGGCGCCCACCGCGGCCAGCGGCCACCAGGACCGCCGCGCCTGCCAGGCGGCCAGGCCCGCGACCGCGGCGACCGCGGCGAGCACCGGGAGCGGCAGGCTCGACGGCACCCCGATCTGCCCCTTCACCACGAGCAGCGAGGCCGCGAACACACCTGCGCCGAGCAGCACGAACCGCATGTCTCACAGCGTATGGGCCACCCGGAAAGGGACATTACGACGAAAGTAGTAAGAGCCGATCGACGATCGGGGCGTCCTGGTCGGCGGCCTCCGGCACCAGCCTGGGCCCATGCGTAAAACCCTCGCGACAGTCGCGATGTCCGTGGCCGTCCTCGCCGGAGCCGCTCCGGCGCAGGCGGCCGACCTCGCCCTTCCGAAGCCGACCGGGCCGCGGCCCGTCGGCACGACCAGCCTGCACCTCGTGGATGCGAGCCGGCCCGACCCCTGGAACCCCGAGGCGTCCCGGCGGGAGCTGATGGTCTCGCTCTGGTACCCGGCCAGGAAGGCCGTGGGGCGGCCCGCGCCGTACGTGACGCCCCAGGAGTCGGCCGCCATCGTGAAGGGCTTCCCGGGCGTCTCCCCGGACGCGCTCACGAAGACCAGGACGTACGCCAGGCTCGACGCCCCCGTGAGAGGGGGCAGGCTGCCCCTGGTCGTCATGTCGCCGGGCTTCTCCTTCCCGCGCGCCACCCTGACCTCCCTGGCCGAGGAGCTGGCGAGCAGGGGATACCTGGTGGCGGCGGTGGAGCACACGTACGAGTCGGTCGCGACCACGTTCCCCGACGGCCGGACCACCACCTGCCTGGCCTGCGTGAAGGGCCAGGACAACGTCAAGGTGGCCGCGAGCCGGGTCAAGGACGTGCGGTTCGTGCTCGGCGAGCTGGTCAAGGGCCGGTGGGGCAAGGCGATCGACCGGTCGAGGATCGCCATGGTCGGCCACTCCATGGGCGGGTACGCCACCGCCCAGACCATGCTGGCCGACACCCGCATCAAGGCCGGCGTCAACCTGGACGGCACGTTCGCGCTGGACGAGCCGCTCGACCGGCCGTTCATGCTGGTCGGAGCGCCGGGGCACGCGCCCGGCTACGGCTCCTGGGACAAGGCCTGGGTCAATCTGAAGGGCTGGAAGCGCTGGATCACGGTCGCGGGGACCGACCACTCGGCGTTCGTGGACTACGCGGTGCTCAGGCCCGCGCTCGGTCTGCCCGCGCAGGAGCTGGACGGCGCGCGGGCGCTGCGGATCACCCGCGCTCACCTGGTCAGCTTCCTCGACCTGCACCTGCTCGGTAAGCGGACTCCGGTCGAGGACCATCCCGAGGTCACCGATCACACCCGGAACGCGTCGGCGTTCTCCGAGGCCCACTGAGCGAAGCTGCGCGCGTCCCGGCCGGTGACCTCGCGCACGGTCGGGACCACCGTGTAGCCGACCTCCGGGGTGTTGCCCAGGGCATGCATGAGGAACTCGATGGTCTGCTCGCCCATGCCGTCGGCGGCCCACTTGGCCCGCGCCTCGTCCACGGTCAGCTCCACGTACTCGACGTGGCTGCCGATCGACGTCCCCAGGATCTCGACCTTCTGCCTGAGCGTGATCGCCTCGGGACCCGTCAGCACGTACGTCCTGCCGCCGTGGCCGCCCTCGACCAGCACCGTCGCGGCCACGGCGGCGATGTCGCGCTCGTGCACGAGGGCGCTCAGCCGGTCGCCGAACGGCTCCTTGATGACGCCTTCCGTCTTCACCGTCTGCGCCCACCAGCGCAGCGTGTTGGACATGAACTCGACCGGGTGCAGCAGCGTCCACTCCAGGTCGGTCGCGGCCAGCGCCTGCTCGAGCGGGCCGTCCTCGCGGCCGCCCAGCACGGTGACCCGCCGCACGCCCGCCTTGACGGCCAGCTCCACGATCGCGGCGCCGTCCGGCAGGGCCGCGTAGTCGTCGCCCGCGAAGTTGATGAAGTGCGCGCCGGTGACGCCCTCGAAGGCGTCCTTCAGCGTCTCGGGCCGGGCGAGGTCACCGGCGACGACCTCGACGCTCTCGGGGAGTCCGGCCTTGGCGGGGTTCCTGGTCAGGGCGCGTACGTGCTGCCCGGCCGCGAGGAGCTCCTCGACGACGAGACGGCCGACGGTCCCGGTGGCTCCGGTGACGAGGATGGTCATGGCGAACCCCTTTTTCTTCGGAACGGAATGTTCTGCTCTTAGTATAGCAGAACGGAACGCTTCATTCCGAATAATTCTTGAGCGAGATGGCGTTCGCGGCGCGGTGGATGGGGCCGGCGATCCTGTCGATCATCCGGTCGCGGCCGGGCAGGTGCGGGAGCAGCCTGATCATCCTGGTCTGGAGCCAGACGGCCAGGGACGAGCCGATCACCATGCCCTTGACGTTGGCCGGCCCGAGCGCCTGGTTCGCCTCGACGAACTCGCGCATCTCGCGCTCGTAGCCCTCCGTCCCGCCGCCGCCGGCCAGCTCGCCGGCCAGCACGTACGCGCCCACGAGCGCCAGGCTCGTGCCCTGCCCGGCGGCCGGCGAGGCGCAGTACGCCGCGTCGCCCACCAGCACGACGCGCCCCTTGGACCAGCGGTCCATGTGGATCTGGGTGACCGAGTCGAAGTAGAAGTCCTTGGCGTCGCGTACGGACTCCAGCAGCGCGGGCACCTCCCAGCCGACCCCCGCCATGGCCTTCACCAGGAGCTCCTTCTGGCCCTCGACGTCGCGGTGGTCGTAGGCCAGCGGCTCGGACGACCACATGAACAGCGCCTTGGCGCGGGTGTCCTGGCGCGTGCTGTAGACGTTCGCGGTCCGGCCGGGAGCCACGTGCACGGCCTCCTCGCGGTCCAGGCCCAGGGTGTTGGGGACGGTGCAGATGGAGATGTAGTAGCCGAGGTCGCGGGCATATCGGGACTCCTCGCCGAAGGCGATCCTCCTGGTGTTGGAGTGCGCGCCGTCGGCCCCGACGACCAGGTCGAACCTGCGGGGCGCGGAGCGCTCGAACGTCACCGTGCCGTCCGCCGCGATGCCCGTGACGGAGTCGTCGAAGACGTACTCGACGTCGTGGCGGGTGAGGTCGTACAGGAGCTCGTTGAGATCGCCGCGCATGATCTCGGCGTCGTCGCCCGTGCGCCCGCCGAACAGGTCGGCGTCCATGGCCGCGATCTTCCTGCCCCTGGCGTCGTAGTGGGTGGCGATCCGCATGTCCGTGCTCGCCGCGCGGACCGCCTCCATGAGGCCCATCCGCTCGATGACCTGGAGGGCCACGCCCCGGATGTCCACCTTGTAGCCGCCCTCGCGGAGCGCGGGGGCCCGCTCGACCACGGTCACGTCGAAGCCGTGCCGCCTGAGCCAGTACGCGGTCGCGGTGCCGGCGATGCTTGCGCCTGAGATGAGGATGCTCTTCGTCATGGCCCTGACGGTACACATGTCTCAGACGCTTGTCTAGGACGAATTTTCAAGACGTTTGTGCTAGGCTGCGAGCATGGGAAACAGGGAAGATCTGCTGGCCGGGGCCAAGCGATGCTTGATCGAGAAGGGCTACTCGCGTACGACGGCGCGCGACATCGCCAACGCGTCCGGGGTGAGCCTGGCGGGCATTGGCTACCACTTCAAGTCGAAGGAGGCGCTGATGAACGAGGCGCTCTTCGAGGCGATGCGGGAGTGGGGGGACGACCTGGCGCAGACCCTGACGGCCGACGTCAAACCGGACGCCACGCCGCTGGAGCGGTTCGAGACGGCCTGGGACCGGGTGGTGGAGTCGTTCACCCGCCTGCGGCCGCTGTGGCTGACGCAGTTCGAGCTGCTGGGGCAGATCGACCACCTGCCGGAGGTGCGCGAGCAACTGGTGCGGGCCACCGGGGAGGCGCGGCTGGGGCTGGCCGAGCTGTTCGAGGGGGTGGAGCTGGGGGGTGATCCGGAGCGTGAGCGGCTGGCGGGGACGCTCTACCAGGCGCTGCTGACGGGCTTCCTGTCGCAGTGGCTCCTCGACCCGGACAGCGCCCTGTCGGGCCGCGAGGTCGTCACGGCCCTGCGCTCATTCGCTTCCTGACGAGGCGGTCAGAAGGCGCTGATGGTGGCGGGGGCGCGTTCGGTGCGGCTGAGCGTGCGGATGACCGCCGTGGCCCCGTGCCGGTGGACGGCCAGCCGGGCCAGGAGCTCGACCACGGGATCGATGATCGAGGACGGCAGCTCCGGCGTGTCCAGCCCCACGCTCGCCGCCAGGTCGTCCGAGTGCACGACCAGCTCCACGAGCCGCGTGAGCAGGAAGTCGTCGAGCCGCAGCGACCACCCCGTCCACGGCAGGCCCACGACCCGGTCGTCGGGTTCGGCGGGCAGGGCGGCGGTCAGCAGGTCGAGCAGCTCCTGCGTCCGGTCCACCAGCGCCCCGGGCCCGTCCGCGGCGGCGGCCTGGCCGCCACGCCTGACGCTGACGTTGCTCTCGTGGTCGAGCCCCGCCTGCACCCACGGAGACCTCGAATAGTGCTCCAGGAGCCCGACCGGCTCGCCGGCCACCCCGTCGGGGGCGAGCACGTCACGGGCGCGGACAAGCTGGTGGGCCAGGTGCCCCGCCAGCCCCGCGACACTGAACTCGGTCAGCGCGCTCGGCTTGTCCCAGGCCGCCGCCACGGCGGGATCGCGCAGCAGCGAGACTGCCGACGTCGCGGCCACCAGATAGGACTGCCTGATTTCCCCCATTTGCCGCCCTTCCCCTGGTTTAGGTGGTAACTCGCGCCAAGACTATCCCTCCGACAATCAGGCCGAGCGCCGCCATCCGGCCGACCGAGACGGGGTCGCCGTTGAGCGCGATGCCCAAGGTGATCGCGCCGACCGCGCCGATGCCCGTGAAGACGGCGTACGCGGTGCCGACGGGCAGCGTGTTCATCGCCTGGGACAGCAGCCAGACGGCGGCGGCCATCAGGACGAGGGACACGAGCGTGGGCACGGGCCGGGTGAAGTTCTGCGTCGGTTTGATGCTCTGCGACCACGCCACCTCGACGAGCCCGGCGAGGAACAGGACGATCCAGTTCACCGGGCCGCCTCCTTGAGCGCCGCCGCCAGGGACTGCTCGTGGCTGTCGCGCAGGTGCGCCAGGGCCGGGTCGAGCCGCGCGTTGACCAGCTCCGCGTGGATGAACGTCACGTCCTCGACCCTGAAGTGCCCCTTGAAGAAGTCGCGCAGGTAGCGCTCCTGGTGGTCGTAGGGCTCGCGGGGGGTGCCCGGCCCGTACGCGCCGCCCCGCGCGCTCGTCACCACGAACGAGCGGCCTTCGAGCGACATCTTCGGGAACGTGATCTGGTCGAGCCAGGCCTTGAGCGAGGAGGGGATCGAGTAGTTGTACATCGGCGTGCCGATCAGGATCACCTCGGCCGCCACCACCTCGTCGAGCAGCGGCTCGACGACGGCCCACGCCTGCCGCTGGGCGGGCGTCCGCACCGCCTCCCGATAGCGCGAAATGTCGGTGATCTCGTGTTCGAGGATGTGGTCGCAGAGCTCGGTCCACGCCTCGCCGATGTGCGGCACGGGCTGCGCGGCCAGGTCGCGGTACGCGTACCGGCGATCGGGATGCGCCGCCCGCCACGTGTCGGCGTACACGGCGGACAGTCTGCGCGAGAACGACGACGCCCGGCGCGCGCTCGCGTCCAGATGCAGCAACATGGTCTCTCCTTGAAGTGGACACGCTGTCCATTTCAATATAACCGGACGTCGTGTCCACATACAATCGGACGCATGGAAAGAGCCGACGCCGCGCGGAACCGCGCGCGCATCCTGGAGGCGGCCGCGCAGCTCTTCGCCGAGCGGCTCCCGCAGGACGTGACGATGGACGACATCGCCAAGAAGGCCGGGGTGGGCCGGGGCACGCTCTACCGCCGCTACCCCGACCGGGCGTCGATCGCCGTCGCGCTCCTCGACGAGCACGAGCGGGCGCTGCAGGAGCGGCTGCTGCGCGGCGATCCGCCGCTCGGCCCGGGAGCGCCGCCCGCCGAGCGGCTCGCCGCCTTCTACGCCGCGATGGTGCGCCTGCTGGAGGACCACCGGCACCTGGTCCTCGGCTCGGAGGTGGGCCGTTCGCGCTTCGAGACGGGCGCGTACGGCTTCTGGCGGGCGCACGTGCGCGCGCTCCTGGTCGCGGCCCGCACCCCGGATCCCGACGCGCTGGTGGACGTCCTGCTGGCGCCCCTGGCCCCCGAGGTGTACGGCTACCAGCGCTCGGTGCTCGGCCTGGCCCCGGAGCAGATCACGCGGGCGCTGGCCGAGCTCACGGCGACCCTCAGGTCAGGGCCTTCCTGATGGCGGACCTGAGGAACGCGCGGGACAGCCGCCCCCTCCTGAACCGGCTCAGCACCGGCCGCGCCGTGCCGTACCTGCGTGCCCGGATGTCGGCCACCACGTTCTCCGGCGCCCCGAGCTCGGCGAGCACGTCGAGGGCCTCCCGCTTGCTGATCATCCGCCCTTCCCGCAGCGTGACCGTGGCCCGGGCGACCGTGAGCAGGCCCAGGTCCACCCAGATGTCGCGCAGCCAGCGCCGCCGGGCCCGCGTCTTGACGAGCCAGTAGTCGCGCAGGTCGCCGCGTACGAAGTCGGTCAGCTCCTCGTCCGACACCGGCGGCAGCAGCCCGGCGGGCGGCGGGCCGTACAGCTCCAGGGCCCCTTCGTGCAGCTCGCGGCGGGTGACCGCGCTGACGGGACGGCGGAAGATGCGCTCGTGCGCCCAGGTCACGTGCTCGACCGAGGGGTCGGCCAGCTCTTCCCTGGCCAGGTACGAGCAGTGCAGGTGCGCGGCCAGCGGCCCGTCGAGCGCCCGGTGGACGGCCTTGATCCGGCGCCACTGCTCCATCGTCACCGGAGCGTCGATGACCGCGATCAGATCCAGGTCGCTGCGGCCGGGCTGGTAGTCATCGGTGGCGAGCGAACCGTGTGCCCATAAGGCGACCAAGGGCACGGCCGGTTCGACGCCCCGGAGAAAGTCGCTCAGCAGTCGTTCGGTGGCCGCGTGCATACTGGTCACTATGATCGATAAACCGCCGAGTGGGAAAGCCGCGCAGATCACAGCGGGTCCGCACGGCTCCGGTCACATCGTCACGACGCGTTGAACAGCGCGCTCACCGACTCCCCGTCGTGGATCCGGCGCATGGCCTCGGCCAGCGCGGGCGCGATCGACAGCACGGTGAGCTTGTCGCTGGGCTTGGGCGACGGCACGGTGTTGGTGCAGACGATCTCCTCGACCTCCGGCAGCGCGCTCAGCCGCTCCACCGCCCCGCCCGCGAACAGCCCGTGCGTGCAGGCCACCCGCACCGAGCGGGCTCCCCGCTCGCGCAGCCGGTCGAGCAGCTCGATGACCGTGCTGCCCTTGGCGATCTCGTCGTCCAGGATGATCACGTCCTTGCCCGTGACGTCGCCGATCACGGAGCTGATCACCACGCGGTCGTCGCTGAAGCGCTGCTTGGCGCCCATGGCGACGCCGGTGCCGAGCAGCCGGGCGAAGTGGGCGGCCTCCTTGGCGTTGCCGAGGTCGGGGGAGACGACGACCGTGTTCGACAGGTCGTACTGGCGGAAGTGCGCGGCCAGCTCGCGCAGCGCGTGCAGGTGGTCGACGGGGACGCTGAAGAAGCCGTGCACCTGCGGCGAGTGGAGTGTCATGGCCAGCACGCGGCTGGCGCCCGCGGCCACCATCAGGTCGGCGACCAGCCGCGCGCCGATCGAGATGCGCGGGGCGTCTTTCTTGTCCGACCTGGCATAGGCGTAATGCGGCAGGACCACAGTGGTCCGCGCGGCGGACGCGCCGCGCGCCGCGTCCAGCATCAGCAGCAGCTCGACCAGATGCTCCTGTACGGGCGGCACGAGCGGCTGGATGAGGAACACGTCGCGTTCACGGCAGTTGGCCTGGAGCTGTACTTCGAGGACGTCGTTGGCGAAGCGCTCGATGCGCACCGGATGGAGTGGCGTACCCAGATGCCTGCAGATCTCTTCAGCCAGCTCAGGGTGGGCGCTTCCAGAGAAAACCGTGATGTCTCGCACGATTCCGTAAGCATAGCCACCCGACCTCGGCGTTCACATGAGCGACCCGGGGGTGCGGTCAAACGAGCAGCAGATCGGCGGTCAGCTCGTCGAGGCCGGGCAGGACCCGCCAGGCCAGGGCCAGCGCGTCGGGAGCGGGCGGGTAGTGCGGGTGCGGCACGGCGATCACGCGCATGCCCGCCGCGTGCGCCGAACGCAGCCCGTTGCTCGAATCCTCCACCGCCACGCACTTGCGCGGGTCCGCCCCGATCCGCCGGGCGGCCTCGAGGTATCCGTCGGGCGCCGGCTTGCCGCGGGCGACCTCCTCGGTCGAGACCGTGGCCGCGAAGCACTCCTCGAGCTCGGCCGCGTCCAGCACCACGTCGATCAGCCTGCGCGGGGACGAGCTGGCCAGCCCCAGCGTGACGGCGTCGGACAGCCGCCGCACCGTCTCCACCGCCCCCGGCATCAGCGGCACCCCGTCGCGGTAATGTGCGGCCATCTGGTCCACCACGCCTCGCGCGATCTCGTCGGGGGGCATCGACACCCCCAGCGAGTGCAGGTACGCGGCCCACTCCCCGGTGCTCATGCCCATGAGCCTGGACTGCGTGTCGGGCTGCCAGGTGCCGCCGTGTTCGGCGACGAACGCCCGGCGCACCTCCTCCCACACGGGCTCGGAGTCCACCAGCACGCCATCGAGGTCGAACACGCACGCTTCCACCCGACCAGCCAACCACACGGCGTCGAGGGGCCGGGCCAGGCATGTCCTTATTGCCCTAGATTCATGCTATTAGGGGTGTTTATTGAGCTATCTGGAGTGATTCCCGGGCACTCGGCTAGACATGGCAGACCTTCCATTTCACGACAAGGACGACTTCGCGGACGCCGACCGCGGCTTCATCGCGAAACTGAGTCCGGCAGTGATCCAAGCGGCCGACGGCCGGGTCATCTGGGACAACGACTCCTACGACTTCCTTCAGGGGGAGTGCCCGGCGACGGCCCATCCCAGCCTCTGGCGGCAGGGCCAGCTGTGCGCCAGGCAAGGTCTGTACGAGGTCGCGGAGGGCGTCTACCAGATACGCGGCCTGGACCTGTCGAACATGACCCTGGTCGAGGGGGAGCGCGGCGTCCTCGTGATCGACCCGCTGATCTCCACGGAGTGCGCCGCCGCCGCACTCCGGCTCTACCGCGAGCACCGCGGCGACCGCCCGGTCACCGGCGTGGTCTACACCCACTCGCACGTCGACCACTTCGGCGGCGTACGCGGCGTCACCGGGGGAGGCGTGCCGATCCTGGCCCCGGAGGGGTTCATGGAGCACGCGGTGTCGGAGAACGTCTACGCGGGCCCCGCCATGACCCGCCGGGCCGTCTACATGTACGGCCCAGCCCTGCCCCGCTCGCCCGAGGGCCAGATCGGCTGCGGCCTCGGCATGACCAACTCGACGGGCACCGTGTCGCTCATCCCGCCCACGACGGACATCACCCGTACCGGCCAGGAGGAGACCGTCGACGGGATCCGGATGCTCTTCCAGCTCACGCCCGGCACCGAGGCCCCCGCCGAGATGAACTTCCTCTTCCCCGACCGCCGCGTCCTGTGCCTGGCCGAGAACGCCACGCACAACCAGCACAACGTCATCACCCTGCGCGGCGCCATGGTCCGCGACGCCCGCGCCTGGGCGCGCTACCTGAACGAGGCCGTCACGCTGTTCGCCGACCGGGTCGACGTCGCCTTCGCCTCGCACCACTGGCCCACCTGGGGCCGCGGCGGCATCGTCCGCTTCCTCGAACAGCAGCGGGACATGTACGCGTACCTGCACGACCAGACGCTGCGGCTGCTCAACAAGGGCCTGACCGGGCCCGAGATCGCCGAGGCCATGCACATGCCGCCCGAGCTGGAGCAGGCCTGGCACACGCACGGCTACTACGGCTCGGTCAGTCACAACGTCAAGGCCGTCTACCAGCGTTACCTGGGATGGTTCGACGGGAACCCGGCGCATCTGTGGGAGCACCCGCCGCGGGAGAGCGCCGTCCGGTACGTCGACTGCCTGGGCGGCGGCTCGGCCGTGGTCGCGTTCGCCAGGCGCTACATCGACGAGAACGACCTGCGCTTCGCCGCCCAGCTGCTCAACCACGCCGTCTTCGCCGACGAGGGCAACAAGGAGGCCCGCGACCTGCTCGCCGAGGTCTACACCCGGCTCGGCCACGGCGCCGAGAACGCCGTGTGGCGCAACTTCTACCTCATGGGCGCGCTGGAGCTGTCCGACGGCATCGTGCCCGCCACCGTGGACGCCGGCTCGCTCGACCTGCTCGCCGCGCTGTCCGTGGAGCAGATCTTCGACTCGCTCGCCATCCGCGTGGACGGGCCGCGCGCCTGGCACGAGCGGCTGTCGATCGACTGGTACCTGACCGACCTGGGGGAGCGGTACCGTACGACGCTCTCGAACGGCGCGCTCATCCAGCAGCGGGAGCCCGCGGACGAGAGCGCCGACCTGACGCTGCGGCTGACGAAGGACCAGCTCGTGGGGCTGCTGGCGGGCAAGGGGGTCGGGGGCGTGGAGCGCGAGGGGGACACGGGGGCGCTGCAGCGGCTGGTCGCCGTGCTCGACCACGCGACACCCGACTTCGCCATCGTCACGGCCTGAGCCTCTGCCCTCGCTCAGGTCGTCACGGCCTGAGCGAGGGCTCTTGCTCGGGCCGTTCGACCTCCTGGCGCAGCGCCTTGCAGGCCAGCGCCAGCAGCGTCACCACCGCTGCCCCGATGCCCGGCCCGAGCACCAGCGGCAGGGTCAGCTCGCCGGCGTGCCACACCGCCGCCAGGATCGCCGCCGAGGTCAGCACCGCCACCCCGAACATCGCCCCCCACAGCGGCAGCACGTCCAGGTACGCGAACAGCAGCGGGAACGCCAGCCACACGAACGGCGGCGCCGCCACCGCCAGCACGACCCATCCGGCCGTCACGAGCCCGAGCCACACGACCCGCAGCCCTCCGGACATCAGCGGACCGGCGGCATAGGCGAAGCCGAGCACCAGCCCCCCGACGGCCACGGCCACCTGGTCCTCGCGCAGCGAGCCCACCACCGCGGGCACCAGAAGCCCGCAGGCCGTGGCATGCACCGCCCACCGCAGCAACCGCGACGGAATGTCCATCATTACTCACCAAGAGTAACCTCAGGACCCCGGCGCCGTCACGCCTCGCGGCGCCGCCCGGTGAAGACGGTGATCAGGAAGTACAGCAGCCCGGCCAGCACGAGGGCGATGACCACGCCGATGTTCGCCCCCGCGAACGTGCCCGTCTTCATCTCGTCGCTCATCAGGAAGCCGACGATCCTGGCGATGTTCGGGTCGCCCGAGGTGATCAGCCCGAGGCCCACGGCCGACGCCACGACCAGCGAGACCAGCCCGGCCCAGTTGAGCGCGGGCGCGCCCGGCCGCAGCAGCCGCTCGTCGTACAGCCTGCCGCCCGCGCGCAGCCGCCACATGTCCACCAGGAAGATCGCCACCCAGGCCGCCATCACCACCCCGATGATCGCCAGGAACGCCTGGAAGGTGCCGAGGAAGCTGCTGGACACGAACAGCAGGTAGTAGCCGCCGAGCACCATGAGCACGCCGTCGATCAGCACCGCGTAGTGCCGCCTGACCGGCACGCCGAGCGCCAGCATCGACAGCCCGGACGAGTAGATGTCCATGATCGCCCCGGCCAGGAAGCCGCCGATGGCGGTCAGCAGGTACGGCAGCAGGAACCACGTCGGCAGCGCCTGGGCCAGTGCGCCCACCGGGTCGCCCCCGGCTGCCTCGGCCAGCTTCGGGTCGCCGCCCGCCAGCAGCACGCCGAACACGAGCAGCACCATGGGCGGCACCGCGCCACCCAGCGTGGTCCACAGCGCCACCGACCTCGCCCGGGAGTTCGCGGGCAGGTAGCGGGAGTAGTCGGCGCCGCAGTTGACCCAGCCCAGGCCCAGCAGCGTCATGGCGAAGACGACCCCGCCGACCCACTCGCCGGGACCCGCGTCGCTCTTCAGCGCCCCGCCGAGCTTCGGCGCCATGAGGGCCATGTAGACGATGGTCAGCACGACGAACGCGTACGTCAGGTACCGCTGGACCGCCATGATCAGGGCGTGGCCGTACACGCCGACCGCGATCACCACGACGGCCGCGACGGCGAAGCACACGGCGGTGGCCGTGGTGGCGGGGACGCCGGGCGCGAGCCGCGCCAGGATCGCCGCGCCGCTCTGCGCGGAGAGCGTGACGAGCACGATCTCCCAGCCGACGTTCGAGATGTAGGAGAAAACGGCGGGCAGCTTGTTCCCCTGGTACCCGAACGGCGCCCGTCCCAGCGTCATCGTCGGCACGCCCGACCGCGTCCCCGCGACCGCGACCAGGCCCACCAGCAGGAACGACAGCGCGTACCCGACCGCCCCGGTGATGATCGCGGGGATCACGCCCAGACCGAGACCGACCATGTACACGCCGAAGGCGACACCGAACAGGGAGAGGTTGGAGCCGGCCCACGGCCAGAAGAGGTCCCCCGGCCGGCCGCGCCGCTCGGCCTCGGGGACCGCGTTGATGCCGTTCTGCTCGACGGTCATCGTGTCCATGATCGGACGTTACTCGCCCCATACCCGGTAAGAGAACCCTTGGACGGTCGGTGAGATTCTGGACGGCATGAGCGCGGAGACCACCGGGTTCGACAGGCGGCGGCATGCACTGGCCGTGTGCCTGGTGTCGGCGTTCATGACCGGACTGGACGTGAGCATCGTCAACGTGGCGCTGCCGTCGATCCGCGCCGGCCTGCACGCGACGGCGGACGGCCTGCAGTGGACGGTCTCCGGCTATGCGCTGACGTTCGGCCTGCTGCTGGTCCCGGCCGGGCGCATGGGGGACGCCAGGAGTCGCAGGACGCTGTTCATGTGGGGGGTGGCGCTGTTCACGCTCGCCAGCGCGGCGTGCGGCTTCGCCTGGGACATGAAGGTGCTGATCGCGGCCAGGCTCGTGCAGGGCATGGCCGCCGGAACGGTGAACCCGCAGGTGTCGGGGCTGATCCAGCAGATGTTCGCGCGGCACGAGCGGGGGCGGGCGTTCGGCGCGCTGGGTGCCACCATCGGCCTCTCCACGGCCGCCGGGCCGCTGATCGGTGGCGCCCTGGTCACCCTGTCCGGGCCCGAGCTGGGGTGGCGGTGGGTGTTCCTGGTGAACGTGCCGATCGGGCTGGCCCTGCTGCCGCTGGCCTGGCACGTGCTGCCGGCCCCGCGCCAGGACGTGCCGCGGCGGCGGGAGAGCATGGACCCGGTGGGCGTGCTCCTCCTGGGTGTCGGGGTGGCGGGCCTGCTGCTGCCCTTCATCCAGCGCCACCAGTGGGAGGGGAACGCCAAATGGCTGATCATCCCCGCCTCGCTCCTGATCCTGGGCGGCTTCGTGACGTGGGAACGGTTCTACCGCCGCGAGCCTCTCGTGGACCTGGCGCTGTTCAGGAAACGCTCCTATCGCCTCGGCACGGCCATCGGGCTGTTCTACTTCGCCGGATTCACCGGCATCTTCTTCATCTTCACCCTGTACCTGCAGAGCGGCCTCCATTACAGCCCGCTGCTGGCGGGCCTGTCGATCACGCCGTTCGCCCTCGGCTCGGCCTCGTCCAGCGTGGTGGGCGGGCGGCTGGTGTCCCGCGCGGGGCGCCGCGTGGTGGTCATCGGCCTGGTCACGGTGATCGCCGGCCTGGCGGCGACCATGGCCGCCACCGTGCTGGTGCCGGGGCCCGGCGCGGGCCTGGCCACCGCACTGCCGCTGCTGGTCGCGGGCATCGGCAGCGGCCTGGTCATCTCGCCCAACCAGGCCATCACCCTGTCGGAGGTGCCGCCCGAGGGCGGCGGGAGCGCGGCGGGGGTCCTGCAGACGGGCCAGCGGCTGGGCTCGGCGATCGGCATCGCGACGGCCGGCTCCACGTTCTTCGGCGCGCTCGGCGCGGACTGGGCGACCGCCTTCCGTCACGGCCTGGCGGTGGTCCTGCTGTTCATCTTCCTCTCCCTGGTGGCCGCCGTGTACGACCTCGCCCGCCCGCGTTAGCGCCTCCGCCCGGGACCCCTCCCGGCGCATGCCTTGTAGAAAGGCCTCACCCCCTGCGGCCGAGCCACGTGAGCACGGCGTACCGGGCCGCAACAGCCGACGAAAGGGAGACCATGCACCCCCGGAAGGCCATCACCGCTCTGACCCTCGCCTGCGCGCTGGTCGCGCCGCCGGTCCTCGCCGCGACCCCGGCCGCCGCCTCCGCCCCGAACCTGCGGGCCTGTTACGACGGGAAGTGTAAGTTCACGTTCACAAGGGCCGTGAGCTTCCGCGTCTCCAGCACGTACGGCCTCGGCAGAGTGCGCGTCTCCAAGGAGTACATGGGCGGCCTCTTCAACCAGGACATGGTCGTCGTACGGGCCCCCGGCCTCACCTCGTCATTGGGGGAGGGCGCCAGGGGGGAGTTCCGGCACGGGAGCAAGCGCACGCTCAACTTCCGCGTGCTGTCGATCACCGACCGGGGGGCGACGATCCGGTTCGAAGGATGACCAGGCGTTCCCGTTCGCCGGGTCGGCTAGGCTTCGGCGCGGGGGTGGGCACCATACGAACGAGATTGCGCAAGCTCCGCGCGCGTGAGCGGGAGTTCGTGTGGAAGGGCGAGATCCACCACGTGTCCGGCGGGCGCGACTGCCACAGATGCGTCCGCCTGCGGGTCTGGGGCGCCGGGAAGAACAGCCGGGTGCTCCAGGCGGACCTGCTGTCGAAGGCGGTCCTGCCGTGGGGCTGCGCGAGCGACAACTCCTACCCGACCCCGAAGGACGTGCGGGAGGTCATCGACCATGCGCTGACGCATGGCTGGGACCCTGACGCCGCCGGCGGGGTCTTCTTCCTGAGCGAGGACGAGCACGCCGCCGCGTTCGAGCTGACCGATTTCCTCCTCACCGACCGCCTCAGGGACGAGGGGGCGCCGGACCCGACCGCCCGCGTGCTCAGCGCCTTCGAACGCGCGACTGACTGAGCTCCCTCGAACTTTCTCCGCTCTGACGCGAAATGATGGCCCGCCTCCCTACATAGGCACAGATGTCCGTACATCGCACTATGAAGGAGCCGGGCATGGGGATGCCTCGTGGATGAGGAACGGGCCAGGTTCGAGTCCGTCTACCAGGAAACGTACGGCCTGATCACGGCGTACGCGGCGCGCCGTTGCGACTCCCCGCAGGATGCGGCGGACGTGGTGGCGGAGACCTTCGCCGTCGCCTGGCGGCGGATACACGACCTCCCGGACGGGGAGGAAGCCACGCTGTGGCTGTACGGCACGGCACGCAAGGTGCTGGCCAACCACTATCGCGGCGAGGTCCGCCGCCAGGCGCGCAGCGTGGAGCTCGACACCGAGATGGCCGACCTGTACGGAGCCTCGCCCGACAGCCGGGTGGAGTTGTCCGCGATCACGCACGTCTTCCGGAGCCTGTCCGACGACGACCGCGAGCTGCTGGCGCTGGTCGCGTGGGAGGGCCTGGACCGGCAGGAGATCGCCACGGTGCTCGGCCTGTCGCGCAACGCCGTACGCATCAGGCTCCACCGCGCCCGCAGGCGCTTCGCCCGCGCGCTGGCCGAGGCGGACGTCCGTTTCACGTCGGAGAGCCGGCTGATCCCGGCGGAGAGGCAGCTGTGAAGAACACCGACGACATCGACACGATCACCCGCTCACTGGCCCGGGTGGAGCCGGGCCGGCCAGGGGGGCAGGCGTCCGACGCGGGGGCGCGGACGCTGCTGGCCTCGATCACCGCCACCGAACCCGGCCCGCCCGCGGCTCCCCCACGCCCGTATCGGGCCCGGCGCCTGTTCCTGGGGCTGGCCGTGGCGGCCACGCTCGCCGTGGGCATCGTGGTGGGCCAGGGCCTGCTGCGGACCGGGGTGCCGCCTTCGTACGCGGTCACCAAGGACTCCGACGGCGTCGTGTACGTCAAGCTGCGGGACTTCCGTGACGCCGCGGGGCTGACGAGGCAACTGCAGGAGCTCAACGTCCCCGCCGTCGTCGACTACGTGCCTCCGGGCAAGATGTGCCGGGAGCCGCGCGGGACCCACGTCGAGGACATCCCCCCGGGCCTGTACTCCGTACCGGAGAACATTCCCGGAGAAGAGGGGCGCGGCTGGCAGATGCGGATCGACACCAGGCTGTTCAAGCCCGGCCAGACCTTCGTCTGGACGATCGGGGAGCAGACCACCACCACCATCCTGATGACCGGCCCAATCGGGCCGTGCGTCCTGGAGGACAGGCCTGTTCAGAAGGAGGTCAAGCCCGACTACCGGCTGGCGACCGTGAAGGGTCGCTCGCTCGCCGGGCTCCGGGTGGACGAGAAGACCGTCGGCGAGGTCCTGCCCGAGCTCAGGAAGCGCGGACTGAAGGTCACCTTCCTCATCATGGAGATCGCGCCGGGCAACCCGGGCGGCTTCGGCGAGGGCCCCACGCGAACCACTCCCGTGGGGGACGACTGGGTCGTCTGGGAGGCGGAGGAGTCCATCCGCGAGCGCGGAGTGATCCGCCTGCTCGTCACCGACAAGCGTTACGACCGCAACCCTGTCTACGGCGGTCCACGCGACAACGTCATCAAGGAATAACGCTTCTTGATCGGCCAGGAAGTGGGGGATCGTGGCGGCCTTCGCCGAACTGGTCAACTGAACCCCTGATCAGCCGGCCAGGGCCTTGACGCTTTCGGGTGTCCAGGCGTACTCGATCACGGGCAGTTCGACCCCTCCGGGCACGCTCTCCCAGAAGTCCCGCGTGGCGCTGCCGCCGCATCGCTCGTAGAAGGCGATGGCCGGGGCGTTGTCCCTGAGCACCTCCAGGTAGACCGCCTTGCCGGGGTGGTGGGCGGCTGCCCAGCCGAAGGCGCGGCTCATGAGCAGGCGTCCGATACCGGAGCGTTTACGCGCGGGGCGGACGTGGAGATTGTCGAGCAGGACCCGGCCGTCGGGCTGCGCGATCAGGTAGGTGAAACCCTGCAGCGCGTCGTCCTGCTCGGCGAGCAGCAGATGGGAGGCGTTCCCGAGGGTGCCCGGCTCACTGGCCGTGAGCCGGGCGGCCCAGAGCGCCTTGCGGTCCTCCAGGAGCGGGCCGTCGAGGAAGGAGGCGGGCATGATCCCGGCGTAGGCCGTCTGCCAGCTCTCGGCGTGCAACGCCGCGATGAGGTCGGCGTCGCGCGGCGCGCCCGTTCTGAGTTGCATGGGTCAGAGCGTGCCATAACCGATGAACGACCCGAACTGCCCTCGGGACAGGCGCCGGCCGGGTAATCACCTGGCCGGCCTCCAGGAGCGCCTTGGCCTCCGAACCCCCGAAGGCCAAGGCGCTGGAGGTGACGCTCCACGCCACCAGCTTCATCGACGGGCTCGCACTGGTGAAGCCCGTCGTTGTGCACTTCTCGGACGAGCCGCATCCCTGGCCCCTCGCCCCCCTGGGAGGAGCCCCTGCTCAGCGGCGTCGCCAGGGTGCCGGAGCGCTACTTGAGGATCTCGAGGTGGTAGTCCGCCTTCGTGTGCGACCAGTGCTCACCCGTCAGTTTGCGGCACCGCCAGCTCCCCTGCCACTGCTTGCCGTCGACCATGCACTTGTCGTAACCCGCGGTGGTGAGCGGATAGGCCGCGACGTACTCCCAGACGTCGGCGCTGGCCGGAGCCGGTACGAACGCGCCGACGGCTGCTGCCGCCGCCGCCGTGACCGCCACGTTCCTGACCTTGTTCCACAGCATGAAGCCACTCGTCCTTTCTCGATTGAGCCGAAAGCCTGGCAGCCGGGGCTTCCGTGTCTCTTCTCCATTGCTTCCTTCTTGCGGCTGCTTCCTTCTTGCGGCTGCTTCCTTCTTGCGGCTCAGCGATCGTCGGCCGTTTCCGGTTACGGCGTTAGCCTCGTGATCGTGACGACCAGAAACTCCCATTGCTCCTTCTGCGGCACGGCCTACGTCCCGGACCAGGACTGGCCGCGGACCTGCGCCGGCTGCGGCAACACCAGCTACCTCAACCCGCTGCCCGTCGCCGTGATGGCGCTGCCGGTGGACCAGGGACTGCTGGTGATCCGCCGCGACGTCGAGCCGCACCGCGGCGAGCTCGCCCTGCCCGGCGGCTTCATCGACCTGGGCGAATCCTGGCAGCAGGCGGCGGCCCGAGAGCTTCGGGAAGAGACGGGCGTCATCGTCGAGGCGGACGACGTCCGGCTGTTCGACGTGCTCAGCGCCCCCGACGGCACGGTGCTGATCTTCGGTTTGGGGCCGCGTACGAGCTCGGCCGCCCTTCCACCGGTGACTGCCACGGCCGAAACGACGGAGTGGCTGGTGATCGACCGGCCGCAGGAGCTGGCGTTCCCGCTGCACACGCGGATGGTGGGGCAGTACTTCGACGGCGGTCAGCCCGTACGCGTCCAGTAGTCATGGGGGTGACGGCCGGGCCGGAAACCCTGGGCCTCGACCATGGCCGTCGCCTCGGCGAAGCGGTACGCGATTCCGGTCGGGTCGTGGGCATCGCTGCCGAAGGTGACCGCGTCTCCGCCTTCGTCGCGCCACCAGCGAACGATCTCGGGATGGAGCGGCCCCCGCGTGTTGACCTCCAGAGCCCGGCCGCTGTCGGCGAGCACGCGCAAGGCATGACGGAACTCGTCCTGGAACGCGTTCGGATCGAACGGCCCGGCCTGCGCAGGCCAGTAACGCAGCGGGTAGTCGATGTGGGCGAGCACCCCGAAGGCGTCCGAGCTCTTGATCAGGCGAGGTATCTCGGCCAGGTATTCCCGGATCACCTCCGCGGCCGGTCGCTGACGGTAGAGATACGGCGGCTCGGAGAACTGCCGCCCCACCGGCAGGCAGTGCAGCGAACCGAGCACCCGGTCGAACTGCCCGGCGTCGAGCAGCCTCGCGACCTCGTCGCCGTACCAATGCGGTTCGCCTAATTCCACCCCGGTGATGATGCGCAGGCTCGGGAACCGATCGCGGCAGCGCCGCACGCACCCCAGATATCCGTCGGGATCGAATCTCGGCGGAGTCAGCGTTCCGGCCGGCGTTCCGGCCAGTTTTCCCGCCGGCGTGACGAACGGCTTGAGATGCGCGTATTCGTCGAGGTCTTCGGCAAGGACCACCCAGGCCGTGAAATCCACGTGCTCGGTGAACGCGACCGCGGGCAGCCCTGACTCCACCGCCCGCGCGCAGGTCCGCTCCATCGAGCCGCCCGGCGCGTCCCACGACCATTCGCTGTGAACATGACTGTCCGCGGGCAGCATGACCTCATCCTCTCCTTCGACCGTCTACTGGTCTGCGTGCCCGGACTGGTGCTGCTCGGGCAGGTGGCTTTCCGAATTAGCCCACACCAGGACGTTGTCATGCCGTTCCCGCTGAAAGAAATCGACCACCTCCTGGTCGGAATGGCGCAGGCTGAAGTGGGTCAGCACGAACAGCGTGTCCGGGTGCGCCTCGACCACGGGTTTGAGCCGGCTCCACACCGTGTGCCCGACCCGGTCCGCGCGAGGCAGTTCGCTGTCGTGGAGAAAAGTGCACTCGGTGATGATGACCGGATAGGTGAACAGCCAGGGGTTCCGCTCGAACACCGACACATGCGTGTCGCCGAGGAAGGCGAAAAGGGGGCGGCGTACCTGCCGGTCGACCTCCACGCCTTCTCGCCGTTTCCGCGCCATGATCCGGCCGAACTCCGCGCCGCGTCCCTCCTGGACGAGTTCGTCCCGCAGGTCCTGGAATTCGGGCAGCAGTTCTTTGACGTTCTCACTGAACGCGTAGCCCACGCAGGGCACCTTGTGCTCGCATCCCACCACGCGCACGTGGTGGCCACGGGAGCCGAAAGCGAATTCGTCGTCCTGCCGCACGCCGTGAAGACGATAGGCCGGGGCCAGCGCCGGATCGTACGGCGCCGCGTGATTCAGCTCGGCGGACGCACGCAGGAAAGCCTCCACATACGGCAGCGCTTCGGCCGGCAGGTAGATGTCGGCGCCGGACGGCCTGGAGGCGAGGTAGTCGAGATCCTTGGCGTGGTCGTGGTGCGTGTGCGTCAAGAAGACCGTCTCGGGCTGCCGCCCTTCGCACAACCCGGCGTCCAGGGCGCATCGCAGCTCCGGTATGTGGAAGAAGGTCTTGTCGTTCGCCCGGGAGTAACCGGTGAGGGTGAACGCGGTGCCGGGGATCCGCCACGTCTTCCACTGCCGGAAAGGATGCCCCTTCACCAGCAGATCCGGATGCTCTTGGGAGGTCTGCGTCATCGGATACGCCTTCCAGATGTTCGGATACTGGCCTTGATGGATGCTCGCCAGGTTCGCGGCCCGGCGGCGAAATTTCCAGTGGATATCTCTGCCGGCGCCGGCTGCCTTCCTCATGCCGCAGGCCGAGCGCAGAATAGGCCGGTGGCGATCGAACTGGGCTTGATTCCCGCACCGGACCGGCTCGAATGGGCCGGAGGTGCCGGGCCGTTCACAGGGGTCGTGCGTACCCGCGTCGATCCGTTACTCCGGCCTGACGCATATCGACTGACCGTGTCGGCCGACGGCGCCGAGATCGTGGGCGGTGACGAGGCCGGTGTCTTCTGGGGACGTCAGACCCTACGGCAGATCCAGGGCCTGGACGCCTTTCGCCGTGCCCCCATCGCGCGAGAGCCGGTCATGGTGCCGTACGTGACCGTACACGACGCGCCGCGTTTCGCCTGGCGGGGATTCATGCTCGACGTCGCACGCCATTTCCTGCCCAAGGAAGACCTGATGCGGTACGTCGACTTGCTGGCCGCGCACAAACTCAACGTGTTCCATCTGCATCTCACCGATGACCAGGGCTGGCGCGTCCAGATCGAGCGGTATCCCAAGCTGACCGAGGTCGGCGCGTGGCGTCCGCGTACCCGCATGGGCTGGGGCGAGCCGGCGATCTGGGAGGAACGGCCGCACGGCGGGTTCTACACCAAGGACGACCTACGCGAGATCGTCGCGTACGCCGGGGAGCGGCACATCACGGTCGTCCCGGAGATCGATATCCCAGGTCATTCGCAGGCGGCCATCGCCGCCTATCCCGAACTGGGGAACACCGACGTCATCGACACCACCGCGCTGGAGGTGTGGACCGAATGGGGAAAGAGCCCTAACGTGCTCGCCCCGACCGACGCCGTACTGCGTTTCTACGAGGGCGTTCTGGAAGAGGTGCTGGAGGTTTTCCCCAGCCTGTTCATCCACATCGGCGGCGACGAGTGTCTCAAAGGCCAATGGCGCGAGTCACCCACGGCGCAGGCACGCATCAGGGAATTGGGGCTCAAGGACGAGGACGGGCTCCAGTCCTGGATGATCGGCCACTTCGGCCGCCGGCTCGCCGAGCGTGGCCGTCGTCTCATCGGCTGGGACGAGATCTTGGAGGGCGGCCTGGCGGAGGGCGCCGCCGTCGCGTGCTGGCGCTGGTACACGGGCGGCATCGCCGCTGCCGAGGCCGGGCACGATGTGGTGATGTGCCCTCAGCAGGAGGTCTACCTCGATCACGTCCAGTCCCAGGATGCCCGTGAGCCCGTGCCGTTCGGCTGGGTGCACACGCTGGAGGACGTCTACCGGTTCGAGCCCGTACCGCCCCGGCTGGCGGGCACGGCTCACGCGGCCCGCGTCATCGGCACCCAGGCCAACCTGTGGACGGAAGTCGCCGAGAATCGCGGCCGAGTGGACTACCAGGCGTTTCCCCGGCTGGTCGCGTTCGCCGAGGTGGCCTGGTCGGACCTGCCGGCTCCCGACGAACGCGACTTCGACGGCTTCGAGCGCCGGATGAACGCGGCACATTACGCCCGCCTGGACGCACTGGGCGTCGCCTACCGCCCGCCCGACGGACCCCGCCCATGGCAGCAACGCCCCGGCATCCCCGGACGCCCGCACAACAAACCTCGACGAACCTGGCGAATGGCCTGACCTGCCACACGACCGGTACTGCGGCAACCAACCACTCTCCGGACCTCTGGGCGTCTGGGCGTCTGGGCGGTGATCCATCGCTCGATCAACGCCAGCAAGGATCCCAACCTTCCAGACGCACACCCCTTCAGCTCGTTCTGAACGCCACCGATCGCGAAGAGAATCAAGTCGGTCAACTCACACACCTGGCGTCCCACGGTTGTGCGCGGCCCGGCGGTGAAGCGGTATCAGATTTGCGCCACCCCTGCTCATCATTCGAACAAAGGAGAACCCCCGTCATGTCGTCGACCGTCCTCTACATGTCCATGTCCCTCGACGGCTTCGTCGCCGGCCCCAATGAGGGACCCGACAACGGCCTGGGTGACGGCGGACACCGCCTCCACGAATGGACGGGAGGCATCGGCGACGCCGAACAACTGGACGGCGTCGATCGTGAGGTCCTTGACGATTCTCTCTCCACCGGAGCGGTGCTCGCCGGCCGGGGGACCTTCGAACCAGCCGGAGGCTGGGACGGAGATCATCACGACGGCGTGCCCATCTTCATTCTCAGCCGCCACCAACCCGGCCCCCGATACGCGAAGTGGCCCAACGTCACTTATCTGAGCGATCTCAAGGACGCCGTACGCCGCGCCAAGGAGGCCGCCGGCGAGAAGAACGTGCTGGTCCATGGCGTGGGTACTGCCCAGGGTTGTCTCCTGGCCGGACTCCTCGACGAGATACAGATCCACCTGGTCCCGGTCCTGCTCGGTGAGGGCCGCCGACTCTTCGAACACCTCGGCGCCGACCACATCGAACTGGAGACCATCCAGGTCATCCGAGGACGGGAAGCCACACACCTCCGCTACCGCGTTCGCCGATGACCTCGCCTACCGCGCCGAGTCGCTGGAAGGCCATCGGGATTCGATGAGCGCCCGTAGGCGGTTCCTGTGCAGGCGGTCGCGATCTCCTCGCGCTTCCCTCAGGCTCTGATGTGGTCGGCGCGGTGCAACCGCACTCCGGTGGCACGCTCGGCCAGCGCGAGCGCGCTAGGCAGCGGTTCTTCGGTGCCATCGTCCAGGTCGAGCCCCAACTCGTGTACGTCGGCCAGGAGCGGATCAGGGTCGAGACCGTGGCGAAGGGAGTAGGCGTACCAGCTGAATGAGCTGATCCGCCGGCCGTCGACGAGATAGAAGAAGTCATCGTGGTTGATGTCAACGAATACGGTGGCCACGACAGTGCCGACGGACAAGGGAACCGACTGCTCCCGTAACATCCCTGCCCATCCGTACTCAAGAACAGTCCCGCTCTGCACGGCATAGGCTGCAATTCCGAACTCGCCGGTAGCTCCAGGGGCGGCCCCGATCCGCCGAAAGGCTTCGTCGGGAGGCAACCCCCGCACGAAGGTCAGGCACAGCCCTGCCTCGCCATCGTGACCAGTGCACTCCTCCGCCAGCCACGCATAGTCAGCCGCTGTCGCACCGCTCATGAAACATTTCTCCTAACGACGAAAGACCGCCTCACCAGATCGGGCAACGTCCCGCGACGCTTCCCGAAGGGGTGCGCTGCCGGGCGCGGGAATCGCAAGCACCTTGGCTCGTGGTGGCACTGACCTGTGCCGGAGACCGCCCTCGGCCCGCAGACAGCAACGATCAGCCAAGACCTGGCCTTGTCGGCGTCGATGCGAAGCGAAGCACTAGCGGTCGATGGAGGCCGAACGCATTCAGAGCAGGCCATCCTCGCGGGAGACCCATGCGCGCTCCGAACTGCGCTCGACGAGCCAAAATGCGCCCAGCTCGGACAACTGGCTCCCTGCCGCCCAGCACCCTACGACCGGCGGGGCCGAACTCCGGCTCTCCTTGGCCCGTAATGATGGTGATCAGGTGTCGTAGAGGCCGTCCCAGGGTGCATAGAAGCCAAGATTGTTGGGGTAAAGCTCCGCGCACTCGTCGCCCTCATGGTCTTCCAGGACCAGCCCGAACACCACGCCATCGAATTCCAGCCGAAACGGACGAATGGCGATGTCGCCGAACTCGAGGTCGGGCAGCTCGGCGAGCCATTCGCCCAGCCGCCGGTCTGCGGCGTCCACCGACTCCCTGTGCTTGTCATCGGCTCCGGTACATTCGACGCGCGAGTCAAGGTAGTGACCTTCAGGGCTGAAGCGATGAAGAACGGCGTACCACCGCTTATGGGCCAACCAATCCTCTGTTCTTGAGTAGCCTTCCCGAAAGGCAGGAACAACCCCGCCAAGGAACTGACCATCACGCCATCGGCCGATGCGGTCGGTGTGATAGTCGGGCTCGTACGAAATCGGGATGACCTCGGGATACGTCACACCCGAACCGTAGCCACCCCGTACGACAATCTCCCGCTTCGCTGGTCGAGCGCCCGGAGTCGGGACACATGTACGACGCGTACTTGCTACACGGCTGCTAAGTCCCGAATCAGGCCGAGCCCGTCAAGGACTTCGACATCTCGACCGACGAGCGCCTTATCCAGACCCGCGACAAACAGAGCAGTGAGCGATTCGCGCGCCAGCGCGTCTCGTTCCAGAAGAGGCAAGGGGCATCGCATCCGGTACCAGCGGCACGGCGGAACGTTTCGCAGGCAGGCACGTTCTCAAAGAGCACCTTCGGCTCCCTAGCGCTGCAGAAAGGGGACACAGCCCAGCCGCCATTTTCACCGAGCCGCACGCCACAATTTCGGTTGCCTGGCTTCATCCGATCGGCAACACTGCAGCGTGCACTCCCATGAGGAAGCCCGGCAGGTCTTCGACGAGTTGACAGGCCGCATCTACGTGGCGTTGCGCGACGGCGCCCTTGACGCCGAACCCGTCCTCGCGCTGGCCTGCTTGCTGGAGGAAGCCGGCAGAAGCACCCCTGCCACGCGGGAACTCCTCGAACGCCCAACTTCTCATCTGACAACGGCCGACGTGACCCGCCTGGGCAGGAGGCTTCTCCGTGACGTCCGGTTCGAACCCACCTTCGCCCTCGAACCAAGTCTGTGGGTGGCGTTGGAACAGGCACTGAAGCTTGTCGAGCGCGACGTCCGCAGCAGGGGAATCACCGGAACCCTCCGATTGGTCATCCCTGACTGGGATGACAGCGGTCATGCCAGGGTGGAGTTCCGGGGTGGTTACCACGGCAACGGCATCAGGCCCGCCGAGGGAAGCGATGCTCAGGAGGCGCTCGCGAGCGTCGCGGACGCCACCCAGGAAGTGATCATGGAGTTGCTCTGGAAGGTCTGGCCCGTCTGCTCCGCTCATGATCTAGGCCTGCGCGCCGAACTGGAACACGAAGTCGCCGTCTGGCGATGCACAGCCAATGGAACCCACACGGTGGCGCGAGTCGGCGAACTGCCTCCCGAACGCCATTAGTACATCTGCCCTGCGACCCGAAACTTCCCGCCGATCGCCCCAAGCACAAGCACAGCCACAACTGCGGCCACCCCTGACAAACGCAGGACCGCGAGGCCGCGCGGAGCGGCACCCCTTGAGCCGCACCGGCAAATATCGGTCGGCATACTTCTCGCCCCGCCAGCAACGGTGACCTGGAGCGACGTGGCGACACGAAAGCGCGCCCAGATTCGATCGGCGCCTTTCGTCGTACTCATCTCACGGCGACCTTTTATCCTGCCGGTCATGCGGACGACCATCACGCGAGGGTTTGCGACCATGACCATCGCGGTAGGTCTGGCCGCGTGTTCCGCCGAGGCTCCGGCGACTCGGCTCCCGATCACGTCCGCTCCGGCTCATGCGCCTGAACCTGCCGAGATTCCGTCCACGACTCGCTCACCGACTCCGACGAAGGCACCGCTGAAGCTGCCGGAAACCAGCGGAAAATGCCGAGTGGGCTGCGACACGGTGAAGGCCCACGATTACAACGGCGACGGCTACGCCGATCTCGCCATCGGTGCTCCTGGACCATGGTGGGAGGGCAATCCTTCCACGGTTTCCGGATACGTCATCGTCTCGTACGGCGGAGCCGACGGACTCACCACGAATCGTCAGAAGCTTCTCCAGCCTGAACAGGCCGGTCAGCCGACGGCTTCGACCAAAGGCAGCAGTTTCGGCGTGTCGTCCGCCAGCGGCGATTTCGATCGCGACGGCTACGCCGATCTCGCCGTCGGCGCGACTCCCGAATCCAATCTCTCGCCTGCCGCTGTGACGATTTTCTTCGGCAGCAAGGAGGGGCTGTCCAGCCGCTCGGCGGTTCTGCTCGAGCCCGAAGACGCGACGTTCGGGAAGTTGTTGACCGCGGGCGACTTCAACGGGGACGGCTACCAGGATCTGGGACTGGTGACGGAACAGTCGGTTGGGGTGGTCTATGGGAGCAGTCGGATACGGCAGCATCCGCCACGGCCTCGAACAGTCAAGAAGTCCAGTGAGATCAATGCGCTGGCAGCAGGCGACGTCACGGGCGACGGAATCGACGATCTCGTGGTCGCCTTTTCTGACGACGATCCGGCTGATGAGGGTAAGGGGGCGGTCTACCGCGGCTCCTCCAGTGGGCTGAAGGACGTGGCCGGTCACACCTTCGACGCGTGGGGCGTACAGGCCCTGAGCGTCGGCGACGTCAACGGCGACGGCTTTGGCGACGTGATCGCGGGCAACAGCTATGCCGACGCAGCCGACCCCGGAGGCCAGATTTACGTTCACCGCGGCTCACCCAAGGGACTGACAGGCAAGGGCGTACTGATTTCCCAGGACTCTCGCGGCCTGCTCGCAGGTTCCGTGGACGGCGACGGGTTCGGCGGCTATCTCGCTGTCGGCGACATCAACCACGACGGATACGCGGATGTAGCGGTCAGCGCACCCGCCAAGTCCGCCGGCAAAGGCACCGCCTTCCTTCTGTACGGAGGAAAGAACCGCCTGCCGGATGCAGGAGCCCAGGTAATCGAACCGGACGACGTGCTCGATGCGCAGCACGTTCAATCGTTCGGCGCTTCCCTGCAGCTGTCGGACTTCAACAACGACGGCCGGGCGGACCTCGCACTTGCGATCCCGACCGAGTCGGCAGTAGCCGTACTGCCAGGCTCGTCAGACGGTGTGAGCACGACGAGGCCCACTTTCATCAGCCCCGACCAGGGCACCCCGCCCGGGCAGGACATCGGCTTCGGCCGCTCATTGAACTGAGCCGACCTCAGCCCAATCCACCACTCACGGAGGCTCGCCCTAACGGGGCGCTACTTGCCCGATGATCAGCCCGCCACCTCAGCCATCCACGATCCTGCCCCAGCACGATGACCACCCCGGAGCCCAAGCCGGGGGCAGAATGGAGGACAATCGGCAGAGACGGGGTTGCAGCATGAGTGAGCAACCTGGTGCTGCGCTGGAGATTCATGGGGCGCTGCACGATTGGTATGCGGTCCTGCACGTGAGCGGTGAGTTCTGCCACGATGCTCGCTTGGGGGCTCGTCTTCGCGATGCGATGACGGCGCTGCCCATGCCGGATCCGCCCTATCTGGTCCTCGACCTCGCCGGCGTTGACGCCTGGGACAGCTGGACCATCGGAGCGGTTCTTTCGAGCGCGAAGCGGGTGATGACAGGTGGCGGAGCGCTGGTCGTCGCAGCAGCTCCTGCTGACCTGCTGGCACACTGCCGACAGATAAGGCTGGACCGGGCGTTCAGGTTCCGCGAGACGGTGGAGTCGGCCGTGGAGCAGCTGCGCTCTGGTGCGTGAGCGACGGTATGGCACTCGGTCAGCGAGTTCGATGGGCACAGCGTGGTAACGCCACGGCGATGCACCACGCGAGAACAGTCCCTCCTGCCGCACGCTCAGGGGTGGTGGCGCTTGATACCAACGGGAACCATTCGATGTGCCTGGTGGACCAGTTCAGAGCTCGGTGATTCTTAGACCGCTTGTAGGAGCCGGACGACGGCATGCATCTCTCTGATCCTCGTTGATCCCGTCCTTCGGATGACGATTTCCGACGTCACGAACCACGGTCTCCACGCTAAGTAACACATTCGTCACTCAAATGACTATGGTTGCGATTAGTGATCACTCGAAAACATTGAGTCTCCCGAAGAGCGGAGGCGGATGTGGCCAGTGAGTTCCAGCGTAGAAAGGTCGGCAGAGTCTTCCGGGCAATGGATGTGGACGGCGACGGCCGATTGACCCAGGCCGACTTCCAGGCGCTCGCCCACCGCTGGACGGCCGTCGGGGGGTCCGTCGACCCAGAGCGACTGGCCTCCGTCATGAACGGTTGGTGGCCGGTGCTCCGAGCGGCCTCCGGCCCCGGTGGCGACGACGCCGTCTCCCTCGACCAGGTGCTTCTCGTCGTGGAAAGACTCGGTGACATGACCGACGCGGTCTCCGGCACTGCCGACGCGATGTTCGAGGCCATCGACCTCAACGGCGACGGCCTCATCTCCTGTTCGGAATACGGCGCGCTCATCGAGACGTGGAACGGGGCGCCCTCAGCGACCGATGAGATCTTCCCGCGCCTCGACCTGGACGGTGACGGCCACCTCACTCGCGACGAGTTCCGCACCCACTGGACAGAGTTCTGGGCCGGCGACGACCCGGACGCTCCCGGAACCTACGTATTCGGCGCGCTGGTGGAATAGCCCGAAGGTGGCGTCATCCGTGAGGCCGTGGAGCGCACCGAACGCCGGGGCGTTCCGCTATGGCAGGACATTGTCACAGGTGGAGGGTGCGGCCGTTGTTCCACGCCGTGTCGTCGATGGCGACGCGCGGCCCGATCAGATATCCCGTAAGCCGCCACAGGACGTTCCGCTCCTCTGGGGCGTCATCCTCGCTCCCGGCGAACTCCAGGACCAACGTCTGGTCCGTGGGTCCCTGATCGACGTCCAGGACCGTTCAGGGCCAGTCGCCATGCCGTTCATCGGAAGTCCTGGGGGCCAGGGCTACGGTCACGCTCCCTCCCCAACAGGGCGTTAAAGTGCACACCCTCGCGCCGAACCTGCGTCAAGAACAGGACCAGCACTGCGCCGGCCAAGTAATGCAGGAACGGCCCGCGCTCCACCACGTCCCATCCGACGAAACGGAATGTGTACACGCAGCTATCCGAGACAATCTCGAAGGCGTAGGGGATGGTGAACACAATGGCGACCACCACGAACAGGGCCGCCGTCAGCCATCCGGCGAGCGTTCCCCACCTGCTCCGAAGGGCGAGAGTCGCGCTTAGTCCCAGTGCCATCATCAGGGTGGGCCAGCCGTACGACTCGGCGGACACGGCGTGCCAGTTGATCTCCATCAGCCAGCCGACATCCTCGTAGCCAGGTGGCCCAGCGTATACGGGAGCGTCTACGGACAGAGCAAAGGGACAGCGGATGAACGCCGTCCTGTAGATCGCCCCTTCGGGGAGATAGCGCGTGATGGTGCGCGAGGCGGGGGCCGCCAGAGCCGCCAGAGTAAGTAGGGGCGCTCCCCAACGAGGGGGAATCGTCGGTAACGGAAGCAAGAGACCGCCAGGTGGTCGTAGGAGGGAGCCCTGAGCCTAGATCACCCCGGCACGGTCGGCAGCTCGCGCACACCTTCGGGCCGGCGGACTCCACGCCGAGTCACTGCATCCCCGCACGAACCACTCTTCCACATCATGGGTCCCGACCTGGGACGATGCCTCAAGATCCATTCCGTGCATGCTGCGGGAAGGGTCGCACCCTTCGCGCGAAGGTGGCAGCACTGCTCCGGCCGTCGGCGAGCTGCGCATCGCGCAGCCCCGTCATCCCCTGCCGACGGGTTCTGTGCCTGTCGGTGACGGCCGGCAGCATGGCGACATGTCTTTGCAGCCCATCGATGTCTCTTGGCTCTGCGGCGAATACTCCTGGGAGTCCTGCAGTTTCATCTACGTGCGTGCCACGCCTGAACAGGTGGTCGCGCGCCTCGGCGGCCGATGGGAGGACTTCACGCCTGGTGCCTTCCCCGACGACCCGGATGACTTCCCAGGCCCAGGGGAGCCTCTCGGCGTCACCTCCATCGGCGATTGGACGTTCGTCTTGGACCCTGACTGGCTCGGCACCTGCGAAGGCGTGATCACTGAGCTCTCCAGGGGCACCCGCCTCGTCTCCCAAGCCGCACTCGCCATCAAGTGCATCGACTACTTCTACTGGTGCGAGGACGGCGAGATCAGATTCTGCTGGGGAGACGATGAGGGATATCCGATAGGGACCCCGGACGAACTCGTGGACACGATGGCGGACATCGACCGGCTCTACCCGCGGTTTTCCTATCTCTACAAAGGGCCGGCTTTCCTGCTCGTCGAGCACCTGACCGGAATCAGGACGACGGAGCGACTGCTGAAGGGCTCCACGTTCAGGTGGGGCGTCGTCCCAGAACCTGCCAAGTCGAAGCCACAATAGACACAGTCTGAGCTTGATCGGCGCGAAGCGCCCCCTGGTGAAGGCCTTGCTGGTGGAGCGGGTGACGGGAATCGAACCCGCGCTGTCAGCTTGGGAAGCCTCTCAAGATCACACGGTTTGAGCTGGGAAACGCCGGCCTGGGCAAATGCCGGCCGAGCGACCATGAGCCTCCGTGACTCCCCGCTATGCACCAACCTGACGGACACGCAACGGGCACGGCCAAGGGCCCACGATCAGAACTCGCGCGCCACCGACGCGACCGTCCGCTCACCCACCGGCCGGCCGTCGACTTCGCTGATCGCCATGGGCACTGCTGACGCACACGCTCATGCCGCCGCTCGGCCCACTGCGTGCGTAAAAGTCGCACGTCGGATCGAGCGCGCCCGTACGGCTGGCGGGCTTGGCGTTCGCCGTTCAGCAACAGGCGAGTCAGTCGTCGAACTCGGAAACGTCCGCCTCGGCGGTTGCGACGAGCCGCCGCATGCGGTCGGCGTACCTTCCAGGGCAGGGGCCTTACAATCTCCCGGCCACCCGCTGAGCCACGGAGGCGATGCGCCCGCAGCGCTCGCGCGGATCAAAGCGCTGAACATCATCGGGCTGAGTCATCCACAGTGTCACCAGAAATCGCCCCTTCCGGAACACCAGCGCGCCGGCCGATCGGGCATAGGGCCGGGTCACGCAGTACGACTCCTCGCCCGCAGGACGGGTCAGCGGCTGGCCGCCGTCGAGCGGCCTGGTGAAGTCGATAGAGTGCGCGGCCGCGGCATCGGCCATGTAGCTGATGACCTCTACCTGCAGTTTGTATCGGTCGGTGAGGTAGTTGTGCCCCGTGCTCCGCTCGCACCGTGTGTAGACGTAGGCGTACTCGTTCTGGTCGGGGATGCTCG
This sequence comes from Nonomuraea sp. NPDC052116, assembly GCF_040680035.1. Taxonomy (NCBI): domain Bacteria; kingdom Bacillati; phylum Actinomycetota; class Actinomycetes; order Streptosporangiales; family Streptosporangiaceae; genus Nonomuraea; species Nonomuraea sp. NPDC052116. The sequence continues at coordinate 109,490 of NZ_JBFAWA010000031.1, read as the reverse complement.
TGCCGATGCTGAAGTTCGTCCTGCCGGCCGCGCTGCCGAACTCCTCCCCGACGAACGGCGCGGGCGGCCGGTGGAACAGCGTCCGGAAGTCCTTGGCATCGATGAGGGCGCACGCGGGCGCCGGCTTCGCGGTGATCAGAGGGCTGTCATAGGCGATAGAAGGGATTCCCGCCGGATCCGCCGAGCGCTCCACCAGGTTGCCGGCGATCGTCTCCAGCAGCGCCCGCCTGAGCTTCTCCTGCTGGGGTCCGCGCTGTAGCGACAACTCCACTTGCACGACCGTGTTCTTCAGCCGTAGAACGTAGTGCAGGTAGTCGATGGTCTCGTTCACTCGGCTCGAGCTGCGCTTGCGCTCCCGCACCGTCACGTCGCCGATCGCCGGCCTCGTGCTGTAGCGATCGAAGGAGTAGTCCATGGCGCGGGAACTGGTGTAGCTCTCCTGAAAAACCGCGATCTCCACCGGGGACTTCGGCCACAGCACGTACTTGCAGCTGTTCGGCGCGTCGGTCGGGACGAACAGCCCGCCCTTCTCGATCGGACCATTGCCCTGCCCGTCGAAGTAGGAGCGCCGGTACGATCCGATCAGAGGATTGGGGTGCAGAAGCAGCCCGAGCTTGTTCAGATCGGCGAACGTCAGCAGAGTGCAGGCTGAGATGACCGGTGAGCCGGCGTACCGGCGCGGCGAGCGGCCGGGTTTCGCCACCAGCGGCCCAGGATCGGAGATCCCCTCAGCCTCCTCCCCTTTCAGCTCGTCGTAGCCGTCACGCTCGACCGTCTTCAGCTTGGCGCCGCCCTCGGCGATGTGCCGCCCGGGCTCCGGCGACGCGGTGCGGTCTCCCCTCGCGATCGGACGGACATCGCCTCGCAGCTTGGACACCGCCACGAAGCCGACGGCGATCACCAAGGCGGCTATCAGCAGCCCTGAGACGCCCAACAGCGCCGCCGTACACCCCGAATTCCTGCGCCGCCGCGGGGGCGGTGGCCCTCCAGGCGCATACGGCGGACCAAACGGGTAGGGCGGTTGCGGCTGGGATACGCCCTGCGGCCCGCTTCTGGCATGGCGCGGTTGGCTCTGCGGCTGCCACGCACCGGGCCCGGTGTGGTAGGGCGGCTGCGCCACGATGCCTCCGTTCGCTGATCGCTACTAGCGCGGTCCACCGGCCTTCGTATAGGAGCCCGGCAAAGGGGGAGCGTAGCTCTCCAATCGCGACCAGCCGTAACACTTCCGGCTTTGGTGAAGCTTTCAGGCCAGGCTTTGCGGAGGAAGAACGAATAGCGGCGGTTTTCGCACCTCACCCCCGTCCGCCGAGGACGTACGTGTTGAACCGCCTGGGAGGTGCGCCACGACGCGCCACCGTTTCCCGCGACCTGGTCTTGTTCGCGCGACGCGCGCACCCCACGCGCCCGATCATTCCGTCTGCCGTCGACCCGCCCGAAGGGGAGCCGGAGCGGCCGGTGCTGACCATGAAGCAGGTCTTCGTCCTGGCCGATGCCATTGATCCGCGGTTTCGGATGCTGATCCTGCTCGCTACCTTCGGGAGCCTGCGGTGGGGCGAACTGGCGGCGCTCCAGCGGAGGAACGTGGACCTGGAGGCAGGCACGATCCGTGTCGTCGGGACCACGACCGAACTCGAGGACGGCTCGGTGGCCATCGGGCCGCCCAAGTCGGAGGCGGGCAAGCGCATCGTCAGCATCCCGGCGACACTGCTCCCGGACCTTCGCGCGCACATGGAGACGTACGCGGAGCAGGGTGAGCATGGGCACGTCTTCGTCGGCCCCAAGGGTGCCAAGCTCCGGCGCGAACTTCACCCGTGTCTGGGCGGCGGCGCTCAATAAGGCGAAGCTCGGCGGATTTCACTTCCATGATCTCCGCCACACCGGAAACACCCTCGCGGCCCAGTCCGGCGCGACCCTCCGGGACCTCATGACCCGTATGGGCCACTCGTCCACGCGAGCCGCGCTGATCTACCAGCACACCGCGATGGAGCGTGACAGGGCCATCGCAGACGCTCTCGGCAAGCTCGCCGAGGAAGCGCTGAAGCCGGAAGAGCCCAAGCCCGACGAGCAAGATCCAAACGTAACGGGCACGTAACGGGCACGGAAGATCGAAAACAACACTAGAAACGATCAAAGCCAGGCGGGGAATCCATCCCTGGCCTGGCTTTTCGTAAGTGGAGCGGGTGACGGGAATCGAACCCGCGCTGTCAGCTTGGGAATTGCAGGGATCTCGGCTTGTAGGGGCGCTGACCTGCGGCTGAGGCCGGTCATGAGTGACCGTGGTTGACCCCTCGTTACCGCCCTTAATGGCACGCTAATGGCACGGCGATCAGCCCGCGACCTGGTGTTTCCCCCGCGACGCGCGCACGTCGGCCGCTTGATCATCCCGTCCACCGTCGACCCGCCCGAGGGGGAAGCGGGGATGCGGATATGGAGAATATGACTAGGTGGTTATAATAGCTGCATGAGCTGGGAGGTCAGTCTTCATCCGGAGGTTGAGGCGTGGTATCTGACCATATGCGCAACCGATCCGGAGACTGCAGACCTAATCAAGGACGCGATCGATCAGCTCGCGGAGGAAGGCCCGACAGCGCGCCGGCCTCTGGTCGACCGGGTACAGGGCAGCCAGTATCACAACATGAAGGAACTACGTCCGCCCTCATCGGGGACGAGTGAGATCCGGATGTTGTTCTGCTTCGATCCGGCAAGGGAAGCGATCTTTCTGGTAGCTGGCGACAAAGCCGGCAACTGGAACCGCTGGTATCGGGAAGCGATACCGCTGGCTGATGAACGATTTGCCCAGCACCTGATCACGCTCAACCAAGAGGAGCAGGAGGAGCGATGAGCACTCGGTACAGCAAGTGGTCGGATGTCAAGGCCAAGGCGGCAGCGCTCGACCCGCGAAACGAGACGGAACGCGCTGCCGGGGAAGCCGTCGCGCGTGAACGCCGCGAAGCGTACGTCCGCGGATTCCAGCTCGCCGAGATCCGCCAGGCCGCCGGTGTCACCCAGGCTGAACTCGCCCACACCTTGGGAGTCAGCCAAGCTCGCATCTCCAAGATCGAGCATGGCGAGGTGTCCGGCATCGACGTCGTACGAGAGTACATCGCTGCACTCGGGGGTCACTTGGATCTCGTTGCTACGCTCGGCGACCGAACCTGGAAAGTCGCCTGAGAAAGGCACGCCGATCCGCGGCCAAAGTGGTTCAGAGCTTCGACTATGTCAGCCCTGCCCTGGGCCTTCGTTGTGGAGCGGGTGACGGGAATCGAACCCGTTCTGTCAGCTTGGGAACTGCATCTATCACGGCCTGATCGGGCGCTGAGCTGCGTAGAAAGCCGGTCCTGAGTGACCGTGATTGACCCCTCGTCACCCCTCCTAATGGCCCGCTAATGGCCCAGCGATCGGCCCAGCGATCGGCCCCGAAGGGCACACATTCCGTTCTGTCGGAGCACTGCTCTACGGTATGCGGTCCACGGAGTTCCTGATGATCGGAGTGAGAAGGCGTGCAACTGACGACCCCACCTCCACCAGTTGACGTGGCGGCGCTCTTCCCGGAGCTGGCCGGCCAGGGCAGGACCACGGTCCGGCTGCACCCGCGACGTGGAGCTCCGGCCGTCACGGATAGTTCTATGGGCGGGCCTCTGCTGTGGCCCACCGATGAGGCATGGCCGTACTGTGAGGCGGCGGAGCACGCGGACCCGTCAGGGCTTTGGGGACGGGTGGCGATGGTGCCCGTCTTGCAGATCTACGCCTGCGATGTCCCAGAGCTGCCGTTCCCCTCCACAGCGGACCTGTGCCAGGTGTTGTGGTGCCCGGTGACCCACAAGCCCGATCATGTGCCCTTGCTCCACTCGGTCTGGCGGGACTCGCGGCTCGTCACGAACGTCCTCACTGAGGTTCCCGAACCGGTGGAGACTGAGGAGGAGTACCTGCCCGTGCCGTGTGTATTGTCCCCCGAACGCGTGCGGGAGTATCCGTCCGTGTGGGTGTTGCCAGCGGGGCTGGACAAGCAGATCGCGCAATGGAGTAAGTCTTCGCAGAATCCCGAGAATTGGAGCTACCACTTTCACCTGTCCACGGCCCCGGGTACCAAGATCGGCGGGTGGGTTGACTGGATTCAGGACCCAATCGCGATGGAGTGTGACCGCGGACACGAGATGTCGCATCTGCTCACCATCGCGAGCTGGGAGCATGACGGCGAGTCCTGTAAGACATGGACACCGCTGGAAGAAAAGCACCGGTTGGGTCCCTATCAGGTCCCCGAACTACTGGAACCCGCGAACATCATGATCGGTGACGCGGGATCGATGTACATCTTTACCTGCTTGAAATGCCCTGACCGACCCGTGGAGGCAATCAGCCAGTGCTCATAACCCGGCGGTCAGCGCACCCGCCCGCCTGATCATCCCGTCTGCCGTCGGGCCCGCCCGAAGGGGAAGCGGGCCAGGGCCACGCGGACAAGGTGGAGCCCCCAACTGGAGGAACGACCTTGTCCCCGTGGCCCTGGTCTGCTCGGCTTGTCCCGGGGCGATGGCGGACGGGATGATCAGCTCCCACCTCAGCGATCCACGAACCTCAGGCCCGCGCGGCCGTCATCCCGGAGCCGAGGCCCCCGCCGGAGGCATCGAAAACCTCTCGCCCGTGCCCAGCTCAGCAGGTATACGGGCCAGAGCGGTTGGTAGACGTTGAATGACAGTTCGGGCACACTTGTCCTCCCCCCATTTGGAGGATCAGATGTCGGCGGTTGGACCAGCTGAGGCCCTGATTCTGTTGGTGATCTGGGTCGTTCCAGCAGTGGTGCTCTTCTTCCTCATTTACTGGGCGGTCCGGCTGGCGATCAGGCATGAGCGGCGACGGGTGCCGAGTCTGCACGAACGTGTAACGGCGGAGCGCGAGGCTCAGCGTCGTGAATGGGCGGAGCGCGAGGCTCGACGGAATACGGAAGCGCCCGACGAGCTGTAGTCGGGTGGTTTCGTCGGCAAGGTGGGGCCGCGATATGACAGCGGCCCGAGCTGCTGGCGGCCGGGACCGGCCCCCAGGCCGCATGCCCGGCCGCCGAGCGGGCGCAGGGCCGCGAGGCGGCGCGAAGCGCCGCCCTTGATACCTACAAGAGCTATTCGGCAGTGTGCTGGCTATGCCTTGTGGCCTCGCGAGCCTCGGCGATGAGCTCCACGAGGTCGGCTATGAGCTTGGGGCTTGCGGAGATGGTCGCGCGGGCGGTCATGCTGTGCGGGCTGCCGTCGAGATCGACCACTGTGGCCCCGGCTTCGCGGGCGATGACGACGCCTGCGGCGGTGTCCCATGGGTTGTTGCTGAGCATGATGTTGGCGTCAATCTTGCCGTCTGCCACCCACGCGAGATCGATCGCGGCTGAGCCGAACATCCGTATGCGCTGGACGCGCGCGGCTAGCTCTTGGGTCAGAGCGAATCGTGGTTTGTTCTGCTCCTGGGCGTTCTTGCCCACTGCGTAGTCGCCAATGGCGACGATGGCGGTTTCCAGGTCGCGGGCGTCGCTCACTTGAATGTGAGATCCGTTGGCTTGTGCGCCAGCCGCTTCGGCCGCTGAGTAGCGGAGGTTGAGGAACGGCAAATCGATCACTCCGAGCGTGGGCATGTCCTTGTCGACCAAGCCCAAGGACACGCCACACAACGGGATGCCATGCAGGAAGTTCGCCGTTCCGTCCACGGGGTCCAGCGCCCACATCAGGCCATCGCCCGTCCGACTGACGCCTTCTTCCTCGCCGAGGAATCCGATCTCGGGTGTCTCCCGAGACAGGAATTCCCGTACGGCGTGCTCGACGGCGTAGTCCACCTCGGTCGCCATGTCGCGGTCGCCCTTGGCGGTGACGACGCCTGGGGCCTTGGTCCTGATGATCTCGCTGGCGATCGATACGGCGCGTTCGGCGATGGGGAGAAGCGCTCGGGCCTCGATGGTCATACAGGTTTGCTCCGCTCCCACATATCCCTGAACACCTGGTCGAAGACGGGGAACAACCCCTCCGCGGCGGTGTTGTCTTTGATCACGAAGGTTGGCGAGTCGACTCCGCGGGACTGCGGTAGGTACGGCTGGACCACGCAGAGGGCCCGGTCAACGATCAGCAGGTTGAAGCGGATCGTCTCGTCGTAGACGTGGAGTTCGAGGCGCTGGGCCGAGGCGGTGTCGAGTCGATCGCGCAGCCTGGTCAGCATGGTGATGTTGAGGGCTGTGAGGGTCGTCAGAGTGTTGTCGGTATAGCGCTCTTCTGCTTCGCGGGCGCGGATCGCCTGGCCCTTGGGGTCGAGGAAGAGGCAGCGGATGCGGGTGCCGGAGTCCAGCAGACGCCTGAGTTGATGGTCGGGATAGCTCTGGCAGATGATGTTGAGCGACAGGCCCGCCGCGTTGATCTCCTTCGCGCTGTCGAACATCGTCGATGGGGGATACGCGGATGAGAAGGCAGAGCGGCTGCTGAAGACCGCGGTTACGTCGGCCATCTGCGGCATCACGCAGGCTGCGACCTCGGGGCCGGCGCTTCGGGCTGGCTCTGGCTCTGCCCTCGGCGTGGGGACTTCGACAGCGTTCGTGGAGAACAGTTCCTGTGCCGACTTGCCCGGGAACATCGCTTCCAAGACGCGGCAGTGGCCGGAGTAGGGCAAGCCCTTGAGTTCGCCTGTCAGCCATCGATGGAGTTGCGCACGGCTCGGCCAACCACCCTGCAACGACGGGTCCACCTTCTTGGCGGCTTTGTCGTACTCCTTACAGAACGTGCTGTAGGTCTGCCAGTGGCGTTGCGTCAGAAGTGTCTTCAACAGGATCGGCTGGTCAGTCATGATCCGCGCCTCGGGCTGGGGTGCCATACAGGCCCAGGTTAGCGACAGAGACGGGCTCGGACGAGACAAAGAGGAGACGAACGGAGACGAGTCGATCACAGACGGTACTCGCGGGCGATCGAGACGTGACAGTCCCTCGGGCAATCCTCGTTGCATGACTGCGCGATGTGACTCTTGCTCTGGGCGGGGCTGGAAATACGTCAGCCTTCGCCGGACTGTTGTGGCGGCTGAGAACCCCGGTGGAGCCGCCTCGGACGACAGGCAACAGGACGACTGCTGGCGGTGCAACGGGACCGGAAAGGCGGGTGCGCTGTCGTGAGGATGGACACCGACTGCTTCAGCTTCCATGTCGCTCCGCCGGAACCGGATCACATGCGCTTGGTCTGGCAAGAGCCCCACAAGGCGGAGGACCTGGTCCGGGTGACCGCCTACACCTGTGACTGCAAGGACACGGTCTACGAACTGTGCCATGCGGCGGGCCACTCCTTCATCCGCCGGACTCGGCGAAGGGCCGGGGCAACACAGGTCCATGAGACGTACCGATGGCTGCGCAAGGAGGCGCAAGGCGTCTGGATAGCCCTCCTCGAAGGTCGGGCCCGATAAGCGGGCGCGGCGAGGGGTGCGGAGGGGTGCCCATCTCGTCGTGCCTTGGGTTGGTGGGGGACTGCTGTCGCGCAGTCAGACAGTCCCTCACCAGTCCGTACGGTTCCTGTGCGCGAGGAGGAGGCAGACCGTTCATCTCGAACTAGGCTTTACGACAAGTCGAGTTGTTGGATGGTCGTCATGTTGTCTGAAGAGTTCGCACCACCGAAGTACGCCCAGATCGTTCAGACGATCAGGCAGAAGATCGCGGATGGGACCTATCCGCCCGGCTCTCTGCTGCCCTCCGAGACGCAGCTTGTCCGCGAGTTCAAGGTGAGCCGCCCGACAGTCGTCCGGGCCCTCCAAGTTCTTCAGCTCCGCGGGGTCATCGAACGAGAGCACGGCAAGGGATCCTTCGTGAAGGCTGCCCCGCCGGGCGCGTCCAACCAGAATCCCCGTCCGGGGCGAGCCGTCCTGGATCGCGTGGAAGCCGACGAGAACTGCACGGTCATCGACGCTGGATCACTGGCGGCTACTGCTGGGATCGCGAAGCTGCTGGACGTTCTGGAGGGGTCCACAGTGGTACGGCGTCGTGTTCTCTTCCGGGATGATGAGCGACCGACGGACCTGTTCACTGTGTGGTGTCCAGTGCATCAGGCCGAAGGAACGCAGCTCGGCGAGGCGCAGCCGCTCACTGCCGGCATCAGGCAACATCTCCAGACGAGCAAGGGACTCAAGCTGCAGCACGTCGTTGAAAGGCTGAGCGCTCGTCACCCCTCGGCCGACGAGTCCAAGGCATTGAAGCTTCCTAAGTCCTCGGCGGTCCTCGGGGTACTGGCGAGCATCTTCAACGGTGGTGGGCGGCCAGTGCTGGTGGTGGACCTTGTCCTACCAGGCGATCTCCATGAGTTGGAGGATTCCTACTCGCTGTAGGCGAAGTCGCTGCGCACAACCAGATCTACGCGTGCCCGACTTCGCTCTGTTTAGCGACTTCGTCGGCTGGGGGAGCTTGGATGGTTACCTCTGGACGCCAGCCGGAGAAGCGAGTGTCGAAGATGAGGTCGGTTGAATCAATGTTTTTCTCAGAGGTCACCAATCGGCGGACCAGTCCCTTGGAATCGGTGGAGAGCCGCCAGTTGAGTACGACCATCTTGTAGTCGAAGCCTTCTGGATAATCCGCGCGAAGCGATGAGGAGACTTTGTATATCTCGCCGAGCGAAACCGCTCCAGAGTACAGAGTCTCGCCTTTGCTGCGGCGAACCCTGGTAGTCGACTTGAGCAACGTACCCAAGGTGGCAGGCTCCAGTACATTCACGACCTGCAGGAAGCCGACCGCCGGCCTGGCCTTGCCAGCCCTCAAAACCCACTGCTTGCCTTCGGGAAGCACCGGGCTTCCCTCGTTAAATATGCGGCCCCGGTAGTACATTCGGCCGGCGACGACGATGTCCCTTGCGTGCTGGGCTATGTCCGCGGGGCCGAGGGTCATGATGGTGCGGTCTGAGGCAACCGGCCGACCCGACCGATCGAGCTCCACCAGGACTTTCGTCCGGATGCCTACAACCTTCTCAGCGGGCTTGGTACCTCTCTCAACGACCGTGACGCCTCGGTTCTTGGACAGCTGAGCTTTCAACGCGGACACGGGATCGGCAGCCTCGGCGCTCGCAGGGAGCGCGGTCACTGCTAACGCCACCGCCATCACCGTAATGACGAACCGCTTCATAGAGCCTCCAGTCGCAAAGTTGTCCAGAATTCTGCCGATTCGCCCACGCCCAGGGAAAGCGGTTCGAAGAAAACTTGCGAACTTGTGTTGTCGAGCATCGAAAAGCTGGGTATGCCATGACAACTCGACAAGACGAGTTAGCGACAAGACGACTAGCTAGGAGCAAGTCTCATGGCACTGCAAGGTCCCATCCCCGTCACGTTCGACATGGTCTTCCCGCACGGCTGCTACATCGTCGGCGAGGTCGAGCCCGTCAAGGACTTCGACGCCTCGACCAACGGGCGCTTCGTCCAGACTCGCGACAAGCAGAGTGGAGAGCTCGTCTGGCAGGTCAGCGTCATGGACGCCGACCCGACGCTCAAGGCGGCTCAGAAGACCGTCTTCGTCAAGATCCTCAGCCCGGTGCAGCCGGTTCCCCCGGCTCCGATGGCCGGACTGCCGTTCACGCCGGTCGAGTTCGACCACATGACCGCAACGCCGTACGTCAACCAGGCCGGGCGGCTGGCGTACTCGATCAAGGTTCGCGAGATGCGTGCTCCTCCTCCGGCCGGTAAGGCGACAGCCACTGCCAAGGACGCGGCGTGATGGGGCTGCGGAAGGCCCGTCCGGTCAGCACGATCGCTCTCAAGGTCGGACAGGGCGCTGATGTTCGGAACCATCCGTATCCGCAGCGGTCGCCGGTCCTGGGGCTCGTCTTCGGCGGCACACAGGTGCTCGCCACCACGTCGGCCAACGATCACGTCACCCTCGACGATGTCGAGTTCGCTCGGAGCCTGGCACGCGAGGCTGCCATGTTCGCGGGTGCGGTGGAGCGCATGTTCCACGGTCTCCCGAACGGGCTGGGGTGGCTGGTCGATGACGCTCAGCCCGTACACCTACGTCACCGTCTCCATGCGTCCCGATCGGCCCTCGCGCGTCAGTGTCGCCTTCTGCTCGGCGGAGCTGCGGGCGCGCGCGTGGCTCGGGGAGAGCGGCAAGCCCTGCTTCGACCTGGACACCTCGGACGCCTCGGTGACCGTCTCGATCTCGGGGTCGGTGACCGACAACGACCTGACCGTTGCTCGCGAGATCTTCAACGCCGCCGCTCAATATCTGGCCGACTGTGAGCGGCTGCACTCCGGCCAGTCAGACAAGGCCACCGACAGCGAGGCGGCCTGATGTTCAGCGGGGCTGCAGGAAGCGGCAACTTCCGGCGGCCTCTCGGTCTTCCGCACACACACGACGTGCTTGGAAGGACTTCACCCTAATGTTCAAGAGGATGCCTGGCGACGAGCCGCACCGCATCGTCTCCACCACGCCCGATACGGCGGTGGTCTTCAAACCGGCCGTGGTGCAGACCCCGGCCATCATCACTCTGGTCATCTTCACCGTCCGGTTCGTAGCCGGCCTCTTCCGGCTGGCCTGGCGGCATCCCGTCGCGCTGGTGACGATCGCCGTTCCTGCTGGGCTCCGCCTTGTGTACGGCTGGCACGTCGTGCTGCTGGTCGTCGTTTCGGCTCTTGTGGCCATGGGCGCCTGGGCGATTCTCGACAGGCCGACGTTCGCGCGATGGGTCGGCTGGCGACTGGTCGCCTTCGCCCGCTGGTTCTGGATCTATCGGCGGCACTGGCAACCGGTCATGACCGTCGCCGGGCTGGCTCGGCACATACGCGGACGGGAGTACGTTCCGCGGCTGGTCAAGGTCACCTCCGACTCCTGGGCTGATCGGCTCTACGTCCGCATGCTCGACGGCCAGGCGGTCAAGGACTGGTCCGACAGGATCGAGAACCTGTCCCACGGCTTCGGGTCGGAGACGTGGCGCGTCTCGGCGGTCAAGGCCGGACAGCTCATGCTGACCTTTCCACGCCACGACCCGCTGGTCACGCCAATAGCAGCGCTTCCAGTTCCAGATTCACCGACCGTCGGGCCCGTCGAAATCGGCAGGCAAGAGGACGGCTCGCCGTGGCTCCTCCGACTACATGGGACTCATGTCCTCGTCGCCGGTGCCACCGGGGCGGGCAAGGGCTCGATCATCTGGTCAGCGATTCGTGGGCTCATTCCTGCGGTGCACGCGGGCCTGGTAGAGGTCTGGGCGCTCGACCCCAAGCTGATGGAGCTCTCGTACGGCATGACAGCGGCCGAGGACGACGGGATCATCTCCCGCAACCCGTGCCGTATCCGCGGGGCGACGAGCACGCCGAAGAACGACCGGTCCTCTCCGTGGGGCAGATCTTCGAGCTGGCGGACAAAGTGGGGCGCCGACCCGTGGGCAGCATCCGAGGACTCAAGAGAGGCGAAGCACGTCGAATCCGATTCCAAAGGCATGGTGAGATGCGGACCTACCCGGAGGTCTTCCCGACGCGAGCAGAAGCCGAGCGGGCGCTGTGGCGGTTGATCGACCCTGGGCACGCCGACTGCACACATGATCGGCGCTACCGGGCCTTCATACTCCTGGCCACGTTTGCGAGCCTGCGATGGGGTGAGATCACCGCACTCACCCGATCCGATCTCGACCTCGACGCGGGTACAGTCCGCGTGCGCCTGGCCTATGTGGAACGCTCCACTGGAGAGCTGGTTCTTGGTCCGCCCAAGTCCAAGGCCGGGAAGCGCATCGTCGGCATCCCACGAGCGATCATCCCGGCTCTGAAGGAGCGCCTGCGGCTCTACGTGAAGCCCGACGCCGGAGCACCGGTCTTCACCGGGATCAAAGGCGGCCCCATGCGCCGGAGCGGGTTCAACAAGCTCTCTGGCTGGATGGAGGCCGTACGGGCGATCGGCGTTCCGGACCTGCACTTCCATGATCTCCGCCACACGGGAAACATGATCGCGGCGGACTCGGGTGCGGGCCTCAAGGACCTCATGGCGTGCATGGGGCACGACAACGTCCGAGCCGCGATGATCTATCAGCACGCCGTCCGGGGAGCGGACAAGCTGATCACGGACGCCATCGACAAGCGTCTACTCGGGCATGAGACAAAGGGTAAGGCCGAGGATGACACGGACGACGGCCCGGCCGCTCTGACCGCAGTGAGGTAGATGCGACGCTCTCCCCGGCTTACGCGATCAAGACTGCAGCCAGCGTCCGTCTTGGTACTCGGTCGGGATCTCGTCAGTCGACGGGTCGACTCCGAGAGCCTCCAGCGCATCGAACCACCGGTCCCGCCGAGATTCAGTTAGCCGCATCCCACACCACGGGCAGTAGGAGATGACGATGACGGATGTCCCACCGTCATGGATGATCAAGCCGTACTCGATGAACCGCTCATTGAACGTGATCAGCGCGTCTGGACAGTCGAACGGGTCCGCATGCTGATCGCACTCCCAGGTCACCTGGCGAACCATCGACTCGCAACTGTGCTCGACCACAGACACCTCTCCGCCCAATGGCACGCTAATGGCACGCAGAGATCAAATACCCTAGACAAGATCAAAGCCCAGGTACCGAATCCATCGGTCTACCTGGGCTTTCGCAGTGAGAGCGGGTGACGGGAATCGAACCCGCGCTGTCAGCTTGGGAATTCTTCAAGATCATGGCCTCTGAGCAGGAGAAACGCCGACTTGGGCAGATGCCGGTGGAGGGACCGTGCGTCTCCGTGATTCCCCACTGGTCGCCGTCCGAACGGGCACGCAACGGGCACGCTGAACGCTTCCACTGTGATCTGGTCAGCTGTTGATGTGTCACCCACCCTCGGACAGGCCTGATTCGCCTCGGACGTGGACAATGCGATCAGGTGTTCCGAGGGCAGTGGTACGGACTTTGCCCTCGATCAGACCCTGGCCTGTGTCTGCGAATAGAAATCTATGCGCGTAGACCTGCCCAAGCAGGAGCCAGTCGTAGCGAACGACTGGACGTCTCCAGATGGTTTCGAACCAATCGGCCGTGCTCGCTGCCAACTCAGCAGGACTGCCAGACTCTGTGAAGGCGAGGGGCGTGGGTTCGGCGGGGAAGGTCAGCAACTGGTTGTGGAGCTGGTCGCCGTGAATCTTGGATCCATCGAGGTAAGCACCTACCGTCATAAGGCTGAGGTGCAATCCAGGGGCCGGCAGATCCGCGTAGACAAGGAGCTTGCCGAAGGATGTCTCTCCCAGCTGGGGGCGATACCCGTAAGCAACATAGTCCGGAAGCAGCACCTCAGCATCATCAGGTGTCAGCGACCACGACGCTGCGCATTCTCTCAACGCGTCGATGAAAGCAGCCTGAACCTCATCGGGCTCGTCATCATCGTCAAGTGGAAACCATCGGTTCTCGGCCATAGGGCACCCTAGATCAGAGCGTGCCCGCCCGACCGTCTGGTCATGGCTTCATTCGCCTGCGAGGAGACGTTCCGGCACACGATCAAAAGGCAACGATCTGAACATGTCTAACCTGTCGATGTGGGCACTGACATCTACGGCTACATCGAGGCTCGCCACCCGAGCGCTGACGAGGACTGGTACGACTGGGATGCATGGGCGGTGTCCATGCCTCTCTACCCGCTCTATGACGGCCGTGACTATGAGTCGTTCGGCTGCCTCTTCGGTGTCCGTAACCGGCTCGGCTGGACCCCAGTCGCGGCTGGCCGTGGTCTACCTGCCGACGCGTCGGAACCAGTTCGTACTGACTACGAGGACTGCGTCCGAATCGATGCCGCCATACATGGCTGCACGTGGGTTTCATGGGCGGAGCTGCGTGATCTGGATATGACTGTCCGTCCCGCCGCCAGGGGGGTGCTTGATGTTCACTCAGGACCTGACTCGCCGATCAGCCGGTATCGGGTCGATGGCCAGTGGCCCGAGGATGTTGTGGAGGAGTACGGCACGCCGCCGTTGGGTGCCTCGCCTGTCGAGGCTCCGATGGGTCGCTGGGAGATTTCTGGAGCGACGCTCGAGTATGGCCCGGTGACGCGGCTGGACGCGCTGGGACCGGGCACCGGGTGGGAACACGTCTTCGGGGTGATGCAGGCGTTGGCGCTGCGGTTCGGGCCTGGGGGCGTGCGATTGGTCGCCTGGTTCGACTGATAACACCGCGAAGGCCGTGTCGACCGTTAGCAGTACATCAAGACCCAGGCAGGGGAAAACACCTGACTTGGGTCCTCGCGCTTGGAGCGGGTGACGGGAATCGAACCCGCGCTGTCAGCTTGGGAAGCTGATGTTCTGCCATTGAACTACACCCGCATGCGACCCGAAGCCGCGTCCCCCACTGTAGCGGAAACTTGGCGCACAACAGCAATCCCAACCCCGCAGAGTTTCCGATCGGACGGTAGGTTGCTCACCGTGCTGCTATCTGACCGTGACATCCTTGCCGAGATCGAAGCCGGCCGGCTCGGGCTGGAGCCGTTCGACCTGGACATGATCCAGCCCTCCAGCATCGACGTACGGCTTGACCGATTCTTTCGGGTTTTCGAGAACCACCGGTACCCGCACATCGACCCGTCGGTCGAGCAGCCGGATCTGACGCGGATGGTCGAGCCCGATGGGGATGAGCCGTTCATCCTGCATCCGGGGGAGTTCGTGCTGGCCTCCACCTATGAGGTGGTGACGTTGCCGGATGATCTGGCGTCGCGGCTGGAGGGGAAGAGTTCGCTGGGGCGGCTCGGGTTGCTGACGCATTCGACCGCGGGGTTCATCGATCCGGGGTTCAGCGGGCATGTGACGTTGGAGCTGTCGAACGTGGCCACGTTGCCGATCAAGTTGTGGCCGGGGATGAAGATCGGGCAGTTGTGCGTGTTCCGGCTCAGTTCGCCCGCTGAGCATCCGTACGGGTCCGCGAAGTACGGGTCGCGGTATCAGGGGCAGCGGGGGCCGACGCCGTCGAGGTCGTTCCGGGACTTCCATCGGACCAAGGTTTGATATCGGTCCCCCGGTAACGTGACAAAAAAGACACCAAAGTACCCTCTGTCCCGGGTGTTGCACAACATACGCAGGGTAACCAGTAGGAGAAGGGGACATGAAGTTCGCATTTCGCCTGGTAGCCCGTACCCTTTCCACGGACCATCCCCGCACATCTGGAGAACGACGTGCGCCTGCGTCTCACGCCACGTGAGGACAGCTACTACGACCTGTTCGCAGACTCCGCGAACAACCTGGTCACCGCATCCCGTTTGCTGGTAGAGATCATCAGTGACGGATCGGACAGGGAGGCCCTGGCCGAGAAGATGCGTGCATGCGAGCACGCCGGGGACGAACGCACCCATGCGATCATGAACCGGCTCAATGAGAGCTTTATCACTCCGTTCGACCGTGAGGACATCTACCGACTCGCGTCCAACCTCGACGACGTGATGGACGCCATGGAGGCGGCCTCCGACCTGATCGTCCTGTACCAGCTCGACCACCTGCCGAAAGACGTGGTCAGGCAGGTCGAGGTGCTGGAGCGGGCCGCCGAGCTGACGGCCGAGGCGATGCCGCGGCTGCGGTCCATGAAGAACCTCAACGAGTACTGGATCGAGGTCAACCGCCTCGAGAACCAGGGCGACCAGGTCTACCGCAGGCTGCTGGCCAAGCTGTTCAGCGGTGAGTACGACGCGCTCACCGTCATGAAGATGAAGGAGGTCGTCGACGCCCTCGAAGAGGCGGCCGACGCCTTCGAGCACGTGGCCAACACCGTCGAGTCGATCGCGGTCAAGGAAAGCTAGGCCCAGTAGTGGACCTTACGCTCGCCCTCGTCATCGGCGTGGTCGTCATCTCTTTGGTCTTCGACTACACCAACGGGTTCCATGACGCGGCGAACGCCATCGCAACCTCCGTCTCGACCCGGGCCCTGACCCCCAGGGCCGCGCTGTTCATGGCCGCGGCCATGAACTTCATCGGCGCCCACCTGGGCACCCAGGTCGCGCAGACGGTCGGCAAGGGGATCATCGACGCTCCGGACGGCCCCCACGGGCTGGTCGTCGTGGCCGCGGCGCTCATCGGTGCGATCTCCTGGAACCTGATCACGTGGTACTTCGGCCTGCCCTCCTCCTCCAGTCACGCGCTCATCGGCGGACTGGTGGGCTCCGCCCTGGCCTCGGCCAGCGTGGTGCACTGGGACGGCGTGGTCGAGAAGGTCGTCATCCCGATGGTGCTGTCGCCGCTGATCGGGTTCACGCTGGCGGCCCTGATCATGATCGCAATTTACTGGATCTTCCGCAACAGCCAGCCGGGCAAGACCAACCGCGGCTTCCGCTACGCGCAGACCGTCTCGGCCGCCGCCATGGCGCTCGGGCACGGGCTGCAGGACGCGCAGAAGACCATGGGTGTCATCTTCCTGGCGCTCACCGTCGGCGGGTTCGCCAATCCGTCCGACCCCATCCCGCAGTGGGTCATCCTGGCCGCAGCCGGGGCGATCTCGCTGGGGACGTACGCGGGCGGCTGGCGCATCATGCGCACGCTGGGCCGGCGCATCATCGCGCTCGACCCGCCCCAGGGCTTCGCCGCGGAGTCGGCGGCGGCGACGGTCCTGTACGGGGCGGCCATCGGGTTCGGGGCGCCGATCTCCACCACGCACACGATCACCACGGCGATCATGGGCGTGGGAGCCACCAAGCGGCTCAGCGCCGTGCGATGGGGGATCGCCGGGAACATCGTGACCGCCTGGATCCTGACCATTCCGGCCGCCGCCCTGGTGGCCGCCGTCTCCTACTTCATCCTTCACTCGATCGTGGAGTAGCCGCCTCTTCGGCGGGCGCGTACATCACGTCCACGTCCCAGCGGTTGAAGCCGAGGGACTCGTACAACCTGATCGCCGCCGTGTTGGCCTCGTCCACGTACAGCATCGCCTGGGCGAGGCCGCGCGAGCGCAGGTGGCACAGCCCGGCCAGGGTCAGCGTCCTGCCCAGGCCGGTGCCCTGCTGCGAGGGGTCGACGCCCACGACGTACACCTCTCCCAGGGGCTCGTGGCCGTGGGACGAGGAGCCGTGGATCTTCGTCCAGTGGAAGCCGGCCAGCCGGTCGCCGCGGAAGGCCAGGAAGAACCCCTCCGGGTCGAACCAGGGCTCCTGCTCGCGGCGGAGCAGGTCGTCCATCGTCCAGGCGCCCTGCTCGGGGTGGTGGGCGAAGGCGGCGGCGTTGACCTTGAGCCAGGCCTCCTCGTCCTGACCCGGTACGAACGTGCGCAGCACGACCCCGTCGGGCAGGGCGGAAGCCTCAAGGGGGGCGAAGAGGGAGCGGCGCATCTGCCAGAGCGAGCGCACCCGCTCGAAGCCGAACGCGGCCGCCAGCGCCCCGGCGCCCGCGTGGTCGCCGTGCGCCCACAGGCGAGGCCGGCCGTCCGCCAGCTCCGCGACCGCGCTCAGCAGGCGCGCGCCGTGACCCTGACGGCGGTGGGCGGGGTGGATGACCAGCTCGGCGCTCGGGCCCTCGACCTCGTCGGTCGGGTCGATGTGGGCGTAGCCCACGAGCGTGCCGTCCGCCTCCAGGAGCAGGGACCGGGCCTGCGGGTCGCCCCCGTAGCGGAGGTGGAGCATCACGTGCTCGTTGAGCGGCCGGACGCCGTCGGCCTCCGTCGCCGCCTCCACCAGGTCGAGCACCGAGGCGACCTCGGTGTCATCGAGCCGTTCCCTGACCTTCACATGCTCGCCCACAGGCCCTCCTTCGCTGTGAGCGATCACGTGGCGCCAATCCCCCCGCTCGCTCACAGAACGAACTCTAGGCGTATGACTGGCAAATAACGCCATGTGACAGCCTGGCAAATCGTTACCTTTGCGCCATTGGCTGCATAGGTTCCCAACGTAACGTCTTGGGCCATGACGTCTCGTTCCTTCCTCCGGCTGGCGCTGGCCGGAGCCGTCGCCTCGGGTGCGGTCATGCTCGCCACGCTCCCGGCGGACGCGAGCAAAGCCCCTGGTACGGTGCCCGTACGGCTGCTCGCGCTCAACGACTTCCACGGCAACCTCGAACCCCCCACCGGATCCTCCGGCCGCATGGTGGACGAGAACGGCCAGACCGTGGACGCCGGTGGCGCCGCGTACGTCGCCGCCCACATGAAGGCCCTGGCCGACAAGAACACCATCGCCGTGGCCCAGGGCGACCTCATCGGGGCGACGCCGCTGATCTCGGCGGCCTACCACGACGAGCCGTCGGTCGAGTTCATGGGCAAGCTGGGGCTCAAGGTGGCCGCGGTGGGCAACCACGAGTTCGACGAGGGCTACACCGAGCTGCGGCGCATCATGAAGGGCGGCTGCCACCCGGTGGACGGCTGCTCGCCCGCCGGCCCGTGGAAGGGCGCGAAGTTCGACTACGTGGGCGCGAACGTCCTGTTCAAGAACCGCAACGAGAAGACCGACGCGCTCGCCGCCCTCGGCGGCTCGGACTCGGCGCAGGTCAAGCAGGTCCTGTCGGACTGGGGCGTGCCCGCGCTGCCGCCGGTCAGCATCAAGTGGATGAACGGCGTGCCGATCGGCTTCATCGGCCTCGTCACGCAGACCACGCCGAACATCGTCACGGCCGAGGGGATCAAGGACCTCAAGTTCGTGGACGAGGTGAAGGCCGCGAACGTCGCCTCGAAGCTGCTCAAGCTCGTCGGGGTGAAGGCGCAGGTCATCCTGATGCACGAGGGCGACCAGGTGAACGCGGGCCAGTCGCCCGACGCCTGCAGCGCCGTCCCGGGGGCGGGCAACCGCATCGCCACGCAGGTGGACCCGGAGATCGACGTCGTGCTCAGCGGGCACTCCCACCAGGCCTACCTGTGCAAGGTCAAGGACCCGGCGGGCAACGACCGCGTCTACTCGCAGGGCGGCTCGTTCGGGCGGGTCATCACGCAGGTGGACCTGAACGTGAACGTCAAGACGCGGGACATCGACCGCGCCTCGGTCGTCGCGGACAACCACGTCGTGACCCGGACAGTCACCCCGGATCCCGAAATTTCGACGTTCGTGCAGACGTGGAAGGACCGCGTCGCCTCCGTCGCCAACAAGCCCGTCGGCAAGATCGCCGCCGACATCACGAACACGGCCGCACCGTCCGGCGAGTCCGCGCTCGGTGACCTCATCGCCGACGGCCAGCTGGCCGGGACGAAGACCGGCGGCAACGCCCAGATCGCCCTGATGAACCCGGGCGGGGTGCGGGCGTCCCTGACGTACGCGACGTCCTCGGCGAACGAGGGCGACGGCGTCGTCACGTACGGCGAGGCGTTCACCGTGCAGCCGTTCAACAACCTCATGCAGGTCGTCACGCTCACGGGCGCCCAGCTCAAGACCGTGCTCGAGCAGCAGTTCACCGGCGGTCCCAACAACCAGCCGTTCGCCAAGATCCTGCAGCCGTCGGCGAACTTCACCTACACCTACAGCCGGAGCGCCGCCTGGGGCTCCAAGGTGTCGGACATGAAGATCGACGGGGTGCCGGTGACGGACACGCAGTCGATCCGGGTCGCCGCGAACAACTTCCTCGTGGGCGGCGGCGACGCCTTCGCGGGCTTCAAGGACGGCACCGACCTGTGGAGCGGGCCGCTGGACATCGACGCCTTCGTCGAGCAGCTCGGCAAGGACAACCCCATCGCCCCGCCGGCCACCACCCGGATCACCGCCGTCAACTAGCTTCTCTTCCCTCCGGCCCGCCCGTTTCCTCTCGGGCGGGCCGCCCCTTTTCCCGCCGCACGTGGCGGGGCTCCTTCATCCTGTACGGCAGAGCACGGGCGGCACCACCCGCCGCACGTGGCGAGGGGCCTCCAGGGTGACGCCCGCTGACCCGCACGGGGCCGGCCGCCGTAACGGCGCACGCATCAGCGCTTCCAGGCCAGCCACTTGCGCGCCACCTCCGCCTCCAGGTCCACCCCGTGATGGTGGGCCAGGAGGACCACGTGGCACAGCACGTCGGCCAGCTCCTCCCGGAACCCCGCGTCCAGCTCGTCCGCCGTGCGCCCCTTGGTCCTGGCCCGGCCGGAGCGCATGAGGAACGCCTGGGTCAGCTCGCCGATCTCCTCCTGGAGCTTGAGCAGGAACCAGGTGTCGTCGCGCTCGATCCCGAGCTTGTCCGCGTACCGGCTGGAAATGGGTTCGATCTCGGCGGCGAGCTGGCGCAGATCCATGGGCGCGAGCCTACGGCAGACCCCGGCCGATCACGGCTCCCCGTAAAGGGGGAGGACGACCACGAAGCGGGCCCCGGGTGAGTGGTCGGCGATGGTGAGGGTGCCGTCGTGGGCCGCGGCGATGTCGCGGCACAGGGCCAGGCCGAGTCCGCTGCCGCCCTTGTCCTTGGCCCTGGCGGCGGCCAGGCGGGTGAAGCGTTCGAAGACCCGCTCCCGATCCTCCGGCGGGATGCCGTCGCCGTCGTCGGTCACCGTGACGATCACCTTGTCGCCCTCCACGGCCACCTCCAGGTCGATGCGGGTGGCGGCGTGCCGGGTGGCGTTGTCGAGCAGGTTGGTCAGCAGCCGGTCGAGCTGCATGAGGGAACCGTGGACGGGCGCCGCGGCGCACACGTCGGGGATGATGGGCACCCGGTTGCCCTCGCGGCGGCGGACGTGGTCCATCGCCACGCGAGCCAGGTCCACCACACGGCGCTCGCCGACCGCGCCGGCGTCCAGCCGGGCCAGCATCAGCAGCTCGTCGATGATGCCGGCCAGGCGGTCGGCGGCGGCCAGCGCCTGCTCGCCGGTGGCCTGCCAGTCCGTCTCGTCGGGGTAGGCGTGGGCCACCTCCAGCTGGGCGCGCAGGGCCGAGATGGGGCTGCGGAGCTCGTGGGAGGCGTCGGCGACGAAGCGGCGCTGGGTCTCGGCGGAGCGTTCGAGGCGGTCGAGGGTGTCGTTGGTGGTGGCGGCGAGGTCGGTGATCTCGTCGCCGGTGTCGGGCACGGGCACGCGCCTGCTGAGGTCCTGGCCGGTGATCTCGGCCATTTCCGCACGGATGCGTTCGACGGGGCGCAACGCGGACCCGACCGAGATCCAGGTGATGCCCGCCACGCTCACCAGGATGAGCGGAGTGCCGATGAACACCAGGACATATATCCAGTTGAGGGCTCGGTCCACGTCGGCCAGCGAGGACGCCCCGTAGACCGTCACAGGGCCCTGAGGGGTCTGCGCCGCGATCGCCATGACCAGGTAGTGGGTCTCGGGCTCGTCGGGGTGGCGGGACACGGTGCGCTCGCCGACGCGGACGACCTGGGGCCAGGTGGGCTTGAGGTCCCCCAGCCGCAGGTCCTGGGCCAGGCCGGGGCTGCTCGCGAGCAGCCTGCCGTCAGCCGAGACCACCTGGAGGATGTGGACGCGTGACGGCGTCTCCAGCACCGGGGACAGGTTTCCGGTACGTGCCTCGGCGGCGACCCGCCGTGCCGCCAGCTCGACCCTCGTCTGGACCACGTTGCGCAGGTTGTCGGGCACGGTGGCGAGCGTGATGGTGGCGGTCGCGATGAAGACCACGGCCGCTATCAAGGTCGCGACCGTGGTCAGGCGTGCGCGGATCGAGCGTGGAAACAGCCGTCTCACCATCCCGTCCCGTCCCGACTTCATCACTGTCTGTGACATTTACCCGCGCAGGGCCGTCGCAACATGACCGGGCCCGCGTCCGCCCCGGCATATTCGCTGGTGGCGATTCCGCTGAGGGCGTGCACACCTACCGCGCCCGAATCCGCCAGGCCATGGTGGATGCCATGAGGCTTTTGGTGTTGGGCGGCACGGAGTTCGTGGGGCGGGCGTTCGTCGATGAGGCGGTGGCGCTGGGCTGGGAGGTGACGACGTTCAATCGCGGCACCCACCAGCCGCGGGCCGGCATGACGGCGCTGCGCGGCGACCGCACGGCCCCCGGCGGGCTGGCGGCGCTGGAGCGCGGGGAGTGGGACGTGGTGGTCGACACCTGGTCGTGGGCGCGGGCCGCGGTCGGTGCGGCCGCGTCGTTCCTGGCCGGCCGGGCCGGCCATTACGTCTACGTGTCCAGCCGGTCGGTGTACGCGCCGCCGGTGCCGTTCGGCGCGGACGAGAGCGCCCCGGTCGTGGCGGTGGCGGCGGACGACGGCGACGGCGACTACGCCAAGGACAAGGCGGGTGCGGAGGCCGGGGCGGTCGCGGCGTTCGGGGACCGGGCGCTGCTGGCCCGCGCGGGCCTGATCCTGGGCCCGTACGAGAACATCGGGCGTCTGCCCTGGTGGCTGAGCCGGATCGCCCGCGGCGGCCCGGTGCTCGCCCCGGAGCCGCGCGACCTCGGCCTGCAGTACATCGACGCCCGCGACCTGGCCGGCTGGTGCCTGGCGGCGGCCGGGCGCGGGCTCGGCGGGGCCTATGACGTGGTGAGCCCGCCGGGGTTCGCGACGATGAGGCAGCTCCTGGAGACCTGCGTCAAGGTGACCGGATCGGACGCGGAGCTGCGCTGGGTGGCGGCCGAGCGGATCCTGGCGGCGGGCGTGAAACCGTGGACGGACCTGCCGATCTGGCTGGTGGGCGAGGGCTACGACTTCATGCACGGGGGCGACGTGTCCAAGGCGGTGGCGGCGGGTCTGCGGTGCCGTCCGCTGGAGGAGACGGTGGCCGACACGTGGGAGTGGCTCCGGAGCATCGGCGGCCGGCCTCCGACGCGCCCGGACCGGCCGGGCGTCGGCCTCGCCCCGGAGGTGGAAGCCCGGCTGCTGGGCTGAGGGTGTCCGGGGAAATGGTGACGGCCACCCCGGCCCTCTCCGCGGGCTCTCGTCAGAGAACGGAGAAAGGCTCGTGATGGCCGCGGCAACAGTCTGCCGTCCGGGCGGTGGCCGCCGCAGGCAATTCCGACAAATGCTCTCGACTTCCCGCAAGCCATCATGTGGTTATGAGTGCGTGGGTCTACATACGCGGCTGGCTGGAGTTCTCGGGTCAACGATCCGAGGCGGAGCGGATCATCCGGCAGGGCGAGACGGAGGGCTGGGCCTTTCCCGAAGGGGGCTGGCTCGATGCCGCCTGCTACGCGCGTGCCGTCCGCGAGGGCCGATCCGGCGAGGTTCTCGCGCTGATCCGCCGGATCGCCGCCCTGCCGCCCACGGATGCGGACGGCGACCGCGTCTGCGGCCTCTTCCTCGTGTTCCACGAGGTCGAGGGGCAGCAGGAGTGGCAGGTCCGCGACGGCGGCGTTCTCATCGGCCGGGCCTCGCCACGTCACGACTACCTGTGGAAATAGCTCAGCGTGCCGCGGCGCGGCCGGCCTGGCGGCCGGAGAAGAGGCAGCCGCCGAGGAAGGTGCCTTCGAGGGCGTTGTAGCCGTGGACGCCGCCACCGCCGAAGCCCGCGATCTCACCCGCTGCGAACAGGCCGTCGACGGGCTCGCCGGTCGGCCCCAGGGCGCGGGAGTCGAGGTCGGTCTGGATGCCGCCGAGGGTCTTGCGCGTGAGTACGTGGAGCATGACCCCGATCAGCGGCCCGGCGGCGGGATCGAGGATCCGGTGCGGGGCGACGGTCCGGCCCAGCTTGTCGCCGAGGTAGCGGCGGGCGTTGCGGATGCCCTGGATCTGGGAGTCCTTGCTGAACGGGTTGGCCACCTGCAGGTCGCGGGCCTCGATCTGGCGGCGCACGAGGTCGGCGTCGAGCAGGGGTTCGAGCGTCAGCTGGTTCATCTTGGCGACCAGTTCGTCCAAGGTGGCGGCCACGACGAAGTCGGCGCCGTTGCGCTTGAACGCCTCCACCGGGGCCGGGGCGCCCTTCCCGAGGAGGCGTTCCCGGAGGAACGCCCTGCGGTCGTTGCCCGTGATGTCGGGGTTCTGCTCGGAGCCCGACAGGGCGAACTCCTTCTCGATGATCTTCTGGGTGAGCACGAACCAGGAGTGGTCGTGGCCGGTGCCGCGCAGGTGGCGCAGCGTGCTCAGCGTGTCGTAGCCGGGCAGGCAGGGGTCGGGCAGCCGCCGCCCCAGCGCGTCGAACCACATCGAGGAGGGGCCGGGCAGGATCCGGATGCCGTGGCCCGGCCAGATCGGGTCCCAGTTGCGCAGGCCCTCCGTGTAGTGCCACATGCGGTCGCGGTTGACCAGCCGCGCCCCGGCCTCGGCGCTGATGTCGAGCATCCGGCCGTCCACGTACGCCGGCACGCCCGTGACCATGCTCTCCGGCGCGCTGCCCATCCGCTCCGGCCAGTAGCGGCGCACCAGGTCGTGGTTGCCGCCGATGCCGCCGCTGGTGATGATCACCGCCGGTGCCGTCAGCTCGAACTCGCCGATCCTGTCGCGGTTGGAGGCCACTCCTCGCGGCGAGTCGTCCTCGGCCAGCAGCGTGCCACGCACCCCCTGTACGGCTCCGCCGCTGACGATCAGCTCGTCCACCTGGTGACGGTGGTGGAAGGTGACCAGCCCGCTGCCGGCCGCCTGCCGGACCCTGCGGACGAACGGCTTCAGCACCCCCGGCCCCGTCCCCCAGGTGACGTGGAAGCGCGGCACGGAGTTGCCGTGCCCGTCCGCGCGCAGGTCACCCCGCTCCGCCCAGCCGACCGTGGGCAGGAACTTGATGCCCAGGCCGTCCAGCCAGGCCCGCTTCTCCCCGGCGGCGAACTCGACGTAGGCCCGAGCCCACCGCACGGCCCAGGAGTCCTCGTCGTCCAGGCGGTCGAACTGGGCGCTGCCCTGCCAGTCGTTCCAGGCCAGCTCGAAGGAGTCCTTCACGCCCAGCCGCCGCTGCTGCGGCGAGTCGACCAGGAACAGCCCACCGAACGACCAGAAGGCCTGGCCGCCCAGGTTGGCGGCGTTCTCCTGGTCGACCACGGCGACCTTCTTGCCTCGGGAGACCAGTTCGCAGGTCGCCACCAGACCGGCCAGCCCGGCCCCGACGACGATGACGTCAGCGTTCATGCGCCGATGATTCCACCTGATCAGCACGCGCCATAAGGCGCCTGGGCCCTGTTTTCGGGCGCCTGCCCCGGTCCGTCAGGCAGCAGGGCCCGGCCGCCGTCGCGGGGCTGCTGCCGGACGGCGGCCGGGCCCTGTCGCCGCGGCCGGAGACTCAGGTCTTTCTTCTGCTCCCCGTTGCTCCTTTGGCGGTGCTGCGCGTCGAAGCCATGCCGCTGGTCGGGCCGGGAGACAGATGATGCTCCAGGGACTTCATGATCTCGGGCGCCAGGACCTCTGCCAGCGCCGGCGCGAGCGCGTCCGCCAACGCGGACGACAACACCTGCGTGAGCAGGAGCCGTTCCATCGGCGACGCCTTCGACGCCGTACGCGAGGTCGACGACAGGGCCGATTCGATCAGGCTCGCCATGGGATCCACGCCGCGTGCGCGGGCTTTGGTGGTCTGGCCGGACTCGCTGAGGATGTCGCGGATGAGGTCGTCGATCATGGACTCCAGAGGGTTGTGCTCGGATGAGTTACCGGTTTGCTCCGGCGCCATGAGGTGCTCCTTTTCGGTCGGTGTGAGCCGTCTCCCGATTTCCCCTTGCCGGGAAACCAGGAGACGGCGTTCTTCCTTGCGGGCCGGCGGGCGCGGTCGTCGGGTGGTCGTCGGGCGGCTGTCGGGCGGCTGTCGGGTGCCTATCGGGACGCAAGGGCGGCCAGCATCAGCGGGTGCTCGATGCCGGCTTCTTCGCCTTCCGTGCGGCGGCGCATGAGCGCGGCGAGCAGGAGAGGGTGCTCCATGATGTTCATGCCGCTCTCCCTGCGGCGGCGCATGAGCGCGGCCAGCATCAGCGGGTGCTCGATGCCGGTCTCTTCGCCTTCCGTGCGGCGGCGCATGAGCATGGCGAGCAGGAGGGGGTGCTCGATCATGCTCGTACCGCCTTCTCTGCGGCGGCGCATGAGCATGGCGAGGAGGAGCGGGTGCTCGATGCCGGTTTCCTCGCCTTCCGAGCGGCGGCGCATGAGCATGGCGAGCAGGAGCGGGTGCTCGATCATGCTCGTACCGCCTTCTCTGCGGCGGCGCATGAGCGCGGCCAGCAGCAGCGGGTGCTCGATGCCGGTCTCGGTGCCTTCCTCACGGCGGGCCGCGAGGGCGGCGAACATCAGCGACTCGAACGCCTCGCGCTCTTCGGTTTCGCGCTCAGTCGTCTCGGTACGCTCTGCGGTCTGGGTCATCTGATTCCCTTTCAGGCCTGGTCGTGTTGGCGGAGATGCATGCGACCGATACCCGCAAGCGATGGGCCCCATTCGCCCCAAGAGCGTGTCGCACGGTTCCTGACCTGGCCTTTTACGTGGATCGCCGCAGCGCTCACCCGGGTGCTAGGACCATCGGCGTAGAACGTCTAGGGCGGGCGGCCGATCCGCGACGGCCCTCGCGCGTGCTGATACTCCTGGTCATGTCGATCGCCTCCGCGCAGCGCCAGTCGGGCGTGCGGCCGTTTCTCGTCGGGATGTTCGTGGACGCCCTGGGCAGCGGCCTGTACTACCCGCTCACCCTGCTGTTCATCCACCGGGTCACCGGCCTGCCCATGACCGTGGTCGGGCTGGGGGTGACGGCCGCGGCCGCGGTGGGGCTGGCCGCCAATCCGGTGGCCGGCGTGCTCATCGACCGGTTCGACGCGCGGCGGGTACTGATGGGCACGTACGTGCTGCGCGGGCTGGGCTTCGCCGCGTACCCGTTCGTGGACGGCTTCGCCGCGTTGATCGTGGTCGCGGCGGTGGTCGCGTTCGGAGATCGGGCCTACTATCCCGCCTCCGGCGGCTACATCTCGGTCCTGGCCACGGGCGCGGACCGGGACCGGCTGTACGCGCTGATGTCGACCGCCAGGAACGTCGCGTTCGGCCTGGGCGGGCTGCTGTCGGCGGGGGTGGTGTCGCTGGGCGGCACGACCGGCTTCGTGATCATCGCGTCGGTCAACGCGGCCAGCTTCGTCGTGGCCACCGGCTGCCTGGTCCTGTCGGGGAGGCGCGTACCGATCGAGCCGGTGCTCCCGGAGCGGGGCGGGTACCGGCGGGTCCTGGCGGACCGGCCGTTCCTCGGGCTGGTGGCGGCCGAGCAGGCGTTCACGCTGACACGCCTGGTCCTTCCGGTCGCGCTGCCGGTGTACGCCGTCACGGTGCTCGGCGCCCCCGCCTGGCTGCTGGGCCTGCTGTACACGCTCAACACGATCCTGGTGGCCGTGGGCCAGCTCGCGGTCCGGCGACGGCAGCGCGCCGCCCGCCGTACCCACGCCATGGCCCTCGGCGGGGCGGTCCTGATCGTGTCGTGCGTCGCGTACGCCGCGGCGGCCGCGTTCCCACCGGGACCACCGCGCGTCATCGCCCTGGTGACGGCCACCCTCGTCTTCACGGTGGGTGAGCTGATGCACGCCACCCCGTCGTGGGCCCTGGCCGCGGCGACGGCACCACCGGCCCTCCGCGGCCGCTACCTGGCGATCCACCAGCAGACCTGGGCCATCGGCAACGTCGTCGCCCCGGCCGCCTTCTCGGCCCTGCTGGGCGCCGCGCCCGCGCTGCTGTGGGGCACGCTCACCGTCCTGCTCGCGCTGGCCGCCCTCACCCTCCTGCGCCTCTCCCGCCACCTCCCACCCGACGCCGTCGCCGCCCCGGCCGCCTGACGCGGCTTGCCGCTGGGCTACTGTGGCGCCCGGGGGACGCTGCCTGGTACGGCACCGGGCGAGGGGGTGCGGGCGTCTGGTTTGCCCTTACCCCGCCGGCAGCTCCACGTGGCTCCTGATCAGGTGGCCTTGCCGCGGGCGATGTAGAGGTTCATGTCGGTGAAGTCGACGGTGATGTTATAGGGCTTCCAGAAGCAGTGGGAAAACCAGCCCATCGAGTCGAACCCTGTCCCATAAGGCCAGGGCACGTTGGCCGGCTGGTTCGGGTTCGTGTAGCAGTAGACCTCCTTGGCGACGGCGTTGCCGAGGCGGATCTCCTTCGGGTAGCAGGGGTAGACGACGGCCGGGTGGCTGCTGCCGAAAGTCCCGATCTCGCGGTCGTAGTCGCTGCGGACTCCCAACTGCTCGGCCGTTCTTCCCCGCAAGCCCGCCACGATCTCGCTGGTTCCGCCGAAGTTGACGCCCACCACCCCTGTGCGGGAGCCGGCGGTGCCGGCGAAGCTGCCCGTGCTGTGCAGGTATTGCTCACGGGCCAGCCAAATTGGAAGGGACTGTGCGCCCGCCTGTTTGGCGGCGGCGCGTGCCTTCCTGGCCGTTTCGGGGGTGCGGCGGCGCAGGATCAGTTGCCGGCCCGCATAGTCGAAGGTGGTCAACAAGTGGTAGAAGACCCACGTGCCGATCAGGCCGTCGCTGTCAGTTCCGACATCCTCGCCCGACTCCGTCGACGACCAGCCCACCGGGACGTTGCGCAGTTCGATGCCACCCAGCTTGAAGGAGTCCAGTATCCCGTAGTACGCCCATATGATGCCGTTCTCGTACTCGACCTTCTGACTGGCAACGGGACTCAGCCCGGCCTCCTTGGCCACCGACGCCCGCATGCTCAGATTCGGGGCGCCGGTGTAGAACATGAAGCGCTTCGTCGGTCCGCCGTTGACCGAGGCCTCTACCAGCGGAATCGGGTCCATCTGCTTGATTTCCAGCCGCGCGAGGTCGCCGTTGACCTGGTACGCCTCGCCGCTGACCGCCGCGAACCACTTGGCGTAGCCGTCCTCACCGGCCGCTTTCCAATGCGGTGCGGACAGGCCGAACTTGTCCTGCCGGATGTAGCAGTCGCCCAGGAGCCCGTTGGTTTCCTTGTCGTCGGGCGCCAGGTCGATGGCCATCTTGAGGTATTTCTCGGCGTCGGCGAACCGGTTGGACAGCAGCCCGACATAGCCGCGCCGGCGGGCCGCGTGCAGGTTCGCAGGGTCTGCCTTGAGGATCTCCTCGTACGCCCGGCCGGCCTGCTCGAACTTCCCGGCCTTGAACAGCGCGTCGGCGTCACCGCTGTCGGCCAGCGCCGTGGCTGCCCTGCCCATCAGCGGCCCGGCCGCGGCGGCGCCGGCCAGCACGGCAGCGCCCTGAAACAGCGAACGCCGGTCCCATTTCCCGTCATCAGCCACACCTTCTCCTTTTCGTGATCGTCTTCGTCGTAACGTTCTGTCCCGGCGGCTCCGGCCGGTTCGTCTCGCCCTGCTTGATGAGGGCGACGCCGTGGTGCCGGGCCTTGAGGCGTCGTCCCGATGCGGGCGGCCGGATCGCTTCGCAGCACGCTCCGTGACTCGCCCGCCGGTCAACCCCGTCCACTGTCGGCCGGCCGCGTCCCCGCCTCGTTCGCGCCGCGTCATGGTTGTGTCACAGTCTCGGCGGCGGCGGCCGCCGCCGAGAAGCCGTGACATGCGGCGGGCATTCCGGTCGAACTTAATGTAACGATCAGATAACGCAGGTCCTGTACGTCCGCTAGAGTTGGCCGCGGAAATCGTCGTCCGTTGCTCTGCCTTCCGTCGCGCGATCCATGAACTGACTCGTCCCCAGCGTCAGCTCATGCGTCGGAAGCCTTGCTTCGGCGGCGTGGGCGTCGCTCCGTCTCCTGTGAAAGCGGGAAACCAACGTGAGCAACTCCTCCACTCGCGAGTTCGAGAGCGGGCTCGTTGTCGCGGAACGGGCCGACGCCGCCGACGGCGTAGCCGTCCTGACGCTTCGTCATCCCGGCGGCGCCCCGCTGCCGGAGTGGGAGCCCGGCGCCCACATCGACCTGCTGCTCGACGACGGCCTGGTCCGCAGCTATTCCTTGTGCGGTGCCCCCGGCGACCGCACGGCGTGGCGGATCGGCGTGTTGCGCGTACCGGACGGCCGCGGAGGATCCGCCCACATCCACGGCAGACTTCACCCGGGCGCGCAGGTGCGGGTACGGGGACCCCGCAACAACTTCGCCCTTCGGCCGGCCCGGCGCTACAGGTTCGTGGCGGGCGGCATCGGGATCACGCCGTTGCTGCCGATGCTGGTCGCGGCCCAGGCCGCAGGCGCGGACTGGCGGCTGTTGTACGGCGGCCGGACCCGCTCCTCGATGGCGTTCCTGGACGAACTGGCCGCCTATGGCGACGCGGTGACCGTCCGCCCGCAGGACCAGCATGGCCTGCTCGACCTGGACGGCTTCCTCGGTGAGCCCGATGCCGACACCTTGGTCTACTGCTGCGGCCCCGAGCCGCTGCTCAAGGCGGTCGAGGACTGGTGCGGTGCCTGGCCGTCCGGGGCGCTCCAAGTGGAGCGGTTCCAGGCCAAGAAGAGGGAGACGGCGTCGGAGAACACCTTCGAGGTGGTGCTCGACCGGTCCGGGGTGATCGTCCGCGTACCACCGGACCTCAGCGTGCTGGAGGCCGTCCGGGAGGCCGGCGTCACTGCGCTCTCCTCCTGCGCCGAGGGCATCTGCGGCACCTGCGAGACCGAGGTGCTGGAAGGGGAGCCCGACCACCGTGACTCCGTGCTCAGCGCGGAAGAACGGGAGGCCAACGAGATCATGATGATCTGCGTCTCCCGCTCTCGCAGCCCTCGGCTGGTCCTCGATCTGTGACCGCCGCTTCGCGCACGCCCCCGCCGCCTGCCCGTTGTTCCGCGGGACCGGCATGGGCCCGCACCCGCAAGCCACCGTCGACGCCCGGCGGTGCGTCGAGACCTTCTCCGACACCCATCCCAACACGACGACCAGCAGCACAAGCTGGAGGAAGTGGAGTCATGAGCACGACTCAAGCAGCGCACGAAAGCCCGGCGGCGGAAGTTCGCCACGACGGCTGGCACGTCGATGATCGCTGCCTCAACTGCAACATCGCCCGTCAGGTCGCCCCCGGCATGATCGCCTACAAGGAGGGCGGCGAGTACGGCGGCCTGTCGACCGTCATCCGCCAACCGGAGACCGAGGCCGACGTGGAGAAGCTGTACATGGCCGCGCACGCCTGCCCGACCCGCTCCATCCACCCGCCGGCCGATGAGTGGGACGCCGACTCCGACCCCTACCCCAAGCCCCTGGATCAGGACGGCGTCGTCTACCTCTGTGGACATTCCTCCCCACAGACGTACGGTGCCACCTCCTACCTCCTGCGCCGCCCCGGCGGCAGCGCGATGATGATCGACACCCCGCGCTGGCGGCCCGCGCTCGCCCGCCGCTACGAGGAGACGGTCGGCAAGATCACCGACGTGCTGATCACCCACCTCGACCACGTCGCCCACGCGCGCAAGTACGCCGACGCCTTCGGCGCCCGGCTGTGGATCCACGAGGGAGACCTGCACTCCCTGCCCTCCGCCGACCAGGTCATCCGCGGCACGGAACCGGTCGAGATCGGGCCGGGGGTCGTCGCCCACCCCTTCCCCGGGCACACCGCGGGCAGCACGCTCTTCATCGCCGACGAGAAGTACTGCTTCACCGGCGACGCGTTCTTCTGGTCGAACTCCCAGCAGACCCTGGAGGTCGCCCACAGCGTGGTCTACGACTCGATCAAGACGCTTGCCGAGTCGGTCGCCCGCGGGGCCGAGGAGCTGACCTTCGAGTGGGTA
Organism: Nonomuraea sp. NPDC052116; assembly: GCF_040680035.1. Classification (NCBI taxonomy): domain Bacteria; kingdom Bacillati; phylum Actinomycetota; class Actinomycetes; order Streptosporangiales; family Streptosporangiaceae; genus Nonomuraea; species Nonomuraea sp. NPDC052116. Next base: position 78,197 of record NZ_JBFAWA010000031.1, on the reverse strand, counting down.
CTGCCAGGCCACGGCGATATGCACCGCCTCCCCGCCGACGAGATGAGGCAACGCATGCGCGGGCTCGGCCGCCGCGCCGCGACCTACCCCGCAGAGGAGATCGACTACGGGGCGGTCCGCTACTGACGAGCTGAACGCCGGCCCCCTCCACCAGGGCCAGGGCCGGCCCCTTGATCCGCGCGGTCCGACCGCTTGGCGACGGCCGGGCCGCGTGGGACAGGACCCATCCATCACCATGAGGTCGGCTGAGCATTGACGGACGTATCAACCACATCGATGAGCGGGCATCCGGCTCCCTCCACCGGAGCCTGGGCCGCACTGGCGGCCCTCTCCCTCGGGCTGTTCATGATCGTGGTGGACATCTCGATCGTGTCCGTGGCGCTGCCGGCCATGGTGCGCGGCCTGAATACCGGACTCAACGCGGTGGTCTGGGTGAACAGCGTCTATCTGCTCACCTACGCCGTGCCCATGCTGTTCACCAGCTGGCTCGGCGACCGCTACGGGCCCCGGCGGATGTTCGTGGCGGGCCTGACGGTCTTCACCGGCGCCGCCTTGTGCGCCGGCCTGTCCAGCGGCGTCGAGTTGCTGATCGCCGCCCGCGCCGCGCAGGGGCTGGGCGCCGCCCTGCTGACCCCGCAGACCCTCGCCCTCATCACCCACCTGTTCCCGGCCGGCGATCGCGGCCGCGCCATGGGTGTCCTGGGCGGCGTCTCCGGTCTCGCCACGGTCACCGGGCCGCTGCTCGGCGGTGTCCTCATCGACACCCTGGGCTGGCAGTGGATCTTCTACGTCAACGTCCTGGTCGGTGTCCCGGCCCTGGCCCTGAGCCTGTCGGTGCTGCCGGACCTGCGGCTGGGCCATGCGCGGCGCCTCGACGTGCCGGGCATCCTGCTGTCGGGCACCGGCCTGTTCCTGATCGTGTTCGGCGTGCAGAACGGAGAGACGTACGACTGGGGCGAGATCCTGGGCCCGATCACCGTGTTCGAGGTCATCGCCGCCGGCGCGGTGCTGCTGGCCGCCTTCGTGATCTGGCAGCGCGTCAACCGCGACGGGCCGCTGGTCCCCTTGCGGGTCTTCGCCGATCGCAACTTCTCCGCCGGCTCCCTGAGCACCGCGATCATCGGCTTCGCCATGACCGGCATGTTCCTGCCGCTGGTCATCTACCTGCAGTCCGCGCTGGGCCTCTCACCCACCCAGGCCGGTCTCCTGACTGCGCCGATGGCGTTGATCTCCGGCGTGATGGGCCCGTTCATCGGCCGTCTGTCGGACCGGGTGGGCGGCAAGTACCTCATCATGTCCGGCCTGTTCGGCATGGCGGGCGGCCTGGGCGCCCTCGCGCTCCAGGCCGGCGCGGACCTCCCGCCCTGGCACCTCATCCCCGGCCTGCTGCTCTGCGGCCTCGGCATGGGCCTCGTCCTCGTCCCCGTCAACAACGTCGCGATGGGGTCCGTACCGCCCGGCCTGCGCGGCACCGCCTCCGGCATCTTCTTCACCGCCCGCCAGCTGGGCTCGGTTCTGGGCAGTGCCACCATCGGCGTCCTGCTGCAAGCCCGCATCGCCCTGTCCCTGGCCCGCGAAACGAACACGGCGGCCGCACACCTGCCGGCCCCCTACCAGGAGATCTTCCGCGAAGGCATGCGCCAGGCCGCCGAGACCGGCCAGATCGACGGCCAAGGGGTGCAGGCGCTGCCGGGGCTGCCCGCACATCTGGTCCGCCAGGGCCGGCAACTCGCCGAGCAGTCGATGCAGAACGGGCTCACCCAGGCAGCCAAGGAGACGCTGATCCCCCTGATCGCGATCCTCCTCCTGGGCACACTGGCAGCCGCCGCGATGCGGCCCACCAGGCCAGGCACGAACACTCCGAAGTCCGCCGACGAACCCGCCGCCACGACCCCGGCGCAGCCCGCCCGGTAGCCGTCCGGGCTGAGCAGCCGAGAGAGCCGGAATCCCATCGGCTTGACCATGACGCGACGTCAACGTGTCTAATCGGGGGCGACCGGGCCCACAGAGCCGAAAGTGAGGGGACCGATGGTCAGAGCCGCGCTGCGGATCGTGGTGTTCGAGCTGAAAGGCCTGCTGGCCATCGGACAGTGGATCGTCCGGCGTCGTGATGGCGTGCCGGTGGGGGCGACCGTCGTGACGTACACGAAGGCGCAGACGTTCATGCTGTCGCTGATGCTGTTCGCGATGGCGGTCGAGACCGTGGTGGTCGATCTGCTGCTGGTCGCGCTCGACGTGCCGGCGTGGCTGCGGTTCGCGGTGCTGATTGCCGACGTGTACGGGCTGCTGTTCGGGGTCATGCTGGCCGCCGCCTGCGCCACCAGGCCGCATGTCATCACCCCTGGTGAGCTGCGCATCCGGTTCGGCGTGTACTTCGACGTACGCGTACCGGTCGAGCGGATCGCCGCCGTGCGGACCAGTCGCAACTACAACGAGAGCGGCATGGTCACCGTCAAGGACGGGCGGCTCGGCGTGGCGGTCTCCTCACAGACGAACATGACGGTGGAGCTGAGCGAGCCGGTCGCCTTCGTGCGCCCGTTCGGCCGCCGGGGGGAGGCCACGTCGATCCGGTTCTTCGCGGATGAGCCGGAGAAGGTGGTGGCGGCGCTGCGTACTGGCCGGACCGCTGAGCGCGCCTGATCCGGGGCGTTGTGTACTGACCGGACCGCTGAGCCCGCCCGATCCGGGGGCGTCGCGGGCCGGGCCGCGGAGCCCGGCCCGCGAGGGAGCTGAGGGCCGGGCCGTAACGGGCCCGGCCCTCAGCGCGGTTTAGCGGGTGATCTTGACGTCGTCCACGCCGGCCTCCACCAGGGAGGCGCCCGAGGCGTCGGCGGCGTCGATGAGGATGCGGACCGTCTGGCCCGCGAACGCGTTCAGGCCGGCCGTGGCCGTGGTCCAGGCGCCGTTGCGGTTGGATGCGGCGCCCGCCTGGTTCAGGACCGTCGTGGTGGTGGTGCCGACCACGCGGACCCGGAAGTAGTCGGCGCTGGAGGCGTTCGAGCCGTGCGCCAGGTACCACGAGAACGACAGGTTCAGCGGACCCGTGGACGGGAGGGTGATCGGGGGCGACTGGATCGAGGTAATGCCGCCGTCGATGTCGAAGTCACCGGCGGCCGAGCCTGCCAGGCGGCCCGTGACCAGGTCGTTCGTGCCGCTGACCGTGGTGCCGAGCTGCTTGGCGCCGCTGGAGGTGGTGTCCTCGGGGTCGCCGCGCTCCCACTGGCCGGTGGTGGCGGTGTCGGTGCTCGACGGGTTGACCGTCCAGCCGTTGGCCGTCTCGAACGTGTCCTGCCAGACCACGGCGGGTGGTACGGCGGTGGCGATCGTCCACACCGAGTACGCGATCGCGTCGGCGTTCCGGTCGAGCGCGGTGTCGTTGATGTTGGAAGTGGTGTCGCACGAGCGGTGGTAGCAGACGTCGAACGCCTGACCGGCGGTGCCGCCCCACAGCGTGGCCTGGGCCGAGCTCTTGATGCCCTCCGCGCCCGTGAACGTGCCGCCCGCCGGGATGCCGACCGCGATGAACGGGCCGTAGTCGGAGCGGCCGTCGAAGTCGGTGCCCCGGGTCGGCACGCCGATCGACGTGAAGTAGTCCTGGATGACCTTCTCCAGCTCCGCGGATCCGGCCGGGCCGGGACCGGAGCCGGTGCCGTCCGAGTTGTCGCCGTCGTACACGAAGTATCCGGGGTTCGGGGAGCCGACCATGTCGAAGTTCAGGTACCCCTTGATCCGCGCCCGGTCGGCGGCCGGCAGGTTGTTCACGTAGAACTGCGACCCGCGCAGCCCCAGCTCCTCCGCGCCCCACCAGGCGAAGCGCAGGTGCTTGGCCGGCTGGAGCGCCTGGCGCGACACTTCGAGCGCGGTCTCCAGGATGGACGCGCTGCCCGAGCCGTTGTCGTTGATGCCGGGACCGGCGGTGACGCTGTCGAGGTGCGCGCCGACCATGAGGATGTCGTTGGGGTCCCCGCCGGGCCAGTCGGCGATGACGTTGTAGCCGGTGGCGCCGTTGTAGGTGAACGACTGGAGCGTGGTGGTGAAGCCCGCGGCGTCCAGCTGGCCGCGTACGTAGTTCGCGGAGGCCAGGTAGCCAGGGCGGCCGTGCGCGCGGTTGCCGCCGTTGGCGGTGGCGATGGACTGGAGCTGGGTGAGGTGGGCCTTGACGTTGGTGAGGGAGATGTTCGGGGCTGCTGCGGCCTGCGCCGGCACGGCAGTCAGGGCGGTGATGGCCAGGGATAACGCTGTTGCCGCGACGATGATCGATCGCATTGCGGCGCCTCCATCCGAGGGTCGAGGGTGGAAGATCCCGAGATGGTGCTCGTTGGAACCGGTGGTGCCGTGGTGCCGTGGTGCGAAGGTTCGATGGTGCGGTGGTGCCAAGGTGCCAAGGTGCCGTGGTGCCAAGGTGCCGTGGTGCCTAGGTGGTGCCCGGGTGGGCAGGGGCGCTGCCCACCCGGTGTGGAGCCGTCAGGCGGCCGTCTTGGCGGCCAGGGGCGCCGCCGCGGGGGCGGATCGCGGCGGGATGGAGCGCAGGTTGAAGGCGAAGCGGGCGACGGAGTCCGCGATCGCGTCCAGGTCCACGTCCAGCGCGGTGTCGTTGATGTTGGCGGTCGTGTCGCACGCCTGGTGGTAGCAGGCGTCGTACGCGACCCCCGCCGTGCCGCCGAACTTCGCCGCCTCCTCGGGCGTCTTGATGCCCTCCGCGCCCGTGAAGATCCCGCCCGCCGGGATGCCGACGTCGATGAACGGGCCGTAGTCGGAGCGCCCGTCGAAGTCGGTGCCGACGGTGGGCAGGTTGCGCGAGCCGTAGAAGGCCTCGAGCTGCTTCTCGATCCGGTCGGATCCGGGCGGCCCGGCCGGGGAGCCTTCGTTGTCGGAGTTGTCCCCGTCATACAGCTTGTACGCGTAGTTGGGCGAGGCCACCATGTCGAAGTTCAGGTAGACCCGGATCCGGTCGCGCTGCGTCTCCGACAGCGACGCGACGTACTGGTCGGACCCGAGCAGCCCGATCTCCTCGCCCGCCCAGAAGCCGAAGCGGACCTTGTTCTTGACCGGGTAGAGCGCCATCTCCTCGGCGACCTCCAGGATGGAGGCGGAGCCCGAGCCGTTGTCGTTGATGCCGGGACCGGCGGGCACGCTGTCGAGGTGGGCGCCGACCATCACCACGTTGCGCGGGTCGCCGAAGCGGGACTCCGCGATCACGTTGTCGTTGGTGCCGAGCACGAGGGTGGAGTCGACCTTGAGCCGTACGGTCGCCCCGGCCGTGGCCGCCAGCTCGTTGCCGACCGCGAAGTCGGCGAAGACCATCGGGACCCCGGCCCGCCACTCACCGATGTCGAGCGGGAACGCGTCGGTCCGGCCCGGCTGGCCCTCGTTGAACACGATGATCCCGGACGCCCCGGCGCGGCCCGCGTTGCGGATCTTCAGGGCGAAGGCGCACGTGCCGCGCTGGATGAGCGCGATCCGCCCGGCCACGAACCCGGCGAAGTCGGACGCTTCGCAGCCGCTCGTCGAGGTGGGCGTCGGGGTCGGCGGCAGGGTCAGGTCCACGGCCTGGACCTGCGCGGTCACGTCACCGGCGGGGGAGGGCTCGAAGGAGAAGAAGTCGTCGTTAGGCACGTACGTCTTCGAGCTCGGCGCGGTGAGGTTGAGCGTGGGCGGGGAGTTCTCGGTCCAGCTCTGGACAAAGTTGATCGGCTGGAGTGTGACCTTGTATCCGGCCTTGCGTAGTTTGCCCGCCACATAGTCCCGGGAGGCGTTGTAGCCGGGGGTGCCCGCGGCGCGGGTGCCGCCGTTGGCGTCGGCGATCGCCTGAAGGGCGTCGAGGTGCTTCTTGGCGTTCGGGCCCTTCACCTGCTTGACGAGCAACTTGGCGAAGAGGTCGTCAAGGCCGCCGGCGTTGGCCGGGGTGGTCAGAGCCAGTGGTAGGGCCAGTGCGGTGATCAGTGCGATGGCGATTCGACGCATAAGGGTTCCCCTGGTGGACGAATGCGATGATTCCCCCGAGCCGCCACGTGAACGTAACCCGGCGGAGGATCACTGAGAAGGCCCACTAGGGCGTCAATATCCGGACATATCCGGTTGGTTCACTCGGCCCGGCGGGCACGGGCGCGCCGAGGGTCACTCGGCGCGGCGGGCGCGGGCGCGCCGCTTGCCCTCATGCATCGCCTGTACGCGGGCGACCGGGATCGTGTGCCCCTCCTCGACCAGGTCGGCGGGCAGCCGCTGCGGCTCGGGCATGGACTCGGCCCACGGGTCCGCGTCCTTGAGCAGCCCGGCCGCCGTGTGCACGGTGAAGTCGGCGGGCACCACCTGATCGAGCGACTCCCACGCCACGGGGAACGACACAGGCGTGCCGGGGCGTACACGAGGGCTGTAGGCGGCCGCCACCGTGGCCCCGCCGGCCCTGGTCGAGTCGATGAACACCTTGCCCGCGCGGTCCTCGCGGATGAACGCCGTGGTGGCCAGCGCCGGGTCCACCCGCTCGGCCCGGGCCGCCAGCGCGCGCGTGGCCGCGGCGAGGTCCTCCACGCCCGTCCCCTCGGCCACGGGCACGAACACGTGCACGCCCTTCGCCCCGCTGGTCTTCACCGCGCCCGCCAGCCCGGCGTCGTCCAGGGCCTGGCGCACCAGGAAGGCCCCGCGCACGGCCAGCTCGAAGGCGTCGCTGCCGTCGGGCGGGTCGAGGTCGAGGATCATGTGGGTGGGATGGGAGCCCACGAACAGCCCGGGGTGGTACTCCACGGCCCGCTGGTTGGCGAACCAGAGCAGCGTCCTGCGGTCGTTGCACAGCGCGTACGTCACCTGCCTGCGCGACGCCTCGGCCCACACGGAGACCGACTGCACCCATTCGGGGGCGTACTTGGGCAGGTTCTTCTGCATGAACGGCTCCTGGCCCGGCCGTACGCGGATGACCGAGAGCGCCCGGTAGCGCAGGACCGGGATGATCCGGTCGCCGACCGCGTCGAGGTAGTCGACCAGGTCGCGCTTGGTCGCGCCGGCCCCGTCGAACAGGGGCTGGTCGAGGTTGGTGAGCGCCACCCCGTCACGTGTCTCATCGCCGGCCACCCGCCCTACGATGCCCATGACGTGTGTCCGAGGTCAACAACTGGAGCCCGATGACTCGCTACCTCTACCTCACCCGCCACGGCGAGGCCACGCCGGACGAGTCCGCTCTGACCGCGAACGGCCGCCGCCAGGCCGCGCTGCTCGGCGAGCGGCTGAAGGACGTCCCCCTCTCCGCCGTCCACCACGGCCCGCTCCCGAGGGCCGCCCAGACCGCGCGCCTGATCGCCGAGCACCTTCCCGGCGTGCCCGTGCGCGTCTCGGAGGCGGCCGGGGACTACCTCCCGTACGTGCCGGCAAGGAGTGAGCTGCCGCCGGAGCACGCGGACCGGTTGCTCGGCTTCCTCGCCAACTTCCCGGCGGACGGCGGCGCGCGGCTCGTCCGCCAGGCCGAGGAGCTGTTCACGGGTCCAGTGGACGGCGCTGCGGAGGAGACGCGCCACGAGCTCGTCGTCACGCACAACTTCCTGATCGGCTGGCTCGTCCGCGCCGCCCTGGACGCCCCCGGCTGGCGCTGGCTCGGCCTCAACCACTGCAACGCCGCCCTGACCGTCATCCGGTACGCGCCGGACCGCCCGTCCTCCGTGCTCTTCTTCAACGACATGGCGCACCTGCCGCCCGAGCTCAGGTGGACCGGATTCCCGCCAGAGCTGCGCCTGTAGCTCCTCGCAGGCTGGGCAGCGCGGCCGGCCGCCCGCTGATCAGCAGGAGCAACGCCTGTACGGGCCCCTCGACCACGTCCCCTTCGCCCACCGACCAGTCCACGTCCGTGGCCACGAGCCGCAGCCCGCGCAGGCGCCGCTGCGGATGGAAGGGGAAGCCGCGCTCCCAGATGTGCACGGCGCAGGCGCGGGCCGCCTCCAGCGGCATGGCCCGGTCGAGACCGAGCGGCACGGCGATGTCCTGGGCGTGGACCAGCACGTCGAAGAGCGGGTCGAGCGGCTTGGTCGTCGGCGCCCGGCGGTGCGAGGTGGCCGACTCGCGCACCTGCGCGACGAGCTCGCCGACCGGCAGCCTGGCGTGACGTACCGCCGTGTCGCGGACGAAACGATCGAAGCTCCCGCGGGCCCGGACGAAGTCCACCAGCGCCCGCGGGACGTTCACGTTGGTGGCGAGCGCGAGGTGGGCGGCCACGTCGCGGACCCGCCAGCCCTCGCAGAGCGACGGCCGCTCCCAGTCGTCGGCGGGCAGCGAGCCAAGCAGGTCGGCGACGCCGCGCCGCTCGATCTCGAGGGCGGCCCAGATCTCTTCCTGGTTCATCGCACCCTCCCATTGCTAAGGTGGCCTTAATATAAGGCTTCCTGAGCGATTGGAGAAGGGGTTTGGCCGCCACACATCCACCGCACGTCATAGCCCTGCTGTACGAGGCGTACCTGCGCCTGCAGGATGTCGTGCTCGAGGCCGGCAGGTCGTACGACGCCCGCATCCGGCCCGCGCACTCGGCGGTGTTCTTCCACATGGAGCACGACGGCATCCGGCTGAGCAGGCTCGCGGAGAAGGCGCAGATGACCCCGCAGGCGATGGGGGCGCTGGTCGACGACCTGGAGGAGCTGGGCTACCTGCGCCGCGTGCCCGATCCGGCCGACCGCCGCGCCAAGCTCATCGAGTTCACCGAGCGCGGCGACGAGGCGCTGAGGGTCGGCTACACCGCGATCGACGACGTCGAACGACGCCTCGCGGCCCTGCTCGGCGAGGACGGCCTCGCCGAGCTGAACACCACGTTGGGCCGCGTCATCGAGGCCTTCTGAAGGGCCTTCTAGGGGGCCGTCCTGGCCATCGTTTCCCGTTCCTCGCGGGTGGGGATCAGCCCGGCGGGCGCGAGGATCTTCGACTCCTGGAACGGCGCCTCCGTGGTCGGTAGCGGCTCACGCGACCTGACCGCCTTCACCCACACGCGCAGCGCGTCGAGGATCACGATGATGATCAGGACCGCGAACAGCGCCGCCAGGATCCCGTCCACGGTGGAGTTGAGCACGACCTGCTCCATCGTGTCCCGGGTCTTGGCCGGGGCGAGCAGCTTCCCCTGGTCCAGCGCCGTCTGGTAGCGGTCGCGCTGGGCGAAGAAGCCGAGCGTGGGGTCGGGGGAGAACACCTTCTGGTAGCTGGCCGTCAGCGTGACGGCCACGTCCCAGGCCAGCGGCACCCCCGTCACCCAGGCCCATTTCAGCCGGCCGCTCTTGATCAGCAACGTCGTGGCGACCGTGAGCGCCACGACCGCGAGCAGCTGGTTGGCGATGCCGAAGAGCGGGAACAGCTGGTTGATGCCGCCCAGCGGGTCGTTGACGCCCACGTACAGGAAGTATCCCCAGGCCGCCACGACGACGGCGCTGGCCGCCACCAGCCCCGGCCACCAGCTCACCCTGGAGATGGGCTTCCACAGGTTGCCCAGTGTGTCCTGCAGCATGAACCGCCCCACCCGGGTGCCCGCGTCGACCGTCGTGAGGATGAACAGCGCCTCGAACATGATCGCGAAGTGGTACCAGAACGCCTGCAGCCCCGCCCCGCCGATGAACCCGGAGAAGATCTGCGAGATCCCCACCGCCAGCGTGGGCGCGCCGCCCGTCCGGGCGATCAGGGTCTGCTCCTGTACGGCCGCCGCCGCGGCCTGCAACTGCTCCGGCGTGATCACGAAGCCCATCGCGGTGACCGCCTGCGAGGCGCTCTGCACGGTGGCCCCGACGACGCCGGCCGGGGAGTTCATCGCGAAGTAGAGGCCGGGGGTCAGCACGCAGGCCGCGGTGATGGCCATGACGGCCACGAACGACTCCATCAGCATGGAGCCGTACCCGATCATCCGGACCTGGGTCTCCTTCTGGATCATCTTGGGCGTCGTGCCGGACGAGATCAGCGAGTGGAACCCCGACAGCGCGCCGCACGCGATGATGATGAACACGAACGGGAACAGCGACCCGGCGACCCGGCGTCCACATCCCGCCGTACATCGGGGTGGACGGGGTCCTTGGGAGGGGGCCTTCGGGGTGAAGGCCCCCTCCGTGGGTCAGGGTTACTTCCAGGGGTTGAAGTAGGCCACCGTGCCGAAGTCGATATCCATCGAGTCCGCGCTCCCAGCCGTGGCCGTGGCTCCGGTGACGAAGATGCGGATGCCGGCCGCCGCGTCCACCACCAGCGCGTGCGAGCGGTCCTGCGCCCCCGCCGCCCCGTCGTAGCGCCCCGTCCACACCTCCTGCCCCGTGGCCGAGTCGTACGCGACCGTCACGTAGTCACTCCCGCCGACACCATCCTCGGAGTCGGAGCTCTCACCGGTGATGACGACCCTGGAGCCGTCCGGGGTGGCGGCGACGTCCCAGGCGTAGTCCTCGCCCTTCCCCTGCCCGTCGCGGCGCTGCACCCACGCCCGCTGGCCCGTGCCCGGGTCGTAGGCGACCGTGGTGAAGTCGGACCGCGTGCCCTCTCCCTCCGTGTTGCCGGTCACGTACAGCCTGCCGGAGGCGAGGGTGACGGCGTGCGGGGTGTCGCTGCCGTGCGCCGGCCCGTCGTAGCGGTCCGTCCAGAGCTCCTTGCCGGTGGCGACGTCGTAGGCGACCGTGGCGAGGTCGGTCTGCGTGCCCCGGCCCTCGCTGGACCCGGTGACGTAGACGGACCTGTCGTCGACGGCCATGCCGGAGGGGATGTCCATCCCGTTCGCGGGGCCGTTGTGCCGGGCGGCCCAGAGCTGTTCGCCGGTGGCCGTGTTGAACGCCACGGTGCCCCAGTCGCAGAAGCCCGTGCCGGAGACGCCCTGGCTCTGGCCGGTGACGAAGAGCTTGGACCCGTCCGGGGTCACCTCGATCTCCCGGGCGTCGTCGGTGCCGCCCCCGGGCCCGTCATAGTGCTGCAGCCAGGTGCGCTCTCCGTTGTCCGCGTTGTACGCGACGATGAAGTAGTCGTCCTTGCCGCCCTCGGCCAGCGTGCTCATGCCGGTGGCGTAGACGCTCTTCCCGTCGGGGCTGACCGCGACCGCGTTGGCGAAGTCCGACAGGTTGCCCGGCCCGGTGTGCCGGGCGACCCAGAGCTCCGCGCCCGAGGCGGTGTCGTACGCGATGGTGACGGCGTCGTTGCCGGTGTCGGTGCCCGCGCTGATGCCGGTGACGAAGAGCTTGCTCCCGTCGGGGCTCATCACGATCGCCGCCGGCTCGTCGTACGTCCCCGCGGGGCCCTTGTAACCCTTGCTCCACAGCTGCGCGCCGGTGGCCGCGTCGTAGGCGACGGTGGCGATGCTCGGGCTGAGCGCGCCGGGGGACGTTCCGAAGCTGGCGCCCGTCACGTACACCTGCTTGCCCTTGGGGTCGAGCGCGATGAACTCGGCGGAGTCGGCGCCGCCCGCGGCCCCGTACGTGGCCGACCAGGTCTCGGGCACCGGCCGCACGAGGACGGGCACGCGTACGCTGTGCCGCCCGCCCTTCCACGTGAGCTGCCCGCCCGTGTAGGCGTTCATCGGGGCCGTGGTCCGCGTGAACGTCACCGTGAACGACTTCGTCTGCCCCGGCCGCACCATGAGCCGGCTCGGCGTCACCTTGGTCGTGATCCCGGCCAGTCCGGAGGTGGAGGCCGTGTACGTGGCGGTCGAGCGGCCGACGTTGGTCACCGAGCGCGTCACGGTCTGCGTGCCGGGCAGCCGGCCGACCGAGATCGACGGGCCGTTGAAGTCACTGGGGTCCAGCGAGTACCCCCGCTTCTTCAGCGCGTCGCACACCTTCCGGTCGATGCCCGTGGTCGTCCCGCAGAGGAACGCCGTCCAGTCCTTCACCCCGCTGTCGTAGACGAGCCCGGGGTCGGCGGCGCTGTTCGGGGCGACGTGGCCGGCGCCCTGACCGAAGATCACCTTCGGGTCGGTGCCGGGCCCGTCCAGGACGTCGGTGCCGCTGGTCATCAGGGCCGACTTGACGGCCATCGGCGACCAGTCCGGGTGCAGGTCCTTCAGCAGCGCGGCGAGCCCGGCGACGTGCGGGGCGGACATCGACGTCCCGCTGGACAGCCCGAACTCGGCCCCGTTGTTGCCCGGCGGCGCCGTAGCGGCCAGGATGTCCTGCCCGGGAGCGGTCAGGTCCGGCTTGAGCAGGTCACCGCCGCCCGCGCTGAGCGGGCCCCGGGAGGAGAAGGCGGCCAGGTACGGCGCCGGGACGTCGTCGCTGATCTTCGCCTGGTCGATCGTGGCCGTCGCGCCGCTCGTGGCGGCGTAGTCCTTGACCGTCTGCCGGTCCTTCACCGCGAGGTGCACGGTGGGGATGGAGTGGAAGTCGGCGTTGAGGGAGTTCTCGTCGACGTTCACGAGTACCGTGCCGACGCCGCCCGCCTCGGCCACGGCCAGGCTCTTGTCGACGCGCGGCGTCACGCCGCGGTCGCAGATGACGATCTTGCCCTTCACCTTGGCCGGGTCGAGCACCGGTTTGCCGTCGTTGTTCCTGGCCGCGTAGCACTGGGCCACCATGGTGGGGTCGGCGCCGGGCAGTCCCATGGCCGTGGAGTCGACGAGCGGCGCCGGGCCGGCCTTGGTCGCCGCCAGCGAGGCCCCGCCGTACGTCGTGCCGTTCCCGAGCGTCGCCGACCCCTGCGTGCCGCGGTTGTGCGTGCCCGCCGCGACCGTGGTCACCCACGGGGAGGGGTGGTTGACGGTGGAGGCGGCGGGGCCGTCGTTGCCGGCGGAGGCGGAGACGAAGATGCCGGCCTGCGCGGCCGCCAGGAACGCCATCTCCGCCGGGTCGAGGAAGTCCGTGCTCGTGCCCGAGACCGAGTAGTTGATGACGTCCACGCCGTCCGCGACCGCCTGGTCGATGGCGGCGACGAGGTCGGAGTAGTAGCCGTTGGCCGTCGAGGAGTCCTGCGCCGACCAGAGCGCCTTGTAGACGGCCACCCGCGCGCGCGGCGCCATGCCGCTGATCGCGCCGAACGCCGCCGCCGGCCCGGTCGCGGGCACGGCGTGGTTGCCGGCCGCCGTCGAGGCCGTGTGCGTGCCGTGCCCGTTGTAGTCGACCGGCGAGGTGAACTCCCACGGCAGCAGTTCCTGCACGGCGGCGTCGCCGCCCCAGGCCGCGTCGAAGTGCCGCGCCGCGACCACCTTGCCGTTGCACACCGCCGGGCTCGTCTGCGGGCACGCGCCGTGGAAGCCGCGGATCGGCTTGTACGGCTTGCCGCTGCCGTCGGGGTTGGCGAAGCTCTTGCTGGACGGCGTGACACCGGTGTCGATCACGCCGATGACCAGGCCGTCGCCGGCGCCCTTGCCGTGCCGGCCGCCGGTGGGGCCGCCGAGCTGGTCCCAGAGGCCGCCGCGGGCGTCGAGGCCCAGGAAGTGCGGCGTCGAGGACGTCTGGACCGTCACCTTCCTGTCCTCCGTCACGGCCACGACGTCGGGCATCGCCCGCAGCTCCCTGGCCTGCGAGCCGGTCAGCTTGGCCGCGAAGCCGCCGTACGAGTACACGTACTCGTAGAGCTTCCTGCCGCCGCCGACCTTCTTGAGCGCGGCGTCGTGCCGGCCGCGCAGGTGGTCCACGTACTTGGTCACGTCGGCCGAGCCCGGGTCGATCTTCTCGCCCTGCGCGGGTTTGGTGGTGGACAGCCCGGCCACGTCGCCCTCGTACGTGGCGACGGGGTCCGCCGCCATCTGCACGATGTAGGTCTTCTGCTCTTCGGGCGCGGTCTCGGCCTCGGCCGCTCCCGGCCAGGCCACCGCGATCAGCGCGGTCGCCGCTACGAGTAAGCGGCGGCCACGCGTAGGTTCGGACAGGTCCATCGTCGCCCCTCTGTACATCGCCCGCTGATCACGCGGAACGATCGCCGAGGCTAATGAGGACGGCTGGGGGCGGCATCCGTACCGAATACGGATTTTTGGGCGGCACCTATCGCAAGAGGGAGATCAGGTAGCCTGTTTTCCTCTGATATATCGCCATTAGGGCAGGTAGGGGGTGGCCGCATGCCCCGCGTCGCCCCCTCGGGTTCCCTCTCCGATGTGCTCATCGGGCGCCGCTCCGAGCTGGCCCTCCTCCGTACCGTCATCGCCGCCCCGCCCTCGCTCGCGCTCGTCGAGGGGGAGGCGGGCATCGGGAAGAGCCGCCTGGTGGGGGAGTTGCTGTCCGCGTCCGGGGCGCGCCGGCTCGTGGGGCAGTGCGAGCAGCTCCAGGAGCCCCTGCCGCTGTCCCCGCTGCTCGACGCCTTCCGCCTGGCGGCCGACCTCACCGCGTCCCGGCCGGTCAGCCCGGTGGTGGGAGCGCTCGTGCCACTCCTTCCCGAGCTCGCCGAGCGCCTGCCGCCGCCGCTGCCCCCGTTACCGGACCAGCGGGCCGAGCGGCACCGGGTGTTCCGGGCGGCCGTGGCCCTGCTCGACCACCTGAGCCCGCTGGTGCTCGTCCTGGAGGACGTGCACTGGGCAGACGGCGGCACGCACGACTTCCTGGCCTTCCTCGCCGCCCACCAGCCGAACGACGTCTCGGTGATCCTCACCGTCCGCACCGGGTCGGGGGCGCTGCCGATCCGTGAGGCCCTCGCCCGCGCGCCGTCCGGGCCGGCGCGGGTGGTCAGCCTGACCCCGCTGAGCCCGCCCGAGGTGGAGGAGCTCGCGCGGAGCATCCTCAAGGCCGAGCTCCCCGGCACGTTCGCGGCCCTGCTCTACGAGAAGACCGGGGGCATCCCGTTCGTCGTGGAGGAGGTGCTCCGCACGCTGCTGGAGCGCCTGCCCGCCGATGAGATCCCCGGCCGCCCCGACGTCCTGTCCGCCCTGGCTGTCCCGACGGTGCTGCGCGACGTCGTGCTGCAGCGCCTGTCCTCCCTCGACGGCGCCGCGCGGGAGATCCTCGGGGCCGCCGCGGTCATCGGTACGACGCCCGACGACCGGACGCTCGCGGAGGTCACGGGCCGCGGCCCCCTGGAGATCGCCAAGGCCCTCGCGTCGGCGCAGGCCGTGGGGCTGCTGCACGAGGAGGACGGGCGGTCCCGGTTCAGGCACGCGCTGGCGCGGCAGATCGTGTACGAGTCCGTGACCGCGCCGGAGCGGCGGTGGCTGCATCTCAGGACCGCGCAGGCCCTGGAGACCGGGCCAGGTCCCAGGCCGGTGGCCCGGCTGGCCCACCATTTCCGGCTCGCGGGGCGTACCGAGGAGTTCGTGTCGAACGGGGAGGCCGCCGCCGGCACCGCCCTGTCCCACGGGAACGACGCCACAGCGGCCCGCTTCCTGCTCCAGGCGCTGGAGGTCGGCTCGTTGTCCCGGGAGACGCGGGTGCGGCTGGCCGTCAAGCTGGGCCGGGTGGCGGTGGACGGCCTGGCCCACGCGGAGGCCGTACCCATGCTCGAACGCCTCCTCGCCACCGAGCCACTGCCCGCCCATCTGCGCGGCGAGCTGCGCTTCGCGCTCGGCCGGCTGCTGCGCCAGCAGGGGGAGGCGCGGGCCGGCCACCTGCAGATCGAACGCGCGGTCGGCGACCTCGGCGACCGGCCCGCGCTGCTGGGGCGGGCGCTGGCCGTGCTCGCCGCGCCCGAGACCGTCGTGGACCGGCACGTGAGCGAGCACACCGCGAGGTGCGACGAGGCCGAGGAGGCCGCCCGCCGCAGCGGCGACCCCGACGTGGACATCGCGGTACGCATCGCGCGGGCGTCCCTGCTGTTGGAGCAGGGGCACCCGGGGAGCGGGCGGCTCATCGACGACCTGCTGCGCGACGACCGGCTCCGTGGCGTGCCCCGGGAACACGCCCGCGCCTGCCTCAACTGGGCCCAGGGCGCGCTGCACATCGGATGCCTGGAGCGCGCCGAGGCCCTGCTGGCGGAGGGGCGCCGGGTGGCCGACCAGGCCGAGTACCTGCGGGTCGCGGAGGTCGTGGAGCTGGTGGCGGCCGCGGTCGACCGGGCGGCGGGGCGCTGGGACGGCCTGGAGGCCCGGGTCCGCCGCCTGGGCGGCGCGCCCGGCTGGACCGTCTCCCCGGGCGCGGGGACGGCCACTTTCCCGGCCGCGTCGATGGAGGCGGGGCTGCTGCTCGGCGCGCTGCTGGCGGCGACGGGTCCGGCCGAGGAGGCCGTGGCGTGCCTGGGCGAGGTGATCGCCATCGCCGAACGGGCCGGCGCCGTCTGGCCGCTCATCCCCGCCAAGATGACGCTCTCCCGCCTCCTGCTGACCCTGGACGACGTCGCCGGCGCCGCCGCGCACGCCACCGCCGCGCTCTCCCTCGTACGGGCCAAGGGGAACTGGGTGTGGGGCGCGGAGACCGTCCTGTGCCTGGTGGACGCGCTCGGCAGGACGGCCGGGACCGTGGAGCTCGTGGACGAGCTGGGCGCCGGCCTCGAAGGCGCCGACGCCCCGATCGCGCGGGCGGCGCTCCTGACCGCCCGCGCCGTCGTCTCCCAGGACCCGCCGGAGGCCGACGAACTGCTTGACGCGGCGCGTACCACCCTCCAGGAGGCCGGGCTGCGCTACGAGGAGGCCCAGGCGGCCGAGCGCCTGGGCCGATGGCGCTGCGAACGCGGCACGGGCGACGGCGGGTCCCTGCTCGAAGCGGCGCTGCGCCTGTACGCGGCGATGGGGGCCGACCGGGACCTTGCCCGGATCAGCCGGATCATGCGCCAGAACGGCGTGCCGATCCCTTATCCGTGGCGGGGCGGACGGCCGTCCCACGGGCAGACGCTGTCGTCGCGGGAACGGGAGGTGGCGCTGCTGGCGGCGGAGGGGAAGACGAACCAGGAGATCGCCACCGAGCTGTTCCTGTCGAGGCGGACGGTGGAGAGCCACATCTCCAGCGCCCTGCGCAAGCTGGGCCTCCCGTCGCGCAGAGAGCTGCGGGCCCAAGGCGGTCTCGCCGATCCGTAGGGGCTCACTCGACCAGGCGGCGCTCCCAGGCCCAGGCGACGATCTCGACCCGGTTGCGCAGGCCGAGCTTGGTCATGATGCCGGACACGTGGCCTTTGACGGTGCTCAGCGAGATGAAGAGCTCGGCGGCGATCTCCTGGTTGGTACGGCCCCTGGCGACCGCCCGGACGACCTCGAGCTCGCGATCCGACAGCGGCTGGGCGGGCGCGCGGGTGACCGGGGCGGCGGTGGCCGTGAGGTGGCGCAGCAGCCGGAGGGTGAGCGAGGGGGAGATCAGGGCGTCACCGGCGTTCGCGGCCCGGACCGCCTCGACGAGCAGGTCGGGGCCGACGTCCTTCAGCACGAAGCCGGTCGCCCCGCCGCGCAGGGCGCCGTGGACGTACTCGTCGAGGTCGAAGGTGGTGACGACGACCACCCGCAGCGGGTCGGCGACCTCCGGCCCCGCGAGGGCCCGCGTGACCTCGATGCCGTCGAGGCCGGGCATCTGGATGTCCACGAGGCACACGTCGGGGCGCAGGCGGCGGGCCAGGGCGACCGCCTCGGCGCCGTCGGCGGCCTCGGCGACGACCCTGATGCCGGGCTGGTCCTCCAGGATGAGGCGCAGGCAGTCACGGATCATCGCCTGGTCGTCGGCCAGCATGACGGTGATGTCCGCGGCGCTCATGGGTGCTCCCGCGCCGGGACGGGGAGGTCGGCGACCACGGACCAGCCGGCGCCGGGGCGCGGGCCCGCGCGCAGCGTCCCGCCGAGGGCCTCGACGCGTTCGCGCATCCCGACCAGGCCGTATCCGCCGGATCCGCCAGATCCGGAGCGTCGGAGCCGCCGGGCCGGGGCGGGAGGGGCGTCGTCCGCGACCTCGACGGTGACCGAGTTCCGGGCTCGCGCGACGGTGACGGTGACCGAGCGGGCCCGCGGGGCGTGGCGGGAGACGTTGGTCAGCGACTCCTGCACGATCCGGTAGACGGTGGTGGCCACCTCGGGCGGCCAGAGCGAGGTGTCCTCCCCCTCGGGGAGCCGCAGCCGTACGGCGGGTCCGTGGCCGCCGAAGCGCCTGACCAGCTCGTCCAGGCCGTCGAGGGAGGGCAGGCCCCGGGCCGGGTCGCGGAGCAGGCCGACGACGCGGCGGGTGGCGGCCAGGGCGTCGGAGCCGGCCGTCTCGATGTCCGCCAGCGAGGTCGCCAGCCGCTCCGGCTGCTTGTGCGCGAGCAGCCGCGCGGTCTGCGCCTGGAGCACGACGCACGTGACGTGGTGGGCGACGACGTCGTGCAGTTCCCTGGCCAGCTCCATGCGCTCGCCACGGCGTACGCGCTCCTCGACGGCCCGGCGGCGGTTGGCCAGCAGCCGCGGCCACAGCCCGGCCACGACGGCGCCCGCCCAGCCCACGGCGCTCATCGTCCCCACGGCCGCCTGGGAGCCGGCGGCGAAGGCCCCCGCCACCACCACGAGCCCGCCACCGGCGACGGCGCAGGCCGGACGGGGCGGAAGCACCCGGACGGCGGACCCGACGAGCACGGACAACCCGAAGGTCACGCCGGGGCCGGGCTCGGTGGGCAGGTGGGCGACCCGGGCGACCACGATGGCGGCCGACGCGACGCCCAGCCCCGCGATCGCCGTCCACAACCGGCTCCGCCGGCGGACGAGCGCGAGCGCGCAGACCGCCGCCCCGGCGGCGCAACCGGACACCCAGTACGCGCCACCCCAGCTCGCGCCGATCCGGTAGCCGTAGAAGGCGAGCACCGCCGCGGACACCGCGCCGATCACCACGTCGGCCGCGATCCCGGCCCGCCACTCCAGCACCCGCACACCGCCCAGGCTAGGAGCCGCCGCCCGCCCGCCGCACCGGCCGAAAGTACGGTCATGCGGCTCCGCGCCCAACAAGTAGGAGTCACCGATCGCGATGGGACTTCACCGGCGGTCGGCCACACAGCAGACTGTCCCTGCGGCCATCGTCGGCTCTCCGCGAAACGTGAAGCGTGGCTCTTTCGCGGGAGCGTGCATGCGATGGCCGTCACCATTGCGGACGTGACACCCGCAAACCGGCGAGGTCATCCGGCCCGGGGTCGAATCTGCACGTCCCGGGAGGACAGCACGCCTGCCGGCGGAGAAAAATCCGTACCCGCTTCGACGATCGATCACTCCTGATCATGAACGGCTTGCCATCATGTGCTCACACATAGCAAGGGCCCCGGCCACCTGGGCCGGGATCCCTTCCGACCGCAGCGAAGGTAGGTGTGCGTGAACGTAGAGGCGGAGATCCTCGACCTGAAGCTCCGGGTGGAAGCTCTCGAAGCGGCCCTGCGCTCCACCGCCCGGCACGACGACATCATCCCCGCCCAGGCCGGCCCCTACCGGTCCGAGCTGCCGGCCCTCGTCGCGCAGGTGTCGATCGGCGTGGCCGAGCTGAGGGCCGAGATGGCGGACATCCGCACCGAGGTGAGCCAGGACTTCGAGGCTCTGATCGTGGAGGTCGCCGGGGTTCGCGTGCAGATGACCGAGAACTACAAGGCCATTCATTCGGACCTGCTCGGGAAGATCGACTCGCTGCGCTGCGAGATGATCGACCTCGGCCTCAGGCTCGACCGGCTGACGGAGACGGGCGGGGCCTGAGACCGCCGGAGGCCGGGGATCAGGCGCC
Source organism: Nonomuraea sp. NPDC052116 (assembly GCF_040680035.1). Classification (NCBI taxonomy): domain Bacteria; kingdom Bacillati; phylum Actinomycetota; class Actinomycetes; order Streptosporangiales; family Streptosporangiaceae; genus Nonomuraea; species Nonomuraea sp. NPDC052116. The sequence goes on along the minus strand of NZ_JBFAWA010000031.1, from coordinate 58,716 downwards.
GAGGTCGTCGGCCAGCCGGCTCAGGTAGGTCGCGAACTGCCGCCGGTCGCGCTCGTCCCAGGAGGCGGTCAGCTCCTCGAAGGCCCGGCGCTGCCACTGCCTGGCCCCGGCCAGCAGCGCGTGCCCGCTGTCCGTGAGCCGCAGGGAGGCGCGGCGCCGGTCGCGCTCGGAGGTGTCGCGGGCGAGGTAACCCGCCTCGACGGCGTCCCTGACCATGCGGCTGGCGCCCGAATGATCGAGGCCGAGCTGGTGCGCCACGGTGCCGACCGTGGGCGGCTCGGGCGCCTCTCCGCCGGCGCGCGCGTTCGTGTGCACGGCCTCCACCACCAGGATGTGCTGCACGTGACGCTGCTCCCCGGTCAGCTCTTCCGACGCCCGCCCGGCCCACCGGCGGGACCAGAAGCGCACCAGGTGGAACAGCGCCGGTCCGCCGTCGGCCTCCTCGCTCATGCCCTCACCCTACGACAGGTTGCATGCGATACGCACGTATGATTATGTGCGTTTCACATACATCTCCTCCGAAAGGGATGCCGTCATGGCCATCGTCATGAACCACCTGATCGTCCCCGCCGTCGACCGCGAGGCGGCGGCGGCGTTCTTCGCCGGCCTGCTGGGGCTGCGGGTCGGCCCGCCCGCCGGGCCGTTCGCGCCCGTCAGCGTCAACGACGACCTCACGCTCGACTTCGACGACCGCCGCGCGCCCCAGCCCGGCCACTACGCCTTCCTGGTCGACGACGGCACCTTCGACGCGCTCATGGAGCGGCTCGAGAGGGACCCGGCGATCGACTACGGCTCCGGCCCGATGAACGGCTGGGACCGCGAGATCAACCATCTGGCGGGCGGCCGCGGCGTGTACGTGCGCGACCCCAACGGCCACAGCTACGAGCTGTTCACCGCCGAGCCGGAAGATCATTAAGCCGTCGGTCTGCGGGGTCGCCGCAGGTGGGCAAAGCATGATTTAGCCGGTAAATCCAGCGAAGCGGTGAGAAGGGCAAACTGCCAGCATCTGGCCCCCTCCGTGGCTAGAGTGATGATTCCAATATCGGCGGGATATTCCCTGGTATCCGCAGCGCGAGGAGTCGCGGGTGAATCACCGCGTGACCGACGAGGCCATGGTCCGAGCCCTGTACCGCGAATACGGCGCCCCCCTGATGGCCTTCGCCGTCCGGCTGACGGGTGGCGATCGGCGCTGGGCCGAGGACGTCGTGCAGGAGACCCTGGTACGCGCCTGGCGCAACCTCCCCGACCTGCGTACCGACTCCGGCTCCCTGATGCCCTGGCTGGCGACCGTCGCCCGCCGCGTGGTCATCGACAACCGGCGCCGCTCCGGCTCGCGCCCCCTCGACACCGTCGAGGACGTCCCGGAACGCCTCAACTCGGTGGCCGCGGAGGACGAGCAGCTGTTACGCGAGATCGTCGTGACCGACGCGATGATGTCGCTCTCACCGGCCCATCGGCAGGTGCTCACGGAGACGTTCCTCCTGGACCGCACGGTCCAGGAGGCGGCGGAGATCATCGGGGTGCCCGTGGGCACCGTGAAGTCCCGCGTGTACTACGCCATGCGCGCGTTACGCGTGGCGCTGGAGGAAAGGGGGGTGACGCTGCCATGACGTGGGAGGCGCGTCACGATGAGAGCCACACCGAAAGGGGGGTGACGTTGCCATGACGAGGGAGGCGCGTCACTACGGAAGCCACCGCGAAAAGGGGGGTGACGCGCTCATGTTGGAGGTGCGTCACGCAGCAAGAGGGGTGACGCTCTCATGACCGAGGTGCGTCACGAAGACGTGGCCGCGTACGCGCTCGGCCTGCTCCGCGGGGAGGAGAAGGCCGATTTCGAGCGCCACCTGAGGGGCTGCCCGAGCTGCGCGGAGGAGGCCGGGGCGTTCGCCGCGATGGGGGAGCTGATCAAGACCGTCCACCCGGACGACCTCCTGCCCAGCCCGCCCGACCCCGAGGTCGAATCGCTCCTGGTGCGCCGCGCCGCCACCGAACGCCGCCGCCGGAGCCTGCACCGCACGTTCATGTCCGCCGCCGCCTGCGTGCTCGTCGCGGCCGGCGTCTTCCTCGCCGTCAGCTCGGTCACCAGCGGCCCCAACCCCGACAGCATCCACAGCCCGGCCCGCGCGCTCCTCATGACCGGCCACACCTACTCCGCCACCGACAAGAGCACCGGCGTGTCCGCTCTCGTCGGGCTGGAGGACAAGGGCTGGGGCAGCCACGTCGCGCTGGAGCTCAAGGGCGTCAAGGGCCCGCTGCAGTGCCGCCTCCTGGCGGTGGGCAACGACGGCCGCTCCGAGGTGGTGGCGAGCTGGGGCGTGCCCGACAAGGGGTACGGCGTGCCCGGAGCCCCCGACCCCCTGCTGCTGCACGGCGGCACCAGCCTCCCGGAGTCCGAGCTGAACCACTTCACGGTCGAGACCTTCGACGGCAGGAGCCTGGCCACGATCCCGGTGTGAGCTCACAGCTCCGACAGGCTCGTGCGCAGCTCGCGGACCTGCCGCGGCTCCGCGATCCCGTCCCAGGGGGAGAGCGCCGCCAGCCCCGCGTCGCGGTGCTCGGCGGCGCTCCCGGCCCGCAGCCGGGCCAGGTGGAGGTGGGCCAGCGCCGTGCTCACCCCCGTCGGGGGCAGCCGCGGCTCGGCCTCCGCCAGCAGCGCGACGACCTCCTCGGGACGGTGATCGGGCTCCTCCAGCAGCACCCCGGCCCGCTGCACGAGGCAGCGGGCCCGCCCGATCTCGTCGGCGGTCTCCGCGTAGAGCCGCTCGGCCTCCTTCAGGTTGGACCTCGCGTCGAAGCGCAGCCCCAGGTAGTGGTGCGCGAGCGCGAGCAGCTCCTGGGCGTGCGCCGCCGCGCCGTCGTCGTCGGCCCGCGTGGCCAGGTCGAGCGACTCGAACAGCACGGCGCGGGCGTCGGCGTACAGGCGGCGCGCCTCGGGGTCGCGCCCGTCGCCGTCGAGCGTCTGCCCCTTGCGCAGGAGCAGCGCGGCCACGTTGATCAGCCGGAGCGAGTGCCCGGCGAGGTCGCCGCCGGACAGTGCCTGGCCGTACCGTACGAGCGCCGACTCGACGGCGGTGAACTCGTCGCCGGCGGCCAGGAGGATGGCCGCGTGCTCCAGGTGCAGCTCGGCGGGCCACGACTCCACCCTGACCCGCAGCCTGGCCGCCCGGTTGAAGTGCTGGCGGGCCGTGGTCGGGTCGCCCCAGGTGAGCAGGATCGCGCACTGCCGCAGCTCGGCCGTGGCCTGCACGTGCTCGTCGCGCAGCGCCCTGGCCGCCTCGGCCAGCGCCTCCGCGGCCCGCAGCCGGTCCTCGTGCCGCTGTTCGAGCCGGAACCAGGTCTCCAGCCCGTCCGCGATGCGCGCCAGCGCCCGGGCCGTCTTGGGCGCGGGGCTCCCGTGCGCCAGCACCTCCAGCAGCACCCTGTCCTCGATCGCGAACCAGGCGCGGGCCTCCTCGCCGGGCAACAGGGCGGCGAACGAGTCGGCCTCGTCGGCGAAGTGCTCGACCAGCCGGCGCCAGGCCGCGGCGTCCTTCGGCGAAGGAGGCGGTCCTGGCGTGCCGCTGGGGAACGCGCCGGTCACCCTGACGCGCGTCATCCGTACGTTCTCCACCAGGCCCAGGTCGGCCAGCTCCCCGATCGCGTCGGCGGCGGAGGGCACCCCGAGCAGCGCGGCGGCCGCCCGGTGGTCCACCTCGGCGATCGGCAGGCTCGCCAGCAGGACGAACAGCTGCTTGGCCGTCGGCCTGAGCTGCCTGATGCTGAGGTTGAGCACGAAGTCGAGGGTCTTGACGACGGACAGGTTCCGCAGGTCGTCGACCAGGGACTGGAGCGCGACGCCGGGGTTGCGGGCCAGCCAGCGGCCGATCCTGACGATCTCCAGCGGGCTGCCCAGGCAGGCGTCCACCAGCAGCCCGAGCGCCTTCGGGTCGCGGGTGACGCGCTCGTCGCCGATGTGGCGGGCCAGCAGCGACTGCCCGGCCCCGGGCGCGAGCGGGCCCAGCTGGATCGGCTCGATGTGCTGCGGCAGCTCGTCGGTGAACGTGCCCGCCACCACGATGTGCGCGCCCGGCACCCGGGGCGGGAGCCAGGCGATCTGGCTCCAGGTGCTGACGTTGTCCAGCAGGAGCACCCGGTCCGTGCCGGTGAGCGCGTCGATCACCTGCGCGGTGGCGTCCTCCGGCTCCTGGATCGCGCCGGGCGGCCGGTCGAGGGTGCGCAGGACCCGCTGGGCCACGCTCAGCGGCGTCTCCGCGTGGTCCCGATCGGGGCCGCGCAGGTCGGCGTAGCGCTGCTTGCGGGCGTCCGCGGTCAGGTCCCACGTGGCCAGGGTCGCCACCGAGGACGTGCCCATGCCCATCGCGCCCTGCACGACGACGATCCCGCGCTCCTTCGCGCGCTCCTTGACCTGCTGGACCTCGGCGTCCCTGCCGACGAGCCCGTCGATCCTGTCGGGGAAGGGCAGGCGTTGGAAGATCGTCGGGGGTGGGGCCTTGCGGCGGCTGCGTACGAAATGGGTGAGCCAGCCGGCCACGACCGGCAGGGAGACGATCAGGATGACGAGCAGCCAGACGGGCAGCCACTCCGTCACCCGCTCGATCAGCTTCTCCTGCAGCAGCAGGACCGTGCCGCCCGCGGTCAGCAGCCCGCCGAGCCCCAGCTCGGGCAGGTGCGCCCCGGCCTGCCGGGAGAGCTGGGACAGGCGGAAGCGCAGCCGGTCCTTTCGCGAGATATCCGTCATCGGCGCACTCCTCGCGTCAGCCCCCGGTACAGCCAGCGCCCGGTGACGACCACCAGCAGCACGGGCACCGCGGTCGCGATCACCGACTGCGCCGCCAGCGGCCCGGCGGCGCTCATGAAGTGGCGGGCCTGCTCCAGCAGGATCAGCGGCAGGTGGTCGCCCGACGGCCAGTTGAGCAGCAGCCCGACGACCGTGTCGTTCCAGACCAGGACGAAGGCCAGGACCGCGGCCAGCACCAGGGCCGGGCGCGCCTCGCGTACGACGTGGAACAGCTCCCAGCGGTCCCGCGCCAGCATGGGAGCCGGCACGTGGACGAACGCGTTGTACAGCACCAGCACCGCCAGCGGGATCACCAGCGCCGCGTGCACGATGGCCAGTGCCGGAGCGGTGCCGACGACCGGGCTGAGCCAGCGCTGCAGCGGCACCGCGAACGCCTGCGGCGGCAGCACGGCCAGGGCCACCGCGACCAGCAGCACCGGCCGCCAGGCCCGGCGCGGCAGCAGGTGCTCGTGCGCCAGCACGTACGCGGCCGGCACGGCGGCCAGCAGCACCAGGCACACCACCACGACGGCCCGCAGGAACGTGGTCCCGAGCGCGCCCGCGAACCCGCCGTCGGCCAGCGCCTCCGTGTACGAGCCCAGCGTCCAGGGACCGCCGCCCCACCACCCGGACAGCGCCGCGGCGACCGGGTCGCGCAGCGAGGTCAGCACGAGCACCAGGAACGGCAGCACCCAGAGCACCGACACGGCCGCGCACAGCAGCCAGATCCGCCAGCCCTTCCTGGGCTGCGGCGGGACCACCGGCTCGGCCCAGGTCACCCGCCCGCGCAGCCCGAACAGGGCGGGCACCGCCATCACGGCCACGAGGACCGACAGCCCCACGGAGAGCGCGGAGGCCCGGGTGTCGCCCAGGTCGCCGTGGTGCCGCCACCAGAACAGCCCGCCGCCCTCGATCTCGGCCTGCATCGACCCGGGCGCGCCCATCAGCACGACGTCGAACACGCGGGCCGCCGCCGCCAGCGCGAACAGGTACGCCAGCGCCGCCGGCCCGGCGAGCGCAGGAACCACGACGGACCAGAGCCTGCGCCGCCGCCCGACGCCGAACGCCCTGGCCATCCGCAGCAGGTTGGTGGGCAGCCGGGCCAGCGCCTCGTGGAAGACCAGGAACGCGACCCCGGCCCACTGCCAGACCAGCGCCAGCCCGAACACCAGCCAGATCCACACGGGGCCGAGGAAGGCCACCTCCGTGCCGAACAGGGCGTTGACCAGGCCGCGGCGCGGGTTGGTGTCGAACATCAGCCGGAAGATCGCGCCCGTGGTGAGCGGGGACACCGCGGCCGGCAGCACCAGCAGGAAGCGGAGCACGCCGCCGAGCACCGGGCCCGCGTTCCTGGCCAGCCAGGCCAGGCCGAGCCCGACGGCGCACACGACCACGGCCAGCACCAGCCACATGAACGAGTTGCCGAGCGACTGGAGCACCCGGCCGTCGAGCAGCACGTCGTACGCGCCGGGCCCGGCGGAGAGGCTGAGCACGACCGTCGCGCAGAGCGGCACCAGGATGACGCCCGCCGACAGCAGGACCGCCAGGAGGAGGTAGAGCGAGGCGCGCAGGCGGCCGATCCCGTGCCCGACCAGCGGGATCCTGGCGTCGTGGTGCGAGGCGGCCTCGAACAGGAAGGCGTTCCGCCGGCTCACAGGGCCCCCTCCTTGCTGCCCGCGACCAGCTTGTCGCGGGCCGCGCCGGCGGCCGTGGCGGGATCGACCGCGTTGACGGCGACGTCGGTGAACAGCTCGGTGAGCACCCGCCACAGCCCGCGCCCGTCGCCGCCCTCCAGGCCGCCGATGAGCCGGTCGGACAGGTCGTAGTGGGCGTTCACGGCGGCGTTCAGCTCCTGGGCGGGGCCGCGCAGGAGCTGGTGGGAGGGCGGCGTGAACGGCGTCAGGAAGCCGCCGTCGGCGATCCAGCCGGTCAGCGCGTCGCGCTCGCCGCTCGCCCGCGGCCTGGTCAGCCAGTTGACGAAGTCGATCGCGTGCGCCGGCCCGGCCCGCATCGCCACCGCCACGTCGCCGCCGACGACCAGCGGGGGCAGGTTGCTCCCGTAGGCGGGGAAGCGGAAGTGCGCCGCGACGCCCTTGCCGCCGTAGTGCTCGATGACCGGCAGGGCGAAGTCCGGCGCGGCCACCACGCCCGCGGTCCGGTAGGCGAAGACGTCGAAGATCGAGTCGTGGAACTGCATGGTGAGCGCCCGCCGGGCCTGCTCGGGGGTGAACGCGCCGCGCCAGATCGTGCCGAGCAGCTCCAGCGCGTCCGCGACCTGCGGCGCGCTCCACCAGTCGGGGTTGCCCGGCAGGCCGGGCGGGAAGAGGCCGCCGTAGACCTCGGGGGCGAAGGCGAGCAGCACGTTCTCGAACCAGTCGCTGAGCACCCACCCGTCGGCCGCCCCGATCGCCAGGCTGCCCGGGGTGGGCTGCCAGGAGGTCAGGTCGGCGGGCGGCGTGTACTCCCCGGCCCGGTGCCAGACGAGCGACTTGTGCGCGAGCTTGAACCAGGCGCCCAGCTCCTCGTGGCTCCCGGGCGGCGTCACGAGCCCGCGCCAGAACTCCTGCTGCCGGTGGTCTCCCGTCCACGGCCGGATGCGCGGCCGGATCATCGGATCGAAGAGCAGGCCCAGCCTCGGGATCACCGCCACGTCGGGGACGACCTCCTCCGCGGGCCCGCGCAGCACGGCGGCGATGTTGTCGCCCGCCGAGAAGACGTGGACCGGGCGCCCGTACTCCTTGACCACGCCGAGGAAGCGCCGCAGCTCGTCACCGCTCCACACCACCGCCACCTGCAGCGGCCGCTCGCGGGCGCAGCCGGCCAGGGCCGCCGCCGGCAACGCGGCCAGCAACGCTCTACGGGTCAGGGGCATCGGCGATCTCCCAGAAGCGCGAGGGGGAGGCGAGGCTGGCCACCCTGGTCCGGTCGTCGGTGACGACCAGCACGGCCAGGCTGGGGTCGGTGCCCAGCGCCGCGCTCACGGCCGCGTGGCAGGGCCCGCAGCCCGTGCGGTCCTCGACCACCATCACCTTGACCGCCGTCCGCCGGCACAGGGCCCGCGCCAGCGCCACGTGCAGCCGCTCGTCGTGGGCCAGCTCGTGCGGCCGCGACCGCAGGAAGCCCTGGATGTCGGTCTTCTTGGCCATGTACGCGACCATGCCGCGGATGGGCGGGGACGCCTGGTCGTCGCGGGCGGTCAGCGCGAGGTTCTGCTCGACGGTCAGGTGCGGCAGCAGGCCCGCCCCGGCCGGGACCAGCCCGATCTCGCGCTCGGCGGGCAGCCGCATGGTGATCTCCTGGCCGTGGATGCGGATCTGGCCGTCGTCGGGCATCTCCAGGCCGATCAGGACGTCGGTGAACGCGTCGGCCTCGGCGCAGTCGGCGGCCACCACCACGGCGGTGCGCCCGGGGCCGACGGTCAGGGGATCGGGCGCGAGGGCGCGGCGCGTGCCGTGCGCCTGCCAGGCGAGGCCGGACAGCTCAAGAACCGGCGCGACCTCGACCACCATTCGACGTTTTCACAAACAGTGGATCACGGCAACGTAATTGACCGCTTCCGCAACGTGTCGATCCGGCGCTACCCGCTCACCCAGAGGCAGAACGGGTGCCCTGCCGGGTCGAAATGCACGCGTACGTCGTCCTGTGGCTGGAAATCGGCCACGGTCGCACCCAGTTCGACGGCGCGGGCGCTGCTCGCCTCGAGATCGTCGACCTCGATGTCCAGGTGCATCATCATCTGCTGCCCGCCGGGCGGCGCGGGCCAGGCCGGGCGGACGAAGCCGGGGTCGCTCTGGAAGGCCAGCCCGGGGCCGCCTTCCGGCGCGGCGAGCAGCACCCAGTCGGGCTCCTCGTCCTTGACCCGCCAGTCGAGCAGCTCGCGGTAGAAGGCGGCCAGCGCCGGCCCGTCGAGCGCTTCCAGACAGACGGTCGACCACCTGAACCTCATGCGGGACTCCTGAAATGGGTCGTGAACCAGTTTCTGGCGTGCTCGGCCACGGTCTCCAGCGCGCCGGGCTCCTCGAACAGGTGGGTGGCGCCGGGCACGACGGTGATGCGGCTCTCGGCGCTCAGACGCTGCTGGGCCTCCTCGTTCAGCTTCACCACGATCGGATCCCGGCCGCCCACGATGAGCAGCGTGGGCGCGCGCACCGCCGCGAGCCGAGGCCCCGCCAGGTCGGGCCGCCCGCCGCGCGAGACGATCGCGGAGACCGCGTTGTCCGGCTCGGCCGCCGCCCACAGCGCCGCCGCCGCGCCGGTGCTGGCCCCGAAGTAGCCGATGGGCAGCCCCGCCGCGTCCTCCTGCTCGCGCAGCCGTCGCGTACGTTCCAGCAGCCGCTCGGCCAGGAGGGCGATGTCGAAGACGTTCGCCCTGTCGGCCTCCTCCTGGGGCGTGAGCAGGTCGAACAGCAGGGTGCCCAGCCCCGCCTTGTTGAGCGCCCCGGCCACGTAGCGGTTGCGCGGGCTGAGCCGGCTGCTGCCGCTGCCGTGCGCGAACACCACCACTCCATGAGCGGTGTCGGGAACGACCAGATCGCCGGGCACGTGCCCCACCTCCCTCCCCGTCCACCTGCCACTGCCCGTACAAGCCCTGGTCTATCCGCGCCGGTATGGCGTGATCAGGCATACTGCACGGATGTCCGATTTCGCCGACTTCCGGATCGAGGGGCGGGCGGCTCTGCTGGCGGGCCGGGCGACCCACGACAGTCCCATGGTGGAGGGCGCGAGGCGGTGGGGAGCGGCGGCCGTGCTCCGCCCCTCGGGCGAGGCGCTGGACCGGCTGGCGGCGCTGGCCGGGACCATCGAGGCGCCGGGGCACTGGGTGCACGGCAGGCGGACCCTGCACGTCACGCTCAGGTCTCTGGAGCCCTACCGCGACCGGATCCCGGCCGGCGACCCGCTCCGCGCGGTCTACCGGGATGCCCTGGCCGAGGCGGCGAAGGGGGTCCCGGCCGCGCGGGTGCGGCTGGCGGGCGTGAGCCCGCATCCCGGCGGCGTCCTGGTCTGCGGCCATCCGGAGGACGACACGCTGGTCAGGCTGTGGGAGCGGTTCGCGGCCGCGATGGCCTCGCGCGGGGTGCGGGACCTGGAGCACGGACGCGTACGCGACCGCTGGTACGTCAGCCTCGTCCACTTCGCCGGCCCGCTCGCCAGCCCCCGCCCGATCGTCGACTGGTGCGACGCCCACGCCGACGTCGACCTCGGCCTGGCCGAGCTGGACACGGCGGAGATCGTGCAGTTCGTGCTCGCGGACACGAGCATCCACGTCAAGGCGCTGGAAGAGGCCCGGCTGGGCCGGGCGTGACGGCCCGAGCATGACGGCGGGGCGCCACCCCGCCCCATTCCGAGGGTGGCGCCCCGCCGTCGTCCAGTCAGCCCAGCACCACCGCGGTGACGAACTGCAGCAGGTGCCAGGCCACGTAGGCGCTCAGCGAGCAGAAGGCCCACTCCTTGCCCCGGCTGATCCTGGAGATCCACCGGAGCTCCTCCGCGGGCTCCCTGCGCGCCTTGAGGGTCCTGGTGACGAAGTACGCCGACATCAGCCAGGCCGCCCCCGACCCGCCGAGCAGCCCCAGGGAGAGGGCCAGCAGGATCGGGGAGCCGCCCAGGAGGTCCGACGGCGGGAGCTGGCGGACCCAGGCGGCCAGCACGCCGGTGAGCAGGACAACAGTGATCCGCCGGTCCTTGCGCGCCTGGCGTTTGAGCCACTGAAGGTCTCGACGCAGATGGTTCTTGAGCATCCGGATCACCCCCGTTGGAGTAGCTGGTAGCACCAGCTAACGGAAATTTCCGGAGAAGATCTGCGACCTCACATCCGAGATTTCACGACTTTTAGCGATATTTCAGGACGTGGGGCTGGTCCCCAGCTCGCGGAGATCCTCCGACACCCGGCGTACCTCGAAGACGTCCCCCACCTCCTCCAGCAGCCGCAGCGCCTCCCGCAGATAGCCGCCGGCCGGGCCCCGGTTCCCCAGCCTGGCCGAGATCAGCCCCAGCGCCCGCAGCGCGCACCCCAGGTCCCGCCTGGTCCCGCACTCCAGATGGACGTCCCTGGCCTGGCGCGCGTGGACCAGCGCCTCCCCGGCCAGACCGAGGTCCAGCAGCACCATGGCCAGCGTCGTGAGCGCCGCCGCCCACCGGTCCTTCGTGCCGGTCTCGTTCTGCAGCTCGACCGTCTCCCACGCGAGCTTCAGCGCCTCCTGCGGCTCGCCCGCCGTGTGCAGCGCCTGCGCCATCGACAGCAGCGCGCTGGCCCGGTTGTCCCGCAGCTCCTCCCTGATCGCCAGCGACGACTTGGCCGCCCGCAGCGCGGGCTGGTGCTGCCCCAGCGACAGGTACGTGTTCGCCAGCGTCTCCTGCACGTCCGCCTCGGCCCGCCGGTTGCCCAGGCCCTGCACGATGTCCAGGGCTTCGAGCGCGTACACGAACGCCACGTGCGGCAGCCCCTGCCGCCGCCGCACCCTGGCGAGCCGGTTGAGCATGCGGGCCTCCACCGGCTCGTCGCGGATCACCCGGCTGATCGTCAGCGCCTGGTTGAGGTAGTCGTCGGCCCGCAGGTAGTCGGACAGCCGCCAGTGCACCAGCCCGATGTCCCCGAGCGTCTCCGCCTTGCCCTGCTCGTGGTGGAGCTCCACCTGCACGGCCAGCGCCTGCTCGTAGTAGGCGAGGGCCTCGTCGTACCGGGAGCCGTTGCGCGCGATCCGGCCGAGCGCGCACAGGGCGCGCCCGCAGCCGTGCTGGTCGCCCGTCGCCGTGTACCCGGCCAGGGCCCGCTCGGCGTCCCGCTGCGCGTCGTGCGGCAGCCGCAGCAGGTCGTAGATCTCGGCCAGGCAGAGCAGCGTCTCGGCCTCGGCGTGCTCGTCGCCCAGCTCGTGGCAGATCGACAGCGCCTCCAGGCCCTCGGACAGCGCCGCGTTCGGCTCGCCCAGGTCCCGCTGCACCGTGGCCAGGATGATCAGGCTCTGCGCCGTGCCCCTGCGGTCGCCGAGCTCCTCGCGTACCTCCAGGGCCTGGCCCGCGTGCTGCAACGCCAGTTCGTAGCGCTCCTGGGACAGGTGCAGCCGCGAGAGCGTGTGCAGGCAGCTCGCCACCCCGGCCAGGTCGCCGATCTCGCGGTAGAGGTCGAGCGCCTCGTCCGCGCACCGCAGGGCCTCCTCGTTGTGGCCCGCGATGCCGTGCACCTCGGCCAGGTCGTTGAGCGCGCGGGCCCGCCCCTCGGCGTCGCCGAGCGAGGCGAACTCCTCCAGCGCCTCCCCGATGAACCTGGCCGCGAGCGTCGAGGGCCCGATGTCCCGGTGGATCGAGCCCAGGTTGCTGCGCATGCGCGCGATCGCCCGCCGGTTGCTCACCTGCATCGCCGAGGTCAGCCCGGCCTGCTGGATCTCCAGGTTGATCTCGTTGTACCGCAGCTTCCTGAACGGCTCGAACACGGCCTCGGCCAGCCGCCAGGCCATCCCCTGGGCGCCGCTCTCCTCGGCCAGCCGCACGGCCGAGACCAGCGAGCGCCGCTCGGCCTCGAACCACTCGGGCGCCGTCACGGGGTCGGTCGCCACCGCCAGGTAGTGGTCGAGCAGCCGCGCCCTGGCCTCCCGCACGCCTGCCTCGGCGTGCCGGCCCAGCTCCCTGGCCAGCCGCTTGACCAGGTCGTGCACCCGGTAGCGCGGCCCGGCCAGCGGCTCGACGAGATACGCCCGGTGCAGCCCCTCCACCGCCACCACGGCCTCGCTGACCGGGGCACCGAGCGCGGCGGCCAGCACCTCGGGCGTGAAGTCCCGGCCCGGCAGCAGCCCCACGTGCCGGAACGCGCGCCGCTGCCCCGGGCTCAGCGACTCGTACGCCAGGTCGAGCGCCGACCTGAACGCCTCCTCCGGATCGCCCACCAGGAGCGTGCCCGGCCTGCGCAGCTCCTGGACCCGCTCCTGCACGCTCAGCCCGGGGCTCTCGGCCAGCTTGGCCGCCGAGATCCGCAGCGCGAACGGGTGGTACGAGCACACCCTGGCCAGCTCGGCCAGCGCGTCCCGGTCGGCGGCCCGCGGGGAGTGCTCCCCGAGCACGGCCACCAGCAGCGCCACCGCGTTGCCCGGGTCGAGCACCGGCAGGTCCATGAGGTCGGCGTGCCCGGTGGCCCGCAGCGGCGCCATCCGCGTGCGGCTGGTCACCAGCACCACGCAGTCCTTGCCGCCCGGCAGCAGCGCCCGCACCTGCGCCGGGTCGGCGGCGTTGTCGAGGATGAGCAGCAGCCTGCGCCCGGCGATCCTGCTGCGGTAGAGGAGCGTCAGCTCGGCCTCGTCGTCGGCGGGCATGTGCTCGCCGACCCCGAGCGAGCGCAGGATCTGCCCGAGCGCCTCGGCCGGGGTCATCGGCGGCTGGCTCGGCGACTGCCCGCGCAGGTCGATCACGATCTGGCCGTCGGGGAACCGGCCGGCGTGCAGGTGCCCCCAGTGCGTCACCAGCGCGGTCTTGCCCACGCCCGGCAGGCCCTGCACGATCATGGTGTTCGTCCGCCTGGGCCGCTCCAGCCAGGCGGTGAGCAGGTCCAGGCTCTGCTGGCGCCCGGTGAAGTCGGACACGTCGGCGGGGAGCTGGCGCGGCTTCGGCACCTCGCCGAGAGGCAGCGGCTCCGCGAGCGCCCCCGGCCTGGTCAGGAACGGCGTCACCCGTCCCTGCCACGGCTCCGACAGGTGCTCCCAGCCGCCCGCCACATCGCGCAGCGCGGACGGGTCCGCGATGCGCAGCCGCCGGTAGCCGGGCCGTACCAGCCAGCCCCGCTGGACCCACTGCGTGAGCTGGCGCTGCACCACGTCGGGGGAGCTGCCCACGAGGTCGGCCAGCGTCTCCATGGACAGCGGCGGCGCGGACTCCGCGGCCAGCGCGTAACGCTCGTCCAGGTGCAGCAGCCACACCGCCAGCCGGGCGGCGACGGGGGCGCGGGCCAGCGACTCGTGCCTGCGGGCGGCCACGTTCCTGGCGAACAGCTCCTGCACCAGCGCCGTGGCCACGGCCGGGCCGGCGGCGGCGTGCTCGCGCAGCCGGCGCATGTCGATGGGCCAGGCCCGCACCTCGGTCAGCGCGTCCACCTTGGCGCGCTCGGCGGGGTTCCAGAAGGCCAGCTCGCCGACGAGGTCGCCGGCGCCGCGCAGGTCGTGGATGGCCTCGCGCTCGCCCGCGGGGGTGTATTCGCGGGCGTAGCCGTGGTCGATGAGGTAAATCCGGTGGGCGGGCCGCAACGGCGAGCAAATGGTCTCGTTACGCCGGAAGACGCGGGGCCTGGCGCCCTCGTCCACCAACGACCGGAACAGACCCACCCCGACACCACCAATCTGGGGACGGCGGTGTCCTCGTATGACAGACGCGAAACAACCTCAACGACAATGTGTCATATCGGTGGGTGCCTCTGTCAACGATCAGACGGCGGCGGTGTCCTGCCGGTCGGGGACGAAGCGGTAGCCGACGTTGCGGACCGTTCCGATGAGGGATTCGTACTCGGTGCCGAGCTTGGCGCGCAGGCGCCGCACGTGGACGTCGACCGTCCTGGTGCCGCCGAAGTAGTCGTAACCCCAGACCTCCTGCAGCAGCTGGGCGCGGGTGAAGACCCGGCCCGGGTGCTGGGCGAGGTATTTCAGCAGCTCGAACTCCTTGAACGTGAGGTCGAGCACCCGGCCGCGCAGCCGCGCGGTGTAGGTGGCCTCGTCGATCGACAGGTCGCCGCTGCGGATCTCGTCGGGCACCTCCTCCGTCGCGGCCTGCGAGATGCGGCCCGTGGCCATGCGCAGGCGCGCTTCCACCTCTGCCGGGCCCGCGCTGTCGAGCAGCACGTCGTCCACCCCCCACTCGGCCGTCATCGCGGCCAGCCCGCCCTCGGTGACGATCACCAGCAGCGGGCAGTCGATGCCGGTCGTGCGGATCAGCCGGCACAGGCTCTTGGCCTGCACGAGCTCCTTCCGCGCGTCGACGAGGACCGCGTCGGCGGGAGGTGTGTCGATCAGGGCGGACGCCTCCGCTGGTGAGACCCGGACCGAGTGGAGCAGCAGGCCCAGCGCCGGAAGCACCTCGGCGGACGGCTCGAGGGCGTTGGTCAGCAGGAGCAGGTTGCTCATTACGGCCTCCTCAAACACGCAAGGACCCGGGGGCTTCATCGCCCAGGTCCCGTAGGTGAGGATATCCCACGAGTAAGTCGCGTCCATTGCGCGTCCAGCAGGTGAACAGCGCGTCTCTCGAAACAACCTTGTTAAGGGCGACGCACAATAGACCGGAAAGGGATTGTGAGGTGCCCATGGCCATGGGAAAGGTACGTTATTGGGCTGCGGCGAAGGAGGCGGCCGGAGTGGCGGAGGAGCCGTTCGACGCGGTCACTCTTGGTGAACTCATGACGAAAATCACACAGAACCATGGAGATCTGGCACCCGTGGTGAGGCGTTGCTCGTTCCTCGTGGACGGCTCTCCGGTCGGCAAACGGCCTCATGACGAGGTCGTTCTCGCCGACGGGGCGACCGTGGAGGTGCTGCCGCCGTTCGCCGGCGGGTGATGGGGCCTTCCATGGGGGAATGAGTGAGGCCAGTCGATAGGCTCTTGACCCCCGCCACAGACAGGGAGCCCCATGCGGAAGCTGATCATTTTCCTGATCGTGCTGGTCATTCTCCTTGTCGCCGTCGACCGGGTCGCCGTGGCGGGCGTGGAGCGCGATCTCGCCAACCGGATCGCGGCCGCGACCGACCTGTCCGACAAGCCGACCGTGACAATTGAGGGCATCCCTTTTCTCACGCAGGCCATCTCGGGGCACTATCCGGAGGTACGGTTCAATCTCGGCACGTTCACCACGATGGCCGTGCCGATCAAGAACCTCCGGGGTGTCGCCTACGACGTGACGGCTCCCCTGGCGGACGTCCTGCAGAACAGAGCCAACATCCAGGCCGGGCGCGTGGCCATCACCGGCACCCTGACCAGGGCGACGATCGACAAGTACGCCCCCAGCGGCGTCAAGATCGGCGGCAACGGTGAGCGGCTCACGGCGTCGGGCGAGGTGACGGTCGGGGTGAACAAGGTGAAGTTCAACGCCGAGATGCGGGTCGAGCTGGTCGACGGCGGCATCAAGATCCAGGCCGAGAAGATCGAGGGCGTGCCCGACCAGCTCGCGTCGCTCGTCTCCTACACGATCAAGTTCAAGGGGAAGCTGCCCTTCGACGTGAAGGTGACCGGGGTCAAGAGCGTGGCCGAAGGATTGGAGATCTCCGCCGAAGCGTCTGACGTGCCGATCCGTGGATGAGTCTGAACCGGTCCGGCCCGACGTACGTGATGAGGTACGTGAGAGAGCGCAGCGAGCGAGCCAATCGGCACAGCAGCGCAGCGCTCACGGGCCCGACGAAGGCGGGCCTGTGAGCGCAGCCGGCACCGCGGATGAGGAACTCGTGAGAACCCTCTTCGACGAGCATGCCGGGCCACTCTACGGCTACGTCCTGCGGCTGACCGGTGATTCCGGGCGGGCGGAGGATGTCGTGCAGGAGACCCTGTTGCGGGCCTGGCGACATCCCGACGCCCTCTCGGGCCGGCCGGTGCGCGCGTGGCTGTTCACGGTGGCCCGGAACCTTGTTGTCGACCAGCATCGGGCCAAGAAGGCCAGACCGCAGGAGACCGGGGACGAGGCGCTGGCCGTCATGCCGGCGGACGACGACCTGGAGCGCGCCGTCGAGTCGTGGGCGGTGGCCGAGGCGCTGGCCGTGCTCAGGCAGGAGCACCGTGAGGTGCTGCTGGAGGTCTACTATCGGGGGCGATCGGTGAAGGAGGCGTCGGCGACGCTGGGCATACCGCCGGGCACGGTCAAATCCCGCACCTACTACGCGTTGCGGGCGCTCAAACTGGCCCTCGAGGAGCGGGGGTTGGCGCCATGATGACGTGCGAGGAGGTAAGGCTCGCCCTGGGCGCGCACGCGCTGGGCGCGCTCGACCCCGACGAGGCGCTGGAGATCGACAACCACCTGGCGACCTGCGAGGAGTGCGGCCGCGAGCTGCTCGACCTCGAAGGCGTGGCCTCGTTTCTTGGCAAGGTGTCCGAACGAGACGTGGAGCTGGTGGCAAGCCCGCCGCGGCAGGTGCTCGACCGGCTGCTGAACGCCAGCGCGAAGCGCAACAGGCGCGGCCGGCTGCTGCTGGTGGCGGCCGCCTCCGTCGCGTTGCTGGGGGTCGGCGGCACGATCGTGTCGGTCGTCAACAGCGGCACCAAGCAGGAGGTGGCCTCCGGGGTGGCGGCTCCCATGTCCACCGAGGAGCCGCAGACGATGCGGGACTCGGCCTCGGAGTCCGACCAGGCGCCGCTGAGCCGGCTGGCCGAGCCGACGCCGCAGGCCAAACGGCCCAGCAAGGCGGCGCCGTCCGCCTCGCCGTTCAAGATGGCCGAGGGCCTGAAGTTCTCCGGCGTGAACAGGGCCGAGAAGTACTCCGCCACCGTGTCGGTCTGGCCCGGCGGCAGCGGCACGGAGCTGGACGTGAGCGTTCGGGGCGTGCCCGTCGACACGACCTGCAGCCTCCTCGTCGTGGCCGGCGATCGGCACGAGCTGACGGAGAGCTGGACGATCAGCCGCGAGGCGTACCAGGACAAGGCCGTCTTCAAGCGGTCGACGACGCTGCCCATGTCCGAGATCACCGCGTTCTACGTGGTCGACCGGAAGGAGAAGGTGCTGATCAGGATCCCGGTGCGGAAGTAAACGCGGGTGCGCGTGGTTGCATCGGGAGATGACTGGTTGGTGGGTGGCGCTGGCGACTCTGGCGCTCGGCTCTGTGATCGGGGTGGTTCGCCTGCGCCGCGACGGACGGGTGCGTGACACGGGTGGTGACCGGCTGTCCGAGGCCGACCTCGGCGCCGGTCTGGGCGAGCGGGCGACACTGGTGCAGTTCTCCACCGCGTTCTGCCAGCCGTGCCGGGCGACCAGAAGGATCCTGGCCGACGTCAGCGGGATCGTGCCGGGGGTGACCCACGTCGAGATCGACGCCGAGTCCCGGCTCGACCTCGTACGGCGGCTGGACATCATGCGCACCCCGACGGTCCTGGTGCTCGACACCAGCGGAAAGATCGTGAAAAGGGCCGCCGGCCAGCCCCGCAAGGCGGACGTCCTGGCGGCCCTCGCCGCGGCCGTGTCGCCGTCGTCGTCTCACGAATCGTCTCACCAACCGGACGAGATGTGACAGATGACGAGACGCCGAGTAGTGTCTTCGGCATGTACCCAACGACAGAGCTGCTGACGAAGCGGCGCGCGGTTGATTTCTGCCGCGTGACCACCGCGCTCTGTCGCGCTGCCTGAGGACGATCCCGCGGACATCCGGTCCGCCCCGTCGACCCTTCAGGAGCATCCCGCGATGCGTGCCGATCCTAGAGCGCTGCGCTTCGGCGCGGCCATCACCACCCTGGTCCTCGCCCTCGTCCTGGTGACGGGGAGTGCCTGGCTTCTCGCCGTCCAGGCGATGGTCTTCGCACTCGGAGTCGTGGCGCGCTCGCCGTACACGATGCTCTTCAAGGCGCTCGTCAAGAGCGCCCCGAAGGAGACCGAGGACGCCCGCCCGCCGCGGTTCGCGCAGGCGGTGGGGTTGGTCTTCGCGATCGCGGGCCTGGTCGGATATCTCACCGGGATCACGCCGCTGGCCCTCGCGGCCACGGCGGCGGCTCTCCTCGCCGCCTTCCTCAACGCAGCCTTCGGATTCTGCCTTGGCTGCGAAATGTACCTGCTCATTCGCCGTCTACTGCCCGCCGCCAAAATGGAGGTTTCCAAATGAGCCGCTCCGCCGCCCTGGTGGACGCCGACTGGGTCGAGGCCAACCTCGACGCCCCCGGAGTCGTCCTCGTCGAGGTCGACGAAGACGTCAGCGCTTACGACAAGGGCCACATCCGTGGCGCCGTGAAGGTCGACTGGCGGCAGGACCTGCAGGACCCGGTGCGCCGCGACTTCGTGGACAAGACCGGTTTCGAGGCCCTGCTGTCCGACCGCGGCATCTCCAACGATGACACCGTCGTGCTCTACGGCGGCAACAACAACTGGTTCGCCGCCTACGCGTACTGGTACTTCAAGCTCTACGGCCACTCGAACGTGAAGCTGCTCGACGGCGGGCGCAAGAAGTGGGAGCTCGACTCCCGCGAGCTGGTTCGGGACGTGCCGGAGCGGGCCAAGACGCAGTACGTGGCGCAGGAGCAGGACACCAAGATCCGCGCCTTCCGCGACGACGTGGTCGCCGCCATCAGCAAGCTCAACCTGGTCGACGTGCGCTCGCCCGACGAGTTCACCGGCAAGCTGCTCGCTCCCGCGCACCTCCCGCAGGAGCAGGCGCAGCGCGCCGGCCACGTGCCCACTGCCCGCAACATCCCGTGGTCCAAGGCCGCCAACGACGACGGCACGTTCAAGTCCGACGACGACCTGCGCACGCTCTACGGCGAGGCCGGGGTCGACTTCGGCAAGGACACCATCGCCTACTGCCGCATCGGCGAGCGTTCGGCGCACACCTGGTTCGTGCTGCACGAGCTGCTCGAGCAGGACAACGTGAAGAACTACGACGGTTCGTGGACCGAGTACGGCTCGCTCGTGGGCGTGCCGATCGAGCTGGGGGAGGCCCGCTGATGACTGCTGCACAGGGTTGCGGAGCGCCGGAGCAGACGATCACTCTGCCCGCCGGGATCGACCTGTCCACCCAGGCCGTGATCCAGGGCGTGGTGACCGGCGCCGGCACGGCGTACGCGCGTCTGCTCGACGACTCCGGCGAGTTCACCGGCGAAGTCGTGGTGTCCGACGAGGGCGTCTTCCGCTTCTTCGCCGCCCCCGGCGACTGGACCGTCCGCATCATCGCGGGCGGCGGCGTCACCAGGGACATCAAGGTCGAGGCGAAGCTGGGCGAGGTCTCCTCGCTCGCGGTCGCCGTCTGAGGCTGCTGAGGTAAAAGACCCGCGTCCGGACCGGACGCGGGTCTTTTCGGTGCAACGGATCCGGGCGCGCCGGTGTTGTACCAACGTGAGAGAAACCGACTGTCCCGACCCGGTGCGCAAGGCGCTGCTCGACGACCTCGACGAGGGGTTCGCCGAGCTGTACGGCGCCTACCGCGGCCTGGTCTTCTCGACCGCGCTGCGGCTGAGCGGACGTTGGGCCGACGCCGAGGATCTCACCGCGGAGGCGTTCCTGCGTGCGTACAGGGCGCTGGCCGGATATGAGCGCGACCGCATCGCCACGCTCCAGCCGAGGGCGTGGCTGATGACGATCCTGATGAACGTCTGGCGCAACTGCGCCAGGACCAGGTCCCGCAAGCCGCCACCGGAGCTGCGGGACCACCCGATCGAGGAAGTCGACCCCGGTCAGGACGTCGAGGAGGCCGCGGTGCGCCGCGAGACCGGCGACGAGCTGGCCGGGCTCCTCGGCCTGCTGCCCGAGGAGCAGCGGGTCGCGGTGGTGCTCAGGCACGTCGTCGACCTGCCGGTCAGCGAGATCGCCACCGTGCTCAGGATCCCCCAGGGCACGGTCAAGTCGCACGTGTCGCGGGGACTGCGGCGGCTGCGCGCACTGGGAGGTGCCCGATGACCCACGATCCACTGCTGGCCGGGCTGTCGGCGCTGGCCGCCGACGCGCCCGAGGGACTGCTCGACCGGATCGCGGCCCGCTGGGTACGCGTCCCGAGCCCGATCGGGGAGCTGCGGGTCGCGTTCACCGACCAGGGCGTGGCCTACGTGCGCCCTGGCGACGGGTTCGCCGAGGCGTTCAGAGGGCGCTTCGCCCGCCCGCTGCTGCCCGCCGAACGCCCGCCCGCCGGGCTGCTGCCCGCGCTGCGCACGGGGCGCCTGGGCCGGCTGCGGCTGGACCTGCGCGAGGTGAGCGACTTCCAGCGCGACGTGCTGGAGACGGTCCGTACGATCCCGCGCGGCGAGGTCAGGCCGTACTCGTGGATCGCGGAGCGGATCGGCCGGCCCAGGGCGGTGCGCGCGGTGGGCACGGCGCTCGGCCGCAACCCCGTGCCGCTGCTCATCCCGTGCCACCGCGTCACCCGGTCGGACGGCGTCGCGGGGGACTACGTGTTCGGCCCGGCGGCCAAGGAACGGCTGCTGCTGGCCGAGGGCGCCGACCTGGAGCGGGTGCGGGAGCTGGCGGGGGACCGGGTGTTCTACCTGGCCAGCGACACCACGGGCGTGGTGTGCTTCCCGACCTGCCACAACGCCCGGCGCATCACGCCGCGGCACCGGCACGGCTTCCGCACCATCGCCCAGGCCAGGGCCGCCGGCTACCGGCCGTGCCGCACGTGCCGGCCCGCCAGTGCCTAAGGCTTGATCGGGTAGCGCATGAGGAGCGTGGCGCGTACGACGTCGGGGCCGTGCGCGCGGTAGCCGTGCGGCACGTCGGAGATCCACGAGATGTGGTCGCCCGGCCCGGCGGTGAGCGGTTCGCGCATGGGGCCCGCGCTGAGCGTGCCCGTGAAGACCGTGACGTGCTCGCTCACGCCCTCGTGGTGGGCGGGTGAGGTCTGGGTGAGGCCCGGCGGGACGGTCACCCGGTAGAGCTCGTACGTGATCCGGTCGTCCTCGAACACCTCCAGCAGCTCCGCCTCCATCGCCCTGCCCCGCATGATCTGCGGCTCGCGCGGCGCGTCGAGTATCGCCCCGATCGGCACCCCGAGCTGCGCGGTGATCGCCCAGAGCGTCTCCGCCGTCGCGTCGACCTTGCCGGTCTCGACGTCCGACAGGGTCTCCCTGTCGATGCCCGCGCGCTTGGCGAGCTCCGACAGAGACACGCCGCGCTCGTGCCGCAGCCGCCGGAGGCGATCTCCCACGACGTGGGGATCGGCGTCGAGTGCGGGCCGTGGCTCCATAGAGCAATGGCACGCGCCCCGCTGCGGGACCGCCATTTCCCCGCCGATAATTCTTTTGTCACTGCCCAGGGACCACACCCGAACTGGCATGCGGAGCATCGCGCTTTCCGGGGTTGCTGCTGCGACATGTGTGACAGACCGATACGATTCTGCAGATGTCCGGTTCGACAGGTGTGGCGGCACCTCCCCGACCTGGGCCTACGCCGGCTCAGGGGATGCCGTCGCCGTATTCGCTGCCCCTGCACGCCCTACGGCTGGCGGGGAAATGTGCCCTGCCGCTGATCCTCTGGTACGCCGCCGGTCAGCTGACCCGCTTCGTCCTGCTCTACGCCGCCACCGAGGTCGCCTACGGCGACTTCCGGCAGGTTCGCCTGGTCCTCGTGATGACGCTGCTCACGTTGATCATTCTGTCGGTGATGACGGTCACCGCCGGCATGCTGTACTCGCTGCGCAACGCCCTGTGGGAGATGCGCGCGAAGACCGAGGAGGGCATGCAGGACGAGCGCTTCTTCCGGGTGCTCGACCGGGTGGCCCCGGCCTTCGCCGTGCTCTACCTGGCGTGGGGGTTCCAGACGGAGGACGCCAGGGACGTCTACCAGATGGACCTGTTCCACCACATCTACGACCAGACGTCGGCGTCCTTCTTCGGGGAGCAGTCCCAGGTCGGCCGGGGACTCACGGACCTCGACTGGCGGGTGTCGCTGGGGGCGATGGCCGTCATGTTCGGGCTGAAGCTGCTCTTCGCCAAGCTCCTGGAGAAGACCGAGGGCAACGGCAAGTTCTATGGCTTCTGCGCGGCCTTCTCGGAGTTCGCCTTCGTCTTCTACGGCCTGAACGCCACCCTCTACATCGGCACCGCGCGCACCGACTGGGTCGAGCACCGCAACGTGGTGGCCGGCACGGAGGAGCTCTGGGCCGAGGCGCAGAAGAACGTGCCGCTGTGGGAGACCGTCACCGGCTTCCTCGGCGACGCCTGGCCGTTCTTCCTCGACGCCGTGGCCGTCCCGCTGGCCTGGCTCACCGTGGCGATGCTCGTCTTCGGCTCGTACTCCGACGAGACCCGCGCCCTGGTCAAGGGCACCCGCCTGGAGCGGGGCGTGGACCGGCTGGAGGGCACCCACGACCTCACCCAGAAGTCGTTCGACCAGCTCACCGGCGGGATCAGGGACCGCTGGCTGCCGCTGGCCAACTCCCTGCGGATGGTGGTCAAGGCCGGCCTCCCGCTGTTCGGCATGATGTGCCTGTGCTACGTGGGCCTGCTGGTCGGCGGGGAGTACGCCGAGCGGGGGCTGCGGTGGGTCATCGGCACCGAGCGGGAGTGGGTGTGGCAGTTCCAGGGGCCGCCGCTGAGCTTCGTGCGCGAGACGGTCGTGGCCGTGCTCACGATGGCGCTGCTGGCGGCCACGTACGACCTCGCGGCCACCAGAGCACGGCTCAGGGGCGAGCCGTTCGACGACGTCTGAGCCGGCGACCCCCGGGCGGTCGCCGGCCGCGACCGCTCAGCGCCGCCTGAACCGCAGGAGGTCGACGTCGCCCTCGAGGTTGGCCACGGTGTCCCGCTTGAAGAGGTCCGCCGTGGGCGTGTCCGAACGGTAGTTGCTCGGCCTGAAGGACAGCTCGACCTCGTCCGCCACCGCGGTCGGCACCACCGCCGCGGCCAGGATCTTGTACTCCTTGCCGACCTCCAGCCGGTCCGTCGGCCGGTCGCTCTGCGGATCGACGCTCACGACCCAGCTGCGGCCGGCGCGGTCCTCCAGCTTGGCATCGGTGAACAGGCCGGTCTTGGTGACGCTGCCCGCGTCGAGGATCTTCTTGGTGATGTCCACCCTCAGCGCGGTCACCTCGGGGCCGTACGGGAGGTTGTCGGGCATTTCGATGCGGGTGACCGTGGCCCGCCACTCGATGTTCTTCACCTTGGCCGCCTGGCCGGCGGAGACGACGGTCTCCTTGGTCTCCTTCGTGGTGGTCTTCTCGTAGAAGAGGTAGCCGTCGTACGACTGGGCGCCCATGGTGACCAGCGACACGACGACGGCGGCCACGGCGACCAGCACCGTGCGCTTCCTGCGGCCTCCCGGGGCGGCGGCCCGCCGCGACCCGGGCGGGGCCTCCTGCGGGGCGTCAGGCGACGGCTCAGGTGCGGACACCTGGTGGGCCGCGGGTTCCGGATCGGGGCTCTGCCGACGCGGGAGGGGCGTGCCGGGGCCCTGCTGCGGCGACACGGGCAGGGCGGCCGGGACGGCCGGCAGAGGCTGTGTGGAGCCGCCTGCGGGCTCTCGGGGGGCCGGGGGCCACACCTGCTGGTCGGGCTGCGCGGCGTGCCGGGCGCGGGGCTGCTGCGGGGTGGGGCGAGGCGGCAGCCCCGGCCTCCGCGCCGGGCCCTGCGCGTGTGCGGGACCTTGCGCGTGCGCCGGTCCCTGGCCGTGCGCCGGGCCTCGCGCGTGTGCCGGGCCTTCCCCATGGGCGGGGCTCTGACCGTGCGCCGGGCCCTGGCCGTACGAGAGGCCCTGCGAGGGGCCTTGGGCGTCCGCCGGAGGCCGGGCGTGCGAGGGGCCTTGGACGGGGCCTTGGGGGTGCGTGGGGCCCTGTGGCGCGCTGGGCCACTCCAGCGCCTCCTGCGGCGGGTTGGGTCGGCCCATCGCCTCCCGAGGCGCTTCAGGCCAGCCCATCGCCTCCTGCGGCCCGCTCGGCCGTCCCTCCGGCGCGCCGTAGCCCGGCGGCGGCGTTCCACGGCCGCCCCGGCCGGGCAGGTCGCCCGCGGACGGCACCCGGGGGACCGGCGCCGTCTCCTCGCCGAGCAGGTCCTGATCGAGGCGCGGGTCGTGCCCGGAACGCCGTCCCTGGCCGGGCGGCGGTGCGCCGCCGCCGGAGTGGTTGCCGAGCCCCGGCGGTGGCTCCTGGCTGGGCGGGGGCGGGGGCGGGGCCGGATCGTCCTCGCGCCGCGGGTCGTTCCTGGGCGAGAACCAGTCGCGCTCGTTCGTGCTCATCCTGAGATCACTTCTTGTCGGTCGAGTAGACGTCCTGAGGCGAGGCCGCGAGCTTGCGCGCGCCCTCGTCGTCCAGGCCGAGATCCACCTCGACCTCCGGCTGGTACGGCTCCACCACGAACCCCTTGTTCAGCCCGAACACGACATGCGCCCCCGCCAGCTCGGACGACGGCACCTCGAAGAAGAACCGCCCGCTCTTCCAGATGTCCGGCTGCACCCATGACATGGCCATCGTGAGGTCGTTGCTGACCCGGTCGGTGGCGTCGAACCTCTTCCCGTCGGCGGTCAGCAGCTCCGGCTGCTCCAGGTGATAGGGCTTGAGGCTGGACTTGGCCGTGACGTTGACGACGAGGAAGAGGTTGTCGGTCCCGATCGTCTTGCTGCCGCTCTGGATCGACTTCGCGGCCGTGAACGAGTCGAGCCGCAGGGAGAACCGCCGGGCGTCCACCACCTGGCCCTTGGCGCCCGTGTACGTGATCGGGTCGGTGATCTCACCCTCGGCCATGTGCAGGGTCTGCAGCCAGGCGGCGCCGCCCAGCAGCACCAGCCCGACGACGCCGCTGAGCAGCCGGGTGCCGATCCCCGGCCCGCGGCCCGCCCTCCTGCCGCGGCGACCGGGCGTGACAGTTGATCTTTGCTGCGTGGCGGTCACGTTGCGTCACCCTTCTTGACCGCAAGAGTCACCCGCGCCTTGATCTCGGGATAGAACTTCATGGTGTCGAGGTCCTCGTTGGAGACCATCTGCCAGCGCGGGACGTTGCTGTTGAAGCCGGGCTCGTACTCGAACGACGCGACGTCCATCGTGATCTTCTCCGGCGGCTGCTCGTTGTCCTTGAGCCGGTAGCGGAGGATGACCTGGCTGGTCACCCCCGGGTGGAGCTGGCCGGTCTCGCCTCCCTTGGCCTGGGCGAACGTGAACGGCCCCGCGTCCTTGGGGAAGGCGGGGGAGATCTTCACCAGGGAGCCGGCGAAGGAGTCGCTCGTGAAGGCCTGTTCCAGCTTCGCCGGGGGCAGGCCGACCTGGTAGGTCTTGTCGCCCTTGTTGGTGACCTCGAAGACCAGCTCCACGAACCGCTTGTCCTCGTCCCACTGCGACTCGGCCTTCTGCACCGTCACGCGCGACTCGACGAACTTGGTGGCGTACAGGCCCTGATCGAGCACCGCGCCCGCGCCCAGCGCCTCGGGCTCCTCAGCGGCCTCGCTCAGTCCGCCCAGGAGGGCGGTGATGCCGATGGCGGTGAAAGCCACCAGGGCAAGGGCGGGCACCACTACCGGGCGTCTGGGCTTGTCACTGCTTGCGCCGGAGGGTTCCGTCATGGGTAAGGATGGTAGTAGGTCTCGCTTGTCCCATCTGCCGCAATACTCCCATCGGACTGGGAGAATTGCCGAGAAACCCTGCCGCTACGGGCCTCGAAGCTCATACGCTGTCACGGAGCGGAAAGGGTTGGCCCTTACTCCTAACGACATATCGGCGGCCGGAGGGTCACGTGACGGACGTGCATCCCGAGCATGCCCAGCTCCAGGCGGACCGCATCTACCTGGGCTGGCAGTACATCCTGCTGCACTCCGACCCTGGCCCGCCGCCCAAGCGCCCCTCTCCGCTCGAGGAGCCCGCCGACCCGCCCGGCCCCGTCGACCCGGACCTGCTGCGCCGCGAGCGGCTCCAGGAGGACATGCTCAACAAGCCCGTGCGGCTCGTCCGGACGTTCATGCTGGTGCTGGCCGTGCTCATCCTGGCCGCCGGGATCGCGGGCTACCTCGCGTGGCCGTTCGCGATCGCCGGGCTCACCGCCGCCGGAGGCGTGGCGGGCATCTGCAGTTACGCGCTGTTGCAGGGCGACCGGGCGGTGAAGTACCGCGTGCTGGAGCAGCAGGCCAGGAACGAGCGCCGGCGCGAGGAACGTGACAAGGAGCTGTTCCGCGCCCAGGAGGAGCACGCCCAGCGATACCGCGAGTGGCAGGACTCCAAGGAACGCCACGACAGGCAGCTCTCGTGGTACGCGGTCGCCGTGCCGGACGAGATCGACCGCATCGACGTGGCGGGTGGCACACTCCCCGGCTGGTCGGCGCTGATCACGCTGCTCGGCGCCACGCGGCTCTACAGCGGCGGCCACCTGACCGTGCTCGACCTGTCCGAGGGCGCGATCGCCAAGGACCTGATCGAGCTGGCCCGCAAGGGCGGCGACGACCCGCTGGTCTGGGTGCTGCCGGTCGATCTGCCCAAGCTCGACCTGGGGGCCACGCTCAAGCCGGAGGCGTTCGCGGACGTGCTGGCGCACGTGGTGAGCGTGAGCGAGGAGCACCGCACCACGCGCGACCTCAGCTTCGACAACGCGATCCTGGAGCGGGTGCTCGAGGTGCTCGGCGAGAACGCCACGATCAGCCAGGTCACGGCCGCGCTGCGGGCGCTCGCGCAGGTGGGCGACCCGCGCGACGACCTGAGGTTCGGGCTGATCACGGCCACCCAGCTGGAGCGCATCGGCACGCTGTTCGGGCGCGGGGTGAGCGAGCGGGTGGTGATCGAGCGGGCCTGGGCGCTGGAGTCGCAGCTGCGCAAGCTGGAGACGCTCGGCACGGAGGCCGTACGGCTGCCGCCGGCGCGGCTGCGGGTGGTGAGCATGGACCGGCAGGCGGGCGCCTTCGGCAACCGGGTGCTCGGCACGTACGTGGCCACCGCGCTCACCCACATCCTGCGCCAGTCGCCGGCCTCGGACCGGCCCTGGTACCACACGATCATCGTGGCGGGCGCGGACAAGCTCAGGGGCGACGTGCTCGACCGGCTGATGGACGCCTGCGAGACCTCCCGTACCGGACTGGTCCTGACTTATCGGTCTTTGACCCCAACGGTGCGGGAGCGGCTCGGCAGGGGGCACGCGGCGGTCGCGTTCATGCGGCTGGGCAACGCCGAGGACGCGCGCGTCGCCAGCGAGCACGTCGGCACCGAGCACCGGCTGGAGCTGGCCCAGCTCACCGAGACGATCAGCGACTCGCTGCCCGGCCTCGACGGCGGCTACACCTCCACAATCTCCCAGATGGACGACGACGGCGCGGAGGACCGCGACGAGAACCTCGCGGATCTGGCCGGCGACATCACCGAGTCCACCGAGTGGGGCAGGACCGCCGACAAGATCTCCGAGAAGGAGCGGGTGCTGCAGCGCTCGCGCGAGTTCCTCGTCGAGCCGCACCAGCTCCAGCAGCTCCCCACGACCTCCGTGATCGTCACCGACGCCACGGCCCAGGGCAGGCGCGTACGCCTCGCCGACGCGAACCCCGCCATCCTGACCTTCCCCAAGACCACGCTCGGCGAGCTGGAGGACGTACGCGAGGCCGTGCTCGCGCTCGACCCCCAGGCACAGGGCACCGACGGCGAACCCCCACCGAACCTCGGGCCACCACCGCCACGCCTGGACTGGCGCAAGGGCAGGCAATGACATGGTCAATGTCAACGTGACGAGCTGACGGTTGGCGGAATTTAACAAAGAACCGTCTGTGGGGGAATGAAATGCAGCCGAGTGTGTCGCTGAATGGGCCCTGGTATCGAATCCAGTCGATCGCAGCGCCTTCGCGAAGCTCGTCGGCGGAGTGGGATTTCGTCACCGTGCTGCCCGCGGTGCTGTCGGCGGCGCAACGCGACCGGCCGTTCGTCATCGGGTGGCTGTCGCGGGGATCCGGCGCGCCGCTCGAGCTCATCACCAACGCCGGGCCGTTGTCGCCGCCGCGCCAGCCGCGCAGGTCCACCGACGCGCCCGGCCGCCCGAGCGGGCCGCAGCCGTTGCTGTTCCCGGGTGGGGCGCGCGGGGTCCAGCTCGACGAGGAGTATCTCGCCGACCTGGCGGACCTGGTGTGGACGCCGTGCCCGGGCCGCCAGGCGCCGCCGCTGGGGAACAAGGGTCGCGAGTTCGACCCGGACGAGCTCAGGCGGCCGACGTTGTTCGAGTCGACGCTGGTGACGCTCATGTCGCGGCCCTTCGCCTGGCTGGTGGTGGCCGAGCCGACCGACCTGCTCGACGCCGAGGTGGCGCACCTGCGTACCCAGCTCAACGTGCTCAGGCAGTACGGGGACGCCTCCGAGCGTTCCCGCTTCGACGCCGAGCGGGCCGAGCGGCGCATGCAGGAGCTGGACGCCTTCAGGGAGGCGGGGCTCTGGAACGTTCGCGTGCTGGCCGGGGGCGCCACCGCCGAGGAGCTGCGGCAGATCGCTCCCGTGCTGGTCGGGTCGGTCGAGATGAGCCATCACCCGTACCGGCTGCGCAGCTCGCACGGCGCCGCCTACGGCCTGTCGGAGGCCCTCGCCATCACCATGCAGGACCCGACGGACGGCGCCGCCGCCCCGTTCGCCGCCACCGCCGGAGCGCTCGCGGCGCTGGCCGGGCTGCCCAGGCGGGAGGTCCCGGGGGTTCGCGTGCTCGAGTCGGGCTTCTTCGACGTGACGTCCGAGGCCGACGGCGGCGAGCTGGAGCTGGGCGAGATCCTCGACGGGCAGGACAGGGGGGTCGGGACGTTCCGGGTGCCGCTGGCCACGCTCAACCGGCACGCGTTCGTCACCGGGGCCACCGGCTCGGGCAAGTCGCAGACGGTGCGCCACCTGCTGGAGCAGCTCAGCCGGGCCCGCATCCCGTGGCTGGCCATCGAGCCCGCCAAGTCCGAGTACGCCGCCATGGCCGGGCGCCTCGACGACCCGGTCACCGTCATCAACCCGTCGGCCCCGGACGGCGTGCCGTTCAGCATCAACCCGCTCGAACCCGAGCCCGGCTACCCCGTCCAGGCCCACATCGACATGGTCAGGGCGCTGTTCATGGCGGCGTTCGACGCCGAGGAGCCGTTCCCGCAGATCATGTCGCTGGCGCTGCAGCGCGTCTACGAGGCCACCGGCTGGGACGTCGTCACCGGCGGCGCCGTGCCGGGCTCGAACGTCCCGCCCAGCATCCCCACCCTCGAACAGCTCCAGCAGCACGCCATGGACGTGATCAAGGAGATCGGCTACGGCCGCGAGGTCCAGGCCGATGTGGAGGGGTTCATCTCGCTCCGGCTCCGGTCCCTGCGGGTCGGCTCGGCGGGGCGCTTCTTCGAGGGCGGCCACCCCGCCGACATCGGCGGCCTGCTGGAGCGGGACGTCGTGCTGGCGATCGAGGACGTGGCCAACGACGAGGACAAGGCGTTCCTCATGGGCACGCTGATCATCCGGATCGTCGAGCACCTGCGGATGCGGGCCCGCCGGGAGAAGTCCCACGAGCTGCGCCACGTCATCGTGATCGAGGAGGCGCACCGGCTGCTGCGCGACCGCGGCCACGGCCGGGCCTCCACGCACGCGGTGGAACTGCTGGCAGGGCTGCTGGCGGAGATCCGCGCGTACGGCGAGGGCATCGTGGTGGCGGAGCAGATCCCGACCAAGCTGGTCTCCGACGTCGTCAAGAACACCGCGCTGAAGGTCGTGCACCGGCTCCCGGCGGAGGACGACAGGAAGCTCGTCGGCGCCGCCATGAACCTCAGCGACGAGCAGTCCCGCCACGTGGTCTCCCTGCAGCCGGGCTCGGCCGCGGTCTTCGCCGACGGGATGGACCGGCCGCTGCGGGTCCGGGTGCCGCTGGGGGAGTCCCGCGAGAAGGTGCTGCCCGGCCCGCCGCCGCCCATCCGCGGCCGCCGGTCCGCGGCGTGCGGCGCGTCCTGCCGCACCGGGCAGGCGTGCACGCTGGTGGAGCTGCGCGAGGCCGACGTGCTCGCCGACGCCCCCGAGTGGGCCTGGCTGCGCATCTGGTGCGACACGGTCGTGCTCGCCTTCGTCAGCAACCGGCCGCTGCCCGGCGTTCCGCGAGCCCTGGGCGCCGCCTGGGGCGAGCTGCCGGCGCGGCGCGGCGAGTGCCTGCTGGCGACCCTGATCGAACGCTCGGTGCAGCGGCGCGCCTGGTCGCTGCGCAGCTGGTTCGACCCCGCCCTGCTCACCGAGAAGGCCGCCGAGACCGCCACGCGGCTGCTCGCCGGGCTCGACGGGGGCGGGGACCGGCCGGGCGCCTCGTGGGTGATCCCGCAGGTCCGGTGGCTGCACGAGGTGGACAGGCTCTTCCCGCACGGCCACGCGGCCCCCAACCTGCGCAGCCCGGCGCCGCCTATGGAGTACGCCCTCTTCCGCCAGCCCTCGAACGGCAACGGCGCCAACCCCGACCTCGTGCACACCGAGCTGCTCGGGCACCGCGCCAAGGCGCTGCGGCACCACCCGCTGTCGATGGAGGTGGACCGGAACCGGGCGCTGGCCTGGCGGGTCATCCTGGGGGACGACGAGAACGAGGGGGTGCAGCGGGACATCACGACGGTGGCGATCGGGATCGAGTCGTCGGCGCGGCTGCGGCACGTGGGGCAGACGATGGGGGCGGGGTGGCTGGAGGGCGTGCTGTCGTGGCCGCGACGTTTCGTCCTGCCGTTCGACCACGGCGGCGCCCCGGAGATCGCCTTCGCCGACGCCGCCCCCTCCCCGTCCTGACCTCCGGGGCTCAGCGGTCGCGGCGGCGGGTCTCGGCGATGACGGTGGAGGCCCTCAGCGGTCGCGGCGGCGGGTCTCGGCGATGACGGTGGCGAGTCTCAGCGGTCGCGGCGGCGTTCGAGGCGCTTGCGGCGGGCCACCTCCCGCCGGTGCTCCGCCGCCTCCCGCCGCCGGGCCCGCCGGTCGTCCGCCGCCTCCGTCTTCCGGCTCTCCAGCTCCAGCCGCAGCGCCTCCTGGGAGGCCGTGCTCCGGCGGGACACCCCGGCCGCCGCCCGGGCCGACAGTTTCGCGGCCCGCTTGGGGTTGACCCGCTTGGCCTCTCGTCCCTCCGAAGGGACGGGAGGTGCGGCGGCCGCCCGTTCGAGCAGCGCGACGCCGTGCCGCCGCAGGAACTCGTACAACTCCGGATCGGTGGGCTCGGACCCGAGCGTGAAACGGGTCGCCCGGACCGTGCCGTCCTCGACGATCTCGAGTACGCCGACCCATAACGGCCCGTCCAGATAGACCGACATCGTCACCACGTCGCCCTCCATGCGCGTATGCCGAAATGACGGCCTGTCGAGGCCGCTTCCGGCACACCGGACATCCCATGGAAGGGCGGATACGGTGAAGCTTCGCCCGGGCTACCGACCGGGCCGCGTTTTCGTGTGCTTCTCCAGACTATCGGCCAATGCCGACTAGGATCCTTGGGCATGACCCAGCTTCCTCTGCGGGCCCAGCTCGCCAGCGCCCTGGGCCGCAGTGCCGCGACGCTGTCCAAGATGACCGGGCGCGGGGACGGGTCGGTGATCGGCGGGCGAGTGGGCCTGCTGCTTGAGCCCGACCTCCTGCGCAAGCTGGCCCGCGACCGCAAGCTGGCCCTGGTCAGCGCCACCAACGGCAAGACCACCACCACGCGGCTGATCACCTCGGCGCTTCTCGAGCTCGGCGACGTCGCCACCAACGCGCTGGGCGCCAACATGCCCGCCGGCCACGTCTCGGCGCTCTCCCAGAACAAGGCCGCCCCGTACGGGGTGCTCGAGGTGGACGAGAAATACCTGCCGGAGGTCCTCGACACCACCGGCGCGGGCGTCGTGTGCCTGATGAACCTCAGCCGCGACCAGATGGACCGCGCCGCCGAGATCTGGCTGCTCGCGCAGAAGTGGCGCAGGGCGCTGTCCGGCAAGCCCACCCACGTCATCGCCAACTGCGACGACCCGCTCGTGACCTGGGGCGCCTCCACGGCGGCGAAGGTCACCTGGGTCTCCGGCGGTCAGCGGTGGAAGGAAGACTCCTGGTGCTGCCCCGAGTGCGGTGGCCCGCTGGACCGTAAGGACGCCGACTGGGCGTGCAAGGAGTGCACGTTCCACCGGCCGGAGCCGCAGTGGGCGATCGACGACGAGGTGGCCGTCGATCCGCGCGGGCAGCGGTGGCAGCTCGACATCCAGCTGCCCGGCCTGGCCAACCGGTCCAACGCGGTGATGGCGCTGGCGGTGGCCGAGGCGTTCGGGGTGCCGGTGGAGCGGGCGCTGCCGCGGCTGCGCCAGGTCACCTCGGTGGCCGGCCGCTACACCACGGTCGAGCGCGACGGCCGCCACGCGCGGCTGCTGCTGGCGAAGAACCCGGCGGGGTGGCTGGAGGCGTTCGACGTGTCCGACCCGCAGCTGCCGATCATCCTCTCGGTCAACGCGAACGGCCCCGACGGGCGCGACACCTCCTGGCTGTGGGACGTCGACTACCGCATCCTGCGCGGGCGCCCCGTCTTCGTGACGGGCGAGCGCCGCCTCGACCTGGCGCTCCGGCTCGACGTGGCGGACGTGCCCTTCACGCTGTGCGGCTCGTTCACGGAGGCGCTGGCCATGCAGCCTCCCGGCCGGGTCGACGTCATCGCCAACTACACCGCCTTCCAGCAGATCCGAACGGAGTTCGGCCGTGCCGACTGACAGCGCCCTTCGCATCGTCTGGATCTATCCTGACCTGCTGAGCACGTACGGTGACCAGGGCAACGCGCTCGTCCTGGAGCAGCGCGCGAACCGCCGGGGGATTACGACCGAGACGATCCACGTGCGTTCGGCGGACCCGGTGCCGGATTCGGGCGACATCTACCTCATCGGCGGCGGCGAGGACCGCCCCCAGATCCTGGCCGCCGAACGCCTGCGCCGCGACGGCGGCCTCCACCGCGCCGTCGCCCGCGGCGCCGCCCTGCTGGCGGTGTGCGCCGGATACCAGATCATGGGCAGCACGTTCGGGGGCGAGGAGGGCCAGCCGGTGGACGGGATCGGGCTGCTGGACATCGCCAGCTCCCGCGGTCCCGCCCGAGCGGTCGGCGAGCTGGCCGCCGAGGTGGACGCCGCGCTCAACCTCCCCACCCTGACCGGCTTCGAGAACCACATGGGCATCACCCATCTGGGCCCCGGCGTCAAGCCCCTGTCCCGGACCCTCGTCGGGGTGGGCAACGGAGACGGCTTCGAGGGCTGCTACGCGGGCCACGTGGTGGGCACCTACCTCCACGGGCCCGCCCTGGCCCGCAACCCGGCCCTGGCCGACCTGCTGCTGTCGTGGCGGGTGGGCGACCTGGCACCTCTCGACAACTCCCGCTACGAGGCCCTGCGCCAGGAACGCCTGGCCGCCGTCCTGCCCGGCTGACCGGTCTCCTCGTCGGGAGGGAAGAAGGGCAACTCCAGGTAGACGTGGTCGGCGGCGGCGAGGATCTTCGCGGCGTCGTCGACCGGCGGGTGGATTGCCTGGTTGATCCGCGTCTTGATCTCCTTGCCGTCGGCGCCTGAGGCCATCACCCTCCGGTCCCAGCCCCGGGTGAAGATCCCGCCGGCGCCGCCCAGGTCCAGGCAGGTGACGTACGGGCCGGGGGTGAAGTCGCGCAGCGGCACGCCGAGCAGGTCGGCCGCCGCGTTGTACCCGGCGACCTTGCCGAGCGGGGTGGCGTGCTGGCAGGCCTGCATGACCGTGTGCTCGGCGTCGAACGCCGCGGCGGCCGTGTCCCCGGCGGCGAACACCTCGGGAAGGGCGCGCAGGTGCCGGTCCACCGGCACGCGGCCGAGGCGGTCGAGCTCGTCGGAGATCTGCCGGGTGAGCTCGCTGGCCCTCATCCCGGCCGCCCAGACCACCGCGTCCGCCTCGATCCTGGTGCCGTCGGACAGGACGGCGTACCCGTCGCCGATCTCCGTCACCGTCGTCCCGAGGCGGCGTTCGACGCCCAGCTTGTCCAGCGCCGTCTCGATCTCCTCGCGCGGGCCCGGGCCGAGCTGGTGCCCGACCACCTGTGAGCGGTCCACCAGCAGCACCCGGCCCCGGGCGGCCAGCTCGGTCGCGGCCTCCAGGCCCACGAACCCCGCCCCGACGACCACGGCGCGGTAGTTCTCGCGGTCGCGCAGGTGGTCGGCGAGCCGCCGGGCCCCGTCCAGGGTGTCGATGTCGAAGAGCCGTTCGGCGCCGGGCAGGCCCTCGGGCCGGACGAGCTTGCTGCCGGCCGCCAGCACCAGGCGGTCGTAGCCGATCTCCCGGCCGTCGGCCACCACCACGCGGCGGCCGGTGTCGATCGTGCTCACCGAGGCCCGCAGGTGCTCGACGCCGACCGGCCCGAGGACCCTGCCGAGCTCCACCTTGGCCAGGTCCGGCTCCGGCTCGTACAGGCGTGGTCGTAGCACCAGGTGCTCGTTCGGCGAGACGAGCGTGATGCGCAGGTCCGCCGCTCCGCGCGCCAGCGCCGCTCCCGCCGCGCTCCACACGCCCGCGAAACCGCCTCCGATGATCACAACGTGCGCCACTGTCCCGTCCTCTCTCCGCCTCGCCCCCGGGGGATCAGGGGCGCCTGGCCCCCGGGGATCGGGGGCCGGTCGGCAGGGAGACAAGACGGCGGGATCAGATGTGACCGAGGCGGGCGAGCTTGTCCGGATTGACCAGCCGCCTGAACGTCGTGATCCGCCCGTCGGCGATCTCCACGGTGTCGAGCCAGACCAGCTTGCCGCCGTGGTAGGTCGCCAGGGCCGGGCGCCCGTTCACCTCGATGACCTGGAACGCGTCGGGCCGCCTGAGCTCGATCACCCTGACCGCCAGCAGGGCGATCCGCGCCGCGCCCCGGACCGGCCTGCGCGCCGCGGTCACCTCGCCGCCGCCGTCGGCGACGTATACGGCCTCGGGGTGCAGCAGCTCGACGAGCCCGGCCAGGTCACCCGCGTCGGCGGCCGCCTTGAACGCCCTGAGCAGCCGTTCGGTCTCGGCCCTGGACGCCCGGGGCCGCTCCTGGACCGCGGCGACCCGCGCCCGCGCGCGTGAGGCGAGCTTGCGGCCGGCGGCGGGCGTGCTGTCGAGCACCTCGGCGATCCGGGCGAACGGGAAGTCGAAGACGTCGTGCAGCACCAGCGCGACGCGTTCGGCGGGGGTGAGCGTCTCCATGACCACCAGCATCGCGGTGCTCACCGACTCGTCCATGAGCACCTGGGCGGCGGCGTCGGGCCCGGTCAGCAGGGGTTCGGGCAGCCAGGGGCCGACGTAGGACTCGCGGCGGACGCGGGCCGACCGCAGCACGTTGTAGGACGTCCGGGCGGCCACGGTCACCAGCCAGGCCCGCAGATCCCGCACCTCGGACAGGTCGGCGGCGACGGCGCGCAACCAGACCTCCTGCGTCACGTCCTCGGCCTCCGTCACGGTGCCGAGGATCCGGTAGGCCGCCCCGAAGACCGCGGAGCGATGCGCTTCCCACTCGGCCTCCGCCAACGCGCCGGTCGTCTCCACCCTCTTGCCTCCTCGATCGACTCCCGATCCTAGGCAAACCCGCTCTGCCCGCCGGAACGGCGGGGTCAGGACAGTCCGGCATCGACGTGTTCTGGGCCGGTGTCCGAGCATGGTTGGTGAGCCCATGTCGGCCGGGCCGAAAGCCAAGAGCCGACGGGCGCGCAACGGGCGTTGGAGCTGTTGCCCGCCATGACTCCCGCACCTTGCCGCCCTCGCCATCGGCCACCGATACCCGCCACGACTCCCGCACCTTGCCGACTTCGCCATCGGCCACCGATACCGGCGCACGGATGTCGGCCACCGATACCGCTTTTCGCGCAGAACTCCACCGCCTCCAGCAACGCCGCGATCAGCTCCGGTTGACATGCAGTCATCCGGCTGCCTATGGTCGAGACATGCAGCCAATCGACTGCATGTCTGGCCTGGATGGCGGTAGATGGGCTAAATGGACGAGGTGTTCAAGGCGCTGGCCGACCCCAGTCGCCGCATGCTGCTCGACAGCCTCAACGCCCGCAACGGGCAAACCCTGCGCGAGCTGTGCGCCGGCCTGGACATGGCCAGGCAGTCGGTCAGCAAGCACCTGGCCGTGCTGGAGGAGGCCAACCTGGTGACCACGATGTGGCGCGGCCGGGAGAAGCTGCACTACCTCAATGCCGTGCCGATCAACGCCATCGCCGATCGCTGGATCAACCAGTACGACCGGCGGCGAGCCGGCGCGCTCGCCGACCTCAAGACGGCTTTGGAGAGCCCCATGACCAGCAACGACTTCGTTTACACGACATACATCAAAACCACCCCGGAGCGGCTCTGGCAGGCCCTGACCGAGCCCGCCTTCACCCTCAGCTATTGGGGCGTCGAGATCGAGTCCGACTGGAAGGTGGGCTCGACGATGGCCTGGAAGCTGGGCGGCGTCACCATCGAGGACCCCGAGCAGGTCGTACTCGAGTCCGACCCCCACCGCCGCCTGGCCTACTCCTGGCACACCTTCACGCCGGAGTTCGCCAAGGCCGTCGGCCTGAGCGACGAAGCACTGGCCCGGGTGACCGCGGAGCCCAGGTCCAAGGTGACCTTCGACATCGAACAGGCTGGGGAGACGGTCAAGCTGACCATCGTGCACAGCGGCTTCGAGCCCGACAGCGGCGTACGCGAGTCGATCAGCCAAGGCTGGCCCGAACTGCTCTCCAACCTCAAGACCCTGCTGGAAACCGGCGAAACGATGGCGCCCATCACCGAGACCGCCAGGCGGGAGTCGCAGGACGAGAAAGGAGTCTGACCATGGCCGTTGACACGCTCACACTCACCAAGCTCCCCGACGTACAGACCGCGATGCTCATCCGCAGGCCACCCGCCGAGGTCTTCGAGGCGTTCGCGGACCCGGAGGTCACCACCAGGTTCTGGTTCACCAAGAGCACCGGCCGGATGTCGCCGGGTGCGCGGCTCCAGTGGACGTGGGAGATGTACGGGATCTCCACGAATGTGCTGGTCAAGGAGGTGGAGGAGGGGAGCAGGATCCTCTTCCAATGGAACGACGACCATCCGCTGACCGTCGAGTTCCGCTTCACCCCGTACGGACAGGACGCCACTCTCGTCGAGGTGGCGGAGAGCGGGCTCACCGGGTCCGGCGACGAGATCATCGCCCACGTGGCGGATTCGACGGGCGGCTTCACGATCGTCCTTTGCGCGGTGAAGGCACTGCTGGAGCAGAACATCGAACTCAACGCCGTACGCGACCGCCACCCCAACGGCCTATAACCCACCCCCTCCCCACCACCGCCACACACCGCTACACGGTCGTGCACGGCCACACACCGCCACACGGCTACGCACGGTCGCGCCCCGCCACACGGCTATGCATCGCCACGGGCCGCCACACGGCCACGCACGGCTATGCCCGGCCACGCGCCGGTCGCGCCCCGCCGCACGGCCACACCGGCACACGGCTACGCATCGCCGCGCGCCACCACACGGCTACGCACGGCCGTCACACGGTCTCGTACCGCCACACGGCCATGTGCGGCCGCGCGCCACACACGGTCGCGCCCCGCCACGGCCACGCACGGTCGCGCACCGCCACGCGGCTACGCATCGCCGCGCGCCACCACACGGCTACGCACGGCCGCGCGCCACACACGACCGCCCACGGCCGCGCGGGATGACATACGACCACACGGCCACGCGGTCGCGCACGGTCGCGGGCCGCCACACGCGGTCACGCGTGCCGGGCCGACGCATATCCCTGCACTCCGGGCAGGCACCTGGTCTTCGCGCGCCTCGTCTTTCGGACGCCAACGGATGAGCCTCAGGCGTGACCTGCGGCTTACAACCCGGAGGATCAGTAGACCAGCGCCTGGGCGCCTTCCCTGACCACTTCCTCGACGAACGCCGGCGCGCCCGCGATGCGGACCCCGTCGATGAGGTCGTCCACGGTGATGTTCCTACGGGCCGCACACTGGGTGCAGAGTGTCACGCGCCCCGCGGCCAGCACGGCGTCGAGGAGGTCGGTGAGTGGCGCGGCGTGCGGCAGGCTGAACTCCTTGGCCCTGCCCGGCAGCGCGAACCACGAGGCCTCACCGGTCAGCCACAGGGAAACGGGCACACCACTCGCGAGCGCGGCGGCCGCGACATTGAACGCCTGGTTGCACCGCTCAGGGGCATCTGCCCCGGCGGTCACCTTGATCACCAGTGATCGTTCCATACCCGTCACCCTAACGCCCGTCGACTTCCGGCGAAGGACTCCAACTGAATACACAAGCCCGCGCAGGAAAGACCTCACCTTGACCGAAGAGACGCCGCGAAGGACACCGCCCAACAGACTCCCCCAAGGGACGCCGAAGGACGCCACCCGACAGGCTCCCGCAGGGGACGCCGAAGGGCCCCGCCCCACGGGCTGCTACGAGGGATGTCGGAGGACACCGCCCCATGGGCTTCTGCAGGGGCCGCCGAAGGGCGCCGCCTGACAGGCTCTCGCAAGGGATGCCGGAGGACACCGCCCGACAGGCTCCCGCAGGGGACGCCGGAGGACACCGCTCCATGGGCTGCTACGAGGGAGGCTGGAGGAGGAGCATGTGGATCGAGGCCGAGTTGAAGGCCGTCGTGCGGGATCCCGTCGGCGTACGGGCCGCGTTGCGGGAGCGTGCGCCGGAGACGGCCAACGTTTACCGCGATGTCTACTACGACACCCCCGATCTCCAGTACTCCCGCGACGGGAGGGAGATCCGGGTGAGGGTGGTGGACGATGGCGCGGTGAGCCTGCTCACGTTCAAGGATCCCAGCGTCGATCCGGTCAGCGGGTCCAAGCCTGAGTACGAGACCGGCGTTGAGGACCCGGTGGCGATGGAGGCTGTGCTGCGCAAACTCGGGTTGCAAGAAGTGATCCGGTATGAAAAGCGGTGCAGGAACTACCGGATTTCGAAGTCGGGGCTTTCTTTGCTGGCCACGCTCGTGACCATTCCCGAACTCGACGGTACGTTTCTCGAAATCGAGGCAGTGGTCGAGCCCGACGCGGTTCCCGGCGCATTGCGGGTGATCAGGCAGGTGATGGCGGACGTCGGCATCGGCCGTGGTGATCTCACCACCGAGCTGTACACCGAGGCTGTACGGCGAGCCAGGAGCACTACGCTTGGGGAACATGGAAGAACCTGAGGTGCACCCCGCCCTGGAGCCCATCGCGTTCCTGCTCGGCCGGTGGGAAGGCGCCGGCGTGGGCGGCTACCCGACGATCGAGAGCTTCAACTTCGGGCAGGAGATCGAGTTCGGGCACAACGGGAAGCCGTTCCTGAGCTACGTGAGCCGCACCTGGCTGCTCGACCAGGACGGCAACCGGGTCAAGCCGCTGGCCACCGAATCGGGATACTGGCGCCCGCAGCCCGACAGGCAGATCGAGGTGGTGCTCGCCCACCCGACCGGGATCGTCGAGATCTACATCGGCGAGGTCGTCTTCCACAAGATCGAGCTGCGTACGGACGTCGTGGCCCGCACCGGCACCGCCAAGGAGTACACGGCGGGGCACCGGCTGTACGGGTTGGTCAACGGCAACCTGATGTGGGCGTACGAGATGGCGGCCGTGGGTCACCCGCTCACGGACCATATGTCGGCGGAGCTGAAGAAGGTAGCTTGAGTCGATATGAGCACGCCTTTCACCGCTGACGTCGTCGAGGCGATCAAGCGCCACATGAATGACGACCACGCCGGGGACTCGCTGATCATCGTGCGGGCACTCGGCGGCCGGCCCGACGCCACCTCGGCGGTGACGAGTGACGTGGATGCCGAGGCGATCGAGTTCATGGTCGATGGTGGGGAACGGGTGCGGGTGCCCTGGGGGGAGACGCTCACCGAGCGGGCCCAGGTGCGTAAGGCTGTGGTGCAGCTCTATCGGGACGCGTGCGACAAGCTCGGCATCGCGGCGCGAGGTGAGCACTGACGGGGTGAGCGCTAAACGGGGCTCTTGGTCTCGCGCCTGTCCCCTTTGCCCCTCGAGCCTGTCCCTTCGTCTCTCGAGACTGTCTCCCTCGCCCCCGAGTCGCGCTTCATGGCGTAGCGATCGTGGTGGCGGCATATCGCTGGCCGGAACATCGCTGGCCGGAACATCGCTGGCCGGAACATCGGCGGCTGGGATATCGGTGGCCGGGTGAGTAACCCCGATAGTGCTCTGTAGTGGCGGAGGTCTCGGTGGTCGGGTGAGTAACCCCGGTGGTGCTCTGCGGTGGTCGAGGTCTCGGTGGTCGGGTGCGTAAGCCGGTCGTGCGGAGGTCTCGGCGGGCGGGTGAGTGACTGCGGTCGTGCCGAGGTCTCCTCGGTGGCCGGGTGAGTGGCCCCGGTCGTGCTCTTGGAGCCGGTGATGGCCACGGCCCGAAGCGTCAGGCGGGGATTTCACGAGCGGGGGCGTCCGTCCGCCAAGGTGCGTGCGACGGCTCGGCTTCCCGACGTGGACATGAAGAAGGGCCCCAGGCGAACTCCACCTGCTCGGCAGGTGGGCCGGATGGACCAAAGACGGGATCATGGTCCCGCCCTCCGGCTGCCAGGGGCCCCGGTGGTTGCCTCGTATTCGCATACGTCACGAGACAACAGTCCGCAGCGCTAGCGGACAACCACCTCGCTAGCCCAACTATGATTCACCATTGTTTGGACCACCTCCTTTCCGCGTACCAAAGACGCTATGCGCTTGTGCGCGAAAGGGGCAAGTGAATATCGCCGGGCCGTACACTCGGGGCATGACGGAGACGCAGTGGCATGAGGAACTCCGCGCCAAGGGCTACCGGGTCACCCCGCAGCGCCAGCTCGTCCTTGAGGCGGTCAAGACGTTGGAGCACGCCACGCCCGAGGAGATCTGCGTCAAGGTCCGCGAGACCGCGCGTGGCGTGAACATCTCCACGGTCTACCGGACGCTGGAGCTGCTCGAAGAGCTCGGCATGGTGACCCACACGCATCTGGGGCACGGTGCGCCGACCTACCACCTGGCCGCTGAGGCCGATCACGTGCACCTGGTGTGCCGGGGGTGCGACGAGGTGTTCGAGGTACGGCCCGAGCTGGCGGACGGGCTGGTCAAAGGGCTGGACGAGGAGCTGGGGTTCGTCGCGGACGTGCATCATCTGACCGTCTTCGGACGGTGCCGCAACTGCCGGTAGCGGGCGGGAGGAAGGCCGCCTCCGGGCGTTCCCGCGACTGTCGTGACTGCTGGGAGTTGGGGCGGTGGTCGTTCACGAGGGTTGAGCGGCTGCCGCAGGTGGGTGGGTGGTCGTGTGCCCAGGTGTTGGGCGGCTGCCGTTAGTACGTGAGTGGTCGCTTCCGGTTGTTGGGCGGCTGCTGTACGTGGGCGAGTGGGTGGGGGTTTTCGGGCGGTGGTGTGAGTGCCGATAACCTGGAGGGCATGCGTAGCCCTCTGCTCGATCTCCCCGGTGCCGTCGCGGCCGATGGGCCGGATTCCGACGTTGCCGCGCACTACGGCGATCTGTTCGCCGAGCAGCGTGCACTGGCCAAGGGTGAGGCGGTCGTCGACCGCAGCAACCGTGAGGTGGTCCGCATCGCCGGCGTAGACCGGCTGAAATGGCTCAACGACCTGACCTCGCAGAAACTCGACGCCCTGAAGCCGGGCGAGTGGACGCAGACGCTCGATCTCGACCTGCAGGGTCACGTGCTGCACCACCTGACACTTGTCGACGACGGTGAGAGCATGCTGGCCCATGTCGAGCCGGGCACCGCGCAGAGCCTGATCGACTATCTCGACCGGATGCGGTTCATGCTGCGGGTCGAGGTGTCGCGGGCCGACGACCTGGCCGTGCTGTCCACGGCCACGGAGGACTTCCTGGTGCCGCGCGACGAGCTGCCCGATCACCTGGGCAAGCCGTTGGCGGGGCTGTGGGCGTACGAGGCGCTGCGGATCGAGGCGCACCGGCCGCGGCTGGGGTTCGACACCGATCACAAGACGATTCCCCATGAGGTGGGCTGGATCGGTGCGGCCGTACACCTGAGCAAGGGGTGCTACCGCGGCCAGGAGACGGTCGCCCGGGTGCACAATCTCGGGCATCCGCCGCGGCGCCTGGTGTTCCTGCACCTCGACGGCAGTGTCGACACGCTGCCGGCGCACGGTGATCCGGTGATCTTCGAGAGCCACGAGGTCGGTGTGGTCGGGTCGGCCGCCCGGCACCACGAGCTCGGGCCGATCGCGCTGGCGGTGGTCAAGCGGACGGTGCCGGTGGACGCGCCGCTGCTGGCCGGTGGGGTGGCGGCCGCGCAGGAGGTCATCGTGCCGCCGGACGCGGGACGCAACGTCTCCATCGACCCGGCCCTCCGCCGCCGCATCCGCTGAAGGCCCCTCCCGGTGGCAGACGCCCAGGCGGGGGCTCTCCCAGCGGCAGACGCCCGGGTGAGGGCTCCCGGTGGAAGACGCCCAGGTGAGGGCTCTCCCGGCGGCAGGCGCCCGGGTGATGGCTCGCCTGGTGGCAGGCGCCCAGGCGTGGGCGGTCAGAAGTCGAGGATGAGGGTGATCGGGCCGTCGTTGACGAGCGACACCTTCATGTCGGCGCCGAAGACGCCCGTCTCCACGTGCGCCCCCAACTGGCGCAGCTCCTCCACCACGGCATCCACCAGCGGCTCCGCGACCGGCCCAGGGGCGGCGGCCTGCCACGTCGGCCGCCGTCCCTTGCGGGCGTCCCCGTACAGGGTGAACTGGCTGATCACCAGGAGCGGCGCCGACACGTCCGAGCAGGACTTCTCGCCGTGCAGGATGCGCAGGCCCCAGAGCTTGGCGGCGAGTTTGGCGGCCTCGGCCCGCGTGTCCGTGTGGGTGACGCCCACCAGCACCAGCAGGCCGGGCTCGTCGATGGCCCCGACGGTCTGACCGTCGACCACCACCGACGCCGAACTCACTCTCTGCACCACTGCTCGCATGGCAACCCATTCTGGACCAGGAAGAAGGGTTCGTAGACTCATGCCGAAAGGGGAAGCGAAATGTCGATGATTGTGGAAGTTGTCCGGTCCGGGTTCGTGGAGTCCACGCATCAGGCTCGCATGCTGACGGTGGACGCGGAAGGACGCCCGGTCGAGGCGAAGGGCGCGGTGCATGTTCCCGCGTCGCCACGGTCGTCGATGAAGCCGCTCCAGGCGCTCGGCATGCTCCGTTCGGGGCTCGGGCTGGAGGAGGAGCTGCTGGCGCTGGCCTGCGCCTCGCATTCGGGCGAGCCGTTCCACGTGGACGGCGTCAGGAAGATCCTCGCGGGCGCCGGGCTGGAGGAGTCGGCGCTGCTGTGCCCCGAGGACTACCCGTACGACCGGAGTGCCACGGAATGCGGCCGCGTCTACATGAACTGCTCCGGCAAGCACGCCGCCATGCTGGCCACCTGCGTCCTGAACGACTGGCCCACCGAGTCCTACCTCGAGCCCAAGCACCCGCTCCAGCGGGCGATCCGCGAGACCGTGGAGGACCTGACGGGGGAGCGGGTGGCGGCCTCCGGGGTGGACGGGTGCGGGGCGCCGCTGTTCTTCGTGTCGATGCTGGGCGTGACGAAGGCGTTCAGGGCGTTCCCGATGTCATCCCCCGACTCGTACGAGCGCAAGATCTTCGACGCGATGAGCACCTACCCCGAGTGGACCTCGGGCACCGACCGCCCCGAGGCCAAGCTGATGCGCGCTCTGCCGGGGCTCATGCTGAAGGCGGGGGCGGAGGCGTTCGACGCGTTCGTGTTCGAGGACGGGCGCGCGGGCACCGTCAAGATCGAGGACGGGTCCCAGCGCGCCCGTGTCCCGGCCACGGTCGCGGCCCTGCGCTCGCTGGGCCTGGACGCGCCGGAGCTGGCCGAGCTGGCTGCACCGCCGGTGTTCGGCGGCGGCCGGCCGGTGGGTGAGCTCCGGTTCCGTTAGAGCGTGCGAAACCGGTTCCGTCAGAGCGTGCGGAACTGGCGGGTGGCGGAGATGGCGCCCGAGGTCGTCGTGGTGAACGTCCGCATCGACCCGGCGAACTTGGACAGATCCCACTCCGCGGGCCCGTGGTACCAGTAGAGGTTGTCGGACTGGTGGCCGTTCCCCGTGACCGAGGCCACCACCCGCGACCAGTGCTCCACCCCGTCGAAGATCACCGCATAGGGCAGGTAGCGGGAGAACAGCTCAACCCGGTGCTGCTCCGGCACCTCCCCCAGCTCGCCGGAGAACAGGTACTGCCGGAAGCCCATCGTGTGCGCCAGCGCCGCCGAGCCCTTGGCCGTCTTGGCCGGCATGTACTGCCCGCCGACGGCCAACGCGCCGCCCGCGATGATGACGGCCAGACCCAGCAGCCCGTACGTGGTGAACCAGGCCAGCCCTGCCGTGGCCAGCACGCCGACCGCGATGAGCACCACGCCGATCGTCGTCCACCTGGTGCGCTCGGTGTCGGGCCGGCGGGCGAACCAGCCCTGCTTGACCACGTCGGCGTACAGGGCGTCGCGCACCTTGCCCAGGTGGGCCGCGAACGAGCCGGACAGCTGCGACAGCAGCACCGCGTCCCGCCCGTCGAAGATGGCGTCGTACAGGGCGCGCTCGTACGGCAGCAGCGCGTTGACCGGCGCGTTCGGCAGCCTGACCAGCATCCAGTCGGGCGCG
This sequence comes from Nonomuraea sp. NPDC052116, assembly GCF_040680035.1. Classification (NCBI taxonomy): domain Bacteria; kingdom Bacillati; phylum Actinomycetota; class Actinomycetes; order Streptosporangiales; family Streptosporangiaceae; genus Nonomuraea; species Nonomuraea sp. NPDC052116. Next base: position 13,860 of record NZ_JBFAWA010000031.1, on the reverse strand, counting down.
TCGTACGTCTGGCGCGGCTGCTCGTCGATCCGCAGGTAGCCGCGGACCGCGAGGTCGACGATCGTCGCGGTCACGTCGACCACGTCGGCCTGTTCGTCCACCAAGGTGCCGATCTGACCGGGCCGTACCCCGTCGGGCGGGGAGAAGTGGCCGTTCTGCACCGGATCGACCGGGCCCTGCGCGTGGCCGGCGGCCCTGGCGTCACGGCCGCGCGTCCAGTAGAGCAGGACGACGCCGCCGAGCAGCAGCACCAGCAGGCCGGCCAGGGCGCCGCCGGTGACGATGTTCAGGGTGAACGCCGAGGCCAGCGAGAAGCGCCGCTCCAGGATGGGGACGCCGGAGCTGGACCCCTTGGGGTAGCCGACGACCACGGTCAGGGCCTGGCTGGGGGCGATGTTCTCCTGCTCGAAGTCGGCCTCGGTGGCCGAGTGGTCCATGGAGGCCGAGGTGCAGCCGATGGCCGAGGTCAGCTCGCCGGCGAAGCAGGACAGGTTCTGGACCTGCCCGGGGCCGTTCACCTTGACCGTGGCCTTGGCGACCTGCTGGCTCCAGCCGTTCACCGCGAACCAGCGCAGCTCCTCGACACCGCCCGAGGTGGTCACCGCCCCCTTGACGTCGTACTCGACCGTTCCGTCGCCCTTCACGGTGAGCACGTCGCCGGCGAGGGTGCCGCCCTTGACGTTCGAGATCTGGTAGACGCGGTCGTTGCCGTCGTCGTACCGCGTCCTGGTGATGAACGTCCGCTTGAGCTCACCCGACGCTCCGCTGATCTTCTCGACCACGTGCAGGGTGCCGTTCTTGCCGAGGGTCATCGTCACCTCGTCCGTGATCCCGGCGCCCGCCGCGTACGCGGGTACGGCGGTCAACGTCAGAGCGGTGGCCCCGAGTGCGGCCATGGTGAGTCTGGTACCCATGGCGGCAAATCGTATCGGTTCGTGACTGTCAGTCCAGCGTGATGCTGGTTGCCGCCCGCTGAACGCTCTCCGGCGAGGCACCCTGGCCGGGGTTCTCGTGGGCGAGCGCCTGGTTCTGCGCGACGTACGGGCGCATGCGCTCCTCGTACCGGTCGAAGGCCCCGATCGGCTCCTTGCCGAGCTCCTGCGCCAGCACGTACGCCCCCACCAGCGCCAGGCTGGTGCCCTGCCCCGACAGCGGCGAGGCGCAGTAGCCCGCGTCGCCGACCAGCGCGACCCGGCCCTTCGACCAGCGCTCCATCCTGACCTGGGCCATGGCGTCGAAGTAGAAGTCGTCGGCCTTCCACATGGCCTCCAGCAGCTTGGGCACCTCCCAGCGCAGCCCCGAGCAGCGCTCCTGGATCAGGCGCTTCTGCTGCTCGACGTCGCGGTGGTCGTAGTCGATCGGACCCGCGCCGAAGCCCAGGTTGACCCGCATCACGGTGGCGTCCCGGTCGCTGAAGAGGGCGCCTCCCGTGTCGCCCTCGCGGAACCAGGTCTGCCAGTGGTCCAGCCCGAGGAAGTTGTCGGTGGTGAAGATGGAGACGTACATGCCGAGGTGGCTGAGGAACTGCGCCTCCGGGCCGAAGGTGAGCCTGCGCACGTTGGAGTGCAGGCCGTCGGCGCCGAACACGTAGTCGTAGCGCCCCCGGCCGCCGCTCTCGAACGTCACGTCCACGCCGTCGGCGTCCTGGTCGAGGGTGGCGATCGAGTCGCCGTACACGTACTCGGCGCCCGAGGCCGAGGTGAGGATGGCGGTCAGGTCGTCGCGCATGATCTCGATGTCCGGGCTGTCGAACCGGCCGCCGCTGACCGTCTCCTCGTAGCTGCGCATGAGCTCGTTGCCGTCGCCGTCCACCATGGACATGCCGCGCATGGTCGTCCGCAGCGCCCTGATCTGCTCGATGGCGCCCATCTTCGCGACCACGTCCAGCGCGGCGCCCCTGATGTCGATGGCCTGACCGCCCTTGCGCGGGGCCGGGGCCCGCTCGACGAGCGTGGTCTCGTACCCGTGCCGCCGCAGCCAGTACGCCAGGACGGCGCCGCCGACGCTCGCGCCCGAGATGAGGACCTTCATGTTCTGCTCCTTGTCGCAGGTGTTGACGTTGTACGCTGAATGTACGCAGTACGGACAGCAGCCCACAAGGGTAATATGGAGAGATCTGTACTAGTACAGGAGGATGGGATGGCAGCCCCCTACGCCGAGATCGTCGCCGACATCAAGCGCCGCATAGCCGACGGCCGGCTCCGCCCAGGAGACCGCGTCCCGTCCACCAGGCAGCTCGCCAGGGACCGGGGGGTCGCCCTGGCCACCGCCGCCAAGGCGCTCGCGCTCCTGGCCCAGGAGGGTGTCGTGGTCGCCGAGCCGCGCGTGGGGACGATCGTGGCGGAGCCGCGCGGGGGCAGGGCGGCGGCCCGGCGGCCGGATATTTCAGGAAATGAGATGACGCGGGAGCGCATCGTACGGGCCGCCGTCGAGATCGCCGACGCCGAGGGCCTGCCCGAGCTGACCATGCGCGGCCTCGCCGACCGGCTCGGCATGGCCACCATGTCCCTCTACCGCCACGTGGGCGGCAAGGACGACCTGGTCCTGCTCATGGTCGAAGCCGTCATCGACGAGTTCCCGCTGCCCGGGGAGCCCCCGGACGGCTGGCGGGCCAGGCTGGAGGTGTCGGCGCGCCTCCAGTGGGCCGGCTACCGCGCGCACCCGTGGATGGCCGGCGTCACCTCGCTGACCAGGCCGCTGCCCTCGGCCAGCCTGCTCAGGCACACGGAGTGGGTCATGGCCGCGCTGGCGGGCACGAGGCTCGACGCCACGGCCAAGATGCACGTGCACACCCTGGTCTACAGCTACGTGCAGGGCATCGCCGCCAACCTCGAGCTGGAGCGGCAGGCCCAGGCCGCTACGGGGCTCAGCGCCGACGAGTTCATGGCCGGGCAGGAGGAGCACCTGCGCTGGATCGCCGAGTCCGAGGAATATCGCGCCTTCGCCGGGGTCGTGGCCGAACTGAACGGCGACTTCGACCTCGACCTGGACCGGCTCTTCGAGTTCGGGCTCGGCCCGCTGCTCGACGGCCTCGCCAAGGTGATCGACTAGTCGGAGATCTGGATGCGCAGCCGGCGGAAGCCGCGGCCCTTGCTCTCGATCTTGGCCACCTTGATGTGGCCGATCTGCTTGGTGGAGGCCACGTGGGTGCCGCCGTCGGCCTGGGTGTCGAGGCCCACGATGTCGACGATCCGCACGTCCTGGACGGTCTCCGGGACCAGGTTGGTGGCCGTGCGGATGATGTCGGGGATGTCGAACGCCTCCTTGCGCGGCAGGACGCGTACGTCGATGCGCCGGTCGGCGGCGATCTCGGTGTTGCAGGCGTCCTCGACGGCCTCCTTGAACCCGGGGGGCACCTCGGGCAGGTTGAAGTCCATCCGCGCGCTGAGCTCGTCCATGTTGCCGCCGGTGACGAGGCAGCCGTAGTCCCTGAACACCACCCCGCACAGCACGTGGAGCCCCGAGTGCGTACGCATGAGGGCCGAGCGCCGCTCGTCGGCCACCGCCGCCTCGACCACGGTGCCCACCGGCGGGATGGGATCGCCCTCGGCCGGGATCAGCTGGAGGTCGTCGCCCTTGCGCACCCCCACGACGCGCGTCTCGACGCCCTGCCAGATCAGCACTCCGTGATCCGCCGGCTGGCCGCCGCCGCCCGGATAGAACGCCGACCTGTCCAGCACGATCCCCTCGGGCGTCGCCTCCAGCACGACGGCCTCGAAATCGAGGAGAACCTGGTCGGACAGCTCCAGCCGCTGCGTGCGCCCGTGGAGGTCGTAGGTCATGTCGGCAGCCTAACGCCCGGGTCGATCACCAGGGGCCGTAGGGACCGTTGTTGCCCCGCCCGCCCATGCCCTTGACGGCCGGTTTGACGTCCACGATGTAGATCGTGGCGGCGATGGCGGCCACGATCGAGAAGAAGCCCAGCGCGCCCAGGCCGATGAAGCCGGCGCCGCCGACGATGAGGAAGTCGATGAAGTAGCTCCAGGCGCCGCCCACCGAGAACAGCGTCGCCAGCGCCAGGATCAGCAGCCAGATGTTCTTCTGCAGCTTGCCCGCCGAGACGAAAGCGCCGGTCGGCACCCGTAGCGCGTGCACGAGCGCGTACGCCGACATGCCGAAGATGACGGCGGCGAGCACCAGGAAGAGGAGATTGAGGACACTGTTGATCAAATTCATGTTGTTGGCTCCGCACCACGCCGCAATGAAATCGGCTTCAGCCTAATAGGCGACCCTGACAGACGGGCACCCCAAAGCGGAAAGCCCGCCTCCCTCGGGAGACGGGCTTTCGCGTCAGCTCAGCCCCTCGCCCTGGTGGTGCGGGGCTTCCTGGCCGGGGTGGCGGGCTTGGCGGCCTGCGCCACCTCCTCGAGCTCCAGCGCGGCGTCGCCGCTCGTCTTGCTGACGACCCGGCGGCCGCGCGTGGCGAAGTCCTCGTAGGCCTCGGTGGCCCTGCCGGCGAGCTGGTCGGCGTATCCGCGGGCCTTCTCCGGGAACTCCTTGGCGAAGCTCTCGGCCTTGCCGGCGTACACGCGGGCCATCTCCGGCAGGTCCTTGGTCAGCTCGGTGCGGCGCGACTGCAGCTTCTGCAACTGCTCGGGCAGCTCGCGGAGCTTCTCGACCGCGAAGTCGCCGACACCCGCGACGGCGTAGAACGGCTTGGACTCCGTAAGCTTCTTGACCTCGGTTGCGAGCGTCATGGGTTAACCTTCCTTGGTTTCCTGGGTGACGTTGCCGTTGCCGGAGGTCGCCGTATAGGGCTCAAGAGCGGCGAGAAACTCCTCTGACAGCGGTTCGTCGTCCGATCCGGAGTCGTGCCGGGGGCGAGCATTCTGGGAGGTCTGCTCGTCTTCGGCGCGCTTCTCCTTGCGGAACGACTCATAGATATCAATCAGCACCTGGCGTTGCCGTTCGCTGAGGTGCGTGTCGGCCCTGATCGCCGTGATGACGTCGCTCGGCGGCTCGCGGTCCTCGATGAGGCCCGCCTGCACGTAGAGCGCCTGCGAGGAGATGCGCAGACCCTTGGCGATCTGGTTGAGGATCTCCGCGCTCGGCTTGCGCAGCCCACGCTCGATCTGGCTCAGGTAGGGGTTGGAGACCCCTGCCGCCGCCGCGAGCTGGCGCAGCGAGATCTTCGCCTGCTGCCGTTGCTCGCGGATGTATTCACCGATCGAGTCGACCTTGGGTAGTGCCATGCCTCATAGTCTGCCCCGTAGTGCTTGCAATTGCAAACGGGACGGTTAACGCCAGCAAGCACGTCAGAGCTGGAAGACCCACAGGAGAGGCGCCGAGGTGACCAACGTCACAGAGAGTGCGATGTAGCCGTAGCGCACCGGGGCGGCCAGCTCGGGAGCCGGCTTGATCAGGCGGTCGACCCTGGCCATGACGTGCTTGGCGTGCACGCCGAGCATGCCCTGGGGGGTCGGCATGGCGCCCGCCGTACCGAACCTGAGCAGCGCCGTCGCCAGCCTGCGCGGCGAGCAGTAGCGCCGGGCGCGGTCGTCGGCGGCCATCTCGATGAGCAGCTCCACCTGCGCCTGCGCGTCGGCCACCACCTTCGACCAGGGCATCGCCCTGCGCAGCGCGGCGAAGGGCAGCAGCACCAGGTCGTGCCGCTCGCGCACGTGCGCGGCCTCGTGCGCGAGCACGGCGGCCATCTCGTCCTCCGACAGCAGCTTGAGCGCGCCCTCGCTCACCACGACCTGCGAACGCAGGCCGGGCACGCAGTAGGCGGCGGCGCCAGGGTGGGCGAGCACCCGCACCCCGGGCACGCCGGGGTCGTCGTGGGAGATCAGCGCGAGCAGCATGCGGTGCCTGCGGCGGGCGCGCAGCGCCTGCACACCCGCGGTGAGCAGCACCGCGATCAGCACGGTCAGGGCGGTGAGCCCCGCGATCAGGGCCAGCACGTGCAGCGGGTCCCACGCCTCCAGCGGCGCCTCCCCCCGCGCGAACGCGAACAGCCCGGGCAGCACCCCCTCGCCGTACGGCTGGACCGCGTAGGCGAGCATGGCGCCGGTGGTGGCCAGGCCCCAGGACACCCCCAGGGACTGCCAGACGATGATGGCCAGCCGAGGAGCGCGTGAGGTCCACCGGGCAGTCGTGAAACGCCAGGAGCCAACCGCGCACGCCGTGGCGAGCGCTGCCAGCGCCGCTGCCGTGATCACTCTTCCTCCAGCTCCGTAAGGGCTCTGCGCAGGATCTCCGCCTCCGAGCCCGACACGGCCTGGGCGAAGCGAGTCAGGGCGGCCGATCGGTCGCCCGTCATGTCCAAGGCTTCCAGCATAAGCTCGGCGATGTACGCGTCGCGGCTTTCGGCCGGTTGATATCTCCATGCGCGGCCGTCCCGGGTGCGCTGGAGGAAGCCCTTCCGGGTGAGGCGGTCGAGCACGGTCATCACCGTGGTGGGGGCAAGGTCGCGGTCGGCGATGAGCCTGCCGACCTCACGGGCGGTCAGCGCGCTGCTCTCCGCCCAGAGGATGTCCATGATGCTGCGCTCAAGCTCGCCAAGACCCTTCACGTCCTACAGGCTAGCTCTACAACCTGTCGAGCAGGCATTTGGGTCGTGTGAACCACGTCTCCGTGTCGTGCGTATCTCCGTGTATGCGTTGGAGTACAGCGGTTGTGGCCCTGCTCGGTCTGGTGCTGGCGGCCGGGTGCGCGGCCTCGGCGGACAGCACGTCGACGACACACGATCAGGCTGACGTGGTCTTCAGCCAGGAGATGATCACGCACCACCAGCAGACGATCCAGCTGGCCGAGGTGGCGGCCAAGAGCGGAAAGTCCCCGTACGTCCGTGACCTGAGCACGAAGCTCATCGCGGAGGAGCAGGCGGACATCGACATGATGTCGTCGTGGCTGCAGTCCTGGAAGGAGACGGTGCCGCCGGAGCCGACCGACCGGATGGGCGCGGACCTGAAGGCCGGCTCCGGCTTCGACAAGGAGTGGCTGTCGGCGTTGTCGGGCCATCTGGAGCACGGCGTGATGATGGCCGAGACCGTCAAGAAGTCGGGCAAGCACGGGCCCACGCTCGAGCTGGCCGACAAGATCATCAAGGCTCAGAAGGCGGAGCTGGCCGAGATCGCCAAGCAAGCGGGCTGACCCATGGCCAGGGCGTTCCCGTCGGTTCCATCGGTCGCGGCAGGGAAGTCGGCCAGGACCTACGCCGGTGCGGCGGTGGCCGCCGGCGTGGTGGTGCTGGTCGTCGTCCTGCGGTTCGGCGGGGCCATCAAGCCGGAGCTTCCCGGGCTGCCCACCGCCGGGCCGTTCACCGAGTGGGGGCTGCCCCTGGCCCGGTTCTGGTTCGACGTGTGCGCGGTCGGCTGCGTCGGTACGCTCGTCGCCGCCCTCCTGGCCCCCGCCTCCTCGCCCGAGTCCCGGTCCTGCCGCCGCGCGGCCGGCTGGTGGGCGCTCGGCTGGGCCCTGGCGACCGGGCTGAGCTACGTGCTCACCCTGTCCAACCTCATCCCGCTGCCCGCCGGAGCCCTGCTCGCCTCGCCTGACCTGCTGGAGTTCGGCACCTCGATCCCGCAGACCCAGGCCCTGCTCGTGGTGCTGGCCGCCACGGTCGTCGTGGGGCTCACCTGGCGGCTGCCCTCGGCGGTCCGGCTGGCGGTCGCCGTGTTCGGGCTGCTGCCGCCCGCCTACGTCGGGCATGCGGCCTCCGCGGGCGACCACGACATCGCCGTCTCCGCCCTCATGTCGCACCTGGTCTCGGTCTCGGTCTGGGTCGGCGGCCTGGTCGCGGTGCTCCTCCACTTCCGCCGGTCCCCGGATCTGCCGGCGGTGCTGCCCAGGTTCAGCGCGCTCGCGCTGTGCTGCTTCGCCGCCGTGGCCGTCTCGGGCGTGGCCGGCGCCTGGGTACGGCTCAGCGCCCCGTCCGACCTCTGGCAGAGCGCGTACGGGCAGCTCCTGCTGGCCAAGACCGCGGCCCTCGTGCTCCTGGGCCTGTTCGGCTGGACCCATCGCCGCCGCACGGTCGCGGGCATCGCCGACCGGTCCGTACGCCGGACCTTCATCCGCCTGGCCACCGGCGAGGTGATCGTGATGGCGGCGGCCGTCGGACTGGCCATCGGCCTGTCCCGCACGCCGCCACCGCCCGGTGGCGGCGGCGGCCACGACCAGGCCGCCCTGGAGTACGCGCTCGCCCCCTTCACCCCCGGAGCGCTGATCACCGAGCTCCGCCTGGACCCGACCCTCCTGATCCTCCTGTTGCTGCCCGCGGTCGCCTACGCGGTCGGCGCGCGCAGGGCGGCCACCTGGCCCGCAGGCCGCGCGATCGCCTGGTACGCGGGCCTGGCGCTGACGGCGCTGGTGCTGCTCGGCGGGGTCGGGAGCTACGCGCGGGCGATGTTGTCGGTCCACTCGGTCCAGCACACGGTGCTGACCGTCGTCGCCCCGCTCCTGCTCTGCCTGGGCGCCCCGTTCACCGTCACCGGCCGCTACCGGTTCCTCGCGCATCCCGCCGTCTACTTCGGGGCGTTCGTCCTCCTCTACGGCACACCCTGGCTGTCGTGGTCGCTGTCCGGCTACGCCCCTCATCTGCTCACCGAGCTCCTGTTCTTCGGCCTCGGGCTGCTGGTGTTCGGCGTCCTGACCGGGGCGGACCCGGTGACGTGGGGCGACCGCGCCCGCCTGCTGGCCGCCGTGACCCTGACGCACCTCGCCGTCGGGACGTACCTGCTGCTCGCGCCCCCGGTCGCGGCCGACTGGATCTCCCTCGTGGCCCCGTCCGGCGCGCCCGGCGTCCTCGCCGACCAGCGCCTGGCCGGAGCCGTGGCCGTGCTCCTGCCGCTGCCCGGGCTCGTCCTGCTGGCCGTGCGCATGGCCGGCAGGGGGACCGCGGTGCTGGTGCGGGGCGGCCGTTGATGCCAATCTCGGTGAGATGCGCATCACGTTGGTGAAAGGCGACATCACCGAGCAGCCGACGGACGCCGTCGTGAACGCCGCCAACTCCTCCCTCATGGGCGGCGGAGGCGTGGACGGCGCCATTCACCGCCGCGGGGGTCCGGAGATCCTCGAGGAGTGCCGGAAGCTCCGGGCCGGCCACTACGGCAAGGGGCTGGCCACCGGAAAGGCGGTCGCGACGACGGCCGGGCGCCTGCCCGCGAAGTGGGTGATCCACACGGTCGGGCCGGTGTACTCCATGTCAGTGGACCGTTCGGAGCTGCTGGCCTCCTGCTACCGGGAGTCGCTGCGGGTGGCCGACACGCTGGAGGCCAGGTCGGTGGCCTTCCCCGCGATCTCGACCGGGATCTACGGCTGGCCCATGGACGACGCCGCGCGGATCGCCCTGGACACGGTCCGGCAGGCGGACACGTCCGTCGAGGACGTCCGCTTCGTGCTGTTCGACAGCGCGGCCTACGCCGTGTTCGAGGCGCGCCTCTGATCGCGGGGATCCACCGCCGAGAACGGGAGGGTCAGCTCGCCGAGCCGCCACCGGGCCGGGCCGCCGAGCGGCGGTCGCCCGGCGACGGGCCAGGAACCCGACAGCGCGCGCACGGAGGCCAGCCACCGCTGCCGCAGCCCATGGGCCCCGTACGGCGCGCTCACCGCCCACGCGTGGTCGAAGTCGCTCAGGAACGCATGAATCCGCTCGCCCGGCACATTCCGGTGGATGAGGGTCTTCGGCAGCCGGTCGGCCAGGTCAGAAGGCCGCTCGAAAGCATCGAAACGGGCCGAGAACGTGATCGTCTGGGGTCCTTCCGGAGAGAGCCCCACCCAGATCGCGCGCCGCCCGTTCTCGGACGAGGTCCCCTCGACCAGTACACCGCCGGGGGCCAGCCGGCCTCTGAGCACGTCCCAGTAGTGCCACGCCTCCGCCTCGCCGTACTGCCTGAGGACGTTGAAGGCCCGCACCAGCGTCGGCGGGCGCCCGACGGGCAGCTCGAAGCCGCCCAGCCGGAAGCTCAGGCCCTCCCGCTCGTACGGCTTGGCCACCGCCACCCTCGCCGGGTCGATCTCGATCCCGACCACCTCGACGCCGGGCGCCACCCGGCGCAGGCGGGTGAACAGCTCCAGCGTCGTGGTGTGCGACGCCCCGTAGCCGAGATCCACCACGAGGGGCCGCTCGGCGGCCCGCAGCAGCCGGCCGTGCGCGGCGGCGATCCACCGGTCGGAGCGCCGCAGCCGGTTGTGCCCGGTCGTGCCCCTGGTGATGGCGCCGACCGGTCTGCCCCCCGCCTTGGCGGCCCCGGCCGGTCTAGCCACTGACGCGGTGCACCTTGTGCTGGGCGGCCTGGGCCCGCGGGCGGATGATCATGCGGTCGATGTTGACGTGGGCGGGGCGGGTCACGCACCAGGCGATCGCGTCGGCCACGTCGTCGGAGGTCAGCGGGCCGGGCACGCCCTCGTAGACGCGCGCCGCGGCCGCCTCGTCCCCGCGGAACCGGGTGACCGCGAACCCCTCGCTCTGCACCATGCCCGGCGCGATCTCCACGATCCGCACCGGCTGCCCGACCAGCTCCAGGCGGAGCGTCTCGACCATCGACGTCTGCGCGTGCTTGGCCGCGACGTAGCCGCCGCCGCCCTCGTACGACACCAGGCCGGCCGTCGAGGTCACCATCACCAGCACGCCGTCGCCGGACTCGACGAGCTTGGGCACGAACGCCTGGGTCATGCGCAGGGAGCCGAGCACGTTCACGTCGTACATCCGCTGCCAGTCATCCAGGTGCCCCTCCGCGACCGATTCAAGGCCGAGGGCGCCACCGGCGTTGTTGATCAGCACGTCGCACCGCTCGAGCGAGTCCGCGAGCGCGTCGACCGACTCCTGGGAGGTCACATCCAACGTCACCGGCCTGATCGAGGGCACCTCCGCGGCGAGCTTGTCGAGCCGCTCGCGCCGCCGCGCGCCCGCCACCACCTCGAAACCCTCGGCGGCGAGCCGCCGCGCGGTCGCCTCGCCGATCCCACTGCTCGCCCCGGTCACCACAGCCGTTCTCCGCATGCTCCTCATCCTGCCAGCCCTCCCGGGCATGTTGACGACCGCCCTAAATACCCAGTTATGACCATGTGTCGGGAATGTCGCAAAAATCTGGACGGTTATAAGCCTTCTGGAGGTGGTGTCGAGTGAGGCGACGACGGGTCAGCCGGGTCGCGACCATCAGCATGCACACATCGCCCCTGGACCAGCCCGGAACGGGCGACGCCGGAGGCATGAACGTGTACATCGTGGAGTCCGCCAAGCGGCTGGCTCACCTCGGCGTGGAAGTGGAGATCTTCACCCGGGCCACCGCCCGCGACCTCCCGCCCGTGGCCGAACTCGCCCCAGGCGTCCTCGTCCGCCACCTCACCGCGGGACCGTACGAGGAGATGGAACGCAGCGAGCTGCCGAGCCAGCTCTGCGCGTTCCTGTCCGGGGTGCTGCGGACCGAGGCCATGTACGACCCGGGCCGCTACGACGTCATCCACTCCCACTACTGGCTCTCCGGCCAGGTCGGCTGGCTGGCCAAGGAGCGCTGGGGCGTGCCGCTCGTGCACACCATGCACACCATGGCCAAGGTCAAGAACCTCCTGCTCGCCCAGGGCGACAACCCGGAGCCCAAGGCCCGCGTGGTCGGCGAGGAGCAGGTCGTGCAGGTCGCCGACCGCCTCGTGGCCAACACCGTGGACGAGGCGCGAGAGCTGATCGACCTGTACGGCGCCGTCGAGGAGCGCGTCGCCGTCGTGAACCCGGGCGTCAACCTCACCGTCTTCCAGCCCGCCTCGCAGGGCGCCGCCCGCCGGCGGCTCGGCCTGCCGCAGGACGCGCACGTCCTGCTCTTCGTGGGCCGCATCCAGCCGCTCAAGGCCCCGGACGTGCTGCTCCGCGCCGCCTCCAGGATGCTCATCGACGACCCGTCGCTGCGCGAGCGCCTGGTCGTGGTCTGCGTCGGCGGGCCCTCGGGCAACGGCCTGGCCAGGCCGTCCCTGCTCACCGAGCTGGCCGCCGAACTCGGCATCTCGGACGTCGTCCGGCTCGTTCCTCCGGCTCCCCAGGAGGAACTGGCCGACTGGTACCGGGCGGCCTCGGTGACGGTCGTGCCCTCGTACAGCGAGTCGTTCGGCCTCGTCGCCCTGGAGTCCCAGGCCTGCGGCACCCCCGTGGCGGCCGCCGCCGTGGGCGGGCTGCGCACCGCCGTGCGGGACGGGGTGTCGGGCCTCCTCGTGGACGGCCACGACCCGGCGCAGTGGGCGCAGGCGCTGCGCCGCTTCGTCGTCTCGCCGCGCTGGCGCGACTCGATGTCGGCGGGAGCCCGCGCGCACGCGGCGGCGTTCGGCTGGCAGGCGACCGCGTCCCGCCTGGTGGAGGTGTACGCGGCCGCCATCGCAAACCTGCACAAAACGCCTATCGCCCTGAACTTCTAGCCCTTTCCAGCCCGACCTTTGTTCTGGCGGCCTTCTATCCTTGTCGGCATGCGCGATGTCGTCGAAGCCGCGCTCAAGGCCGCGGACGTCACCTACGACGAGCCGCGGCCGGGCGCGTTCCTGGTCAAACTGCCCGGGCAGCACAAGCTCGCCACCATGACGTGGTTGATCGTGGGGGAGCAGGCGCTGCACGTCGAGGCGTTCTTCTGCCGCCAGCCCGACGAGAACCACACCGAGTTCTACCGCTGGCTGCTCGGCAAGAACGGCTCGATGTACGGCGTGCACTTCTCGCTCGACCCCGTGGGGGACGTCTACCTGGTGGGCCGGCTGCCACTGGCCGCCGTCACCGAGGCGGAGGTGGACCGGCTCCTGGGGTGCGTGCTGACGTACTCGGACGACTGGTTCGACCGGGCGCTTGAGCTGGGGTTCGCCTCATCGATCAGGCGCGAGTGGGAATGGCGGGCCAAGCGCGGGGAGTCGCTGGCCAACCTCCAGGCGTTCGCCCGCTTCGCCGACCCGGACCGGTAATCCCTGACCATAGGATTGGCGATATGGCGACTTTGGTGCTGCTTAGGCACGGCGAGAGTGACTGGAACGCGAAGGGCCTGTTCACCGGCTGGGTGGACGTGAGCCTCTCGGCCAAGGGTGAGGACGAGGCCCGCCGCGGCGGGAAGCTCCTCCAGGACGCCGGACTGCGCCCGGACATCGTCCACACCAGCCTGCTGACCCGGGCCATCCAGACGGCCCAGCTGGCGCTGGCGGAGGCCGACCTGCTCTGGCTGCCGGTGAAGCGGAGCTGGCGCCTCAACGAGCGCCACTACGGCGCCCTCCAGGGCAAGAACAAGGCCCAGACGCGCGAGGAGTTCGGCGACGAGCAGTTCATGCTGTGGCGCCGCTCGTACGACGTGCCGCCGCCCCCGATCGCGGACGACGACGAGTTCTCCCAGGCCGGCGACCCCCGCTACGCCCTGCTTCCCCCGGAGTTGATGCCCCGTACGGAATGCCTGAAGGACGTGGTCGACCGCATGCTCCCGTACTGGTACGACTCGATCGTCCCCGACCTGTCGGCCGACCGCACGGTCCTGGTGGCCGCCCACGGCAACTCCCTGCGGGCCCTGGTCAAGCACCTGGACGGGGTCGGTGACGAGGAGATCGCGGGCCTCAACATCCCGACGGGGATTCCGCTGCTGTACGAGCTCGACTCCGACTTCCAGCCTCAGCGGCCGGGCGGCGAATACCTGGACCCGGACGCCGCCAAGGCCGCCATCGAGGCCGTCGCCAACCAGGGCCGCTGAAGGCGACATCTTCCACTCCTGGGCGCTTCGCGCTCGGGGTTCCAGGCAGTGCTTCCCAGGGGGCTTTCGCCCCCTTCGACCCCCAAAGGGCGCGGTCTTCGCAGAGGCGCGCTTCGCGCGAAGGGGATCAGGCTGTGTTGCCGCGGGTGGTGCCGTTGGACAGCAGGTCGATGACGACGGGGCCGTTCGTGCCGGCCTTGCCCCGGTGAATGTGGAAGGCGGTGGG
>NZ_JBFAWA010000030.1:0-172307 GCF_040680035.1 Nonomuraea sp. NPDC052116 | reverse complement strand
CCGGTGCTGGTGGTCGATGATCGTGTCGGCCCAGGTCTGGGGGTCGTCGCCGGCGCCCGCGACCAGCGGGCGCCCGCTCCGTTGTTATGAATCACGGATCGGCACCGATCTCTCCTGAGAGAGCGCTCTCTCTCCTACTGGAGGTACCGTGTTCCGATCCAGACGCCCGTTATGGGTGACTCTTTCCCTGATCGCCGCCCTGATCATCGCACCGCGGGCGGCCGCGGCCGCCGACCCTCTCACGATCACCGATTTCGAGTCGGACAGCGTTCCCTCAGGCGTGTACGCCTGGGGCAACGACGCGGCCTCGACCCCCACGCTCACGACCGAGCCCGGCCCCGGCAGGCCGGGAGCCCCGGCGACCAATCGGGTGCTCAAGTCGGTCTACACCGTGACCCAGTGGGGCGGCTGGTCGCACGATCTGGCCGCCACCCAGGACTGGTCCCCGTACGAGGGCTTCTCCTTCTGGGTGAACGGCTCCGCCTCGGGCCAGAAGATCTTCTTCGAGATCAAGGACGGCGGCGGCGGGGCGGGCGCCGCCGAGCTGTTCGAGTCGTCGTTCACCGACGACACGGCGGGCTGGCGGCAGGTGAAGGTGCCGTTCGGGAGCTTCACCAGGCGCGCCGACTACCAGCCCGGCGGCGCGCCGTCCGACGGTGAGCTGGACCTGGTCGCCATGTGGGGCTACTCCATGCGGCTCCCGGCCTCCTCCCAGGGCACGCTGGAGTGGGACCAGGTCGAGCTCTACGGGACCGCTCCCCCGCGCCCGGTCAGGCTGTCCACCGACCGGCCCGTCTACCCGGTCAACGAGAAGGGCGAGGCCAAGGTCAACGTCACCGTCGCCACCGCCGACGGCCGCCCCCTGCCCGCCGACCTGGCCGTGTCCTACAGGACCGGTACGGGCACCGCGACCCCCGGCGGCGACTACACGCCCGTCGAAGGCACGCTGACGTTCCCCGCGGGCACGGCGTCCGGGGCCGCCAAGGCGTTCACGGTCAGGACGCTGAAGGACGGCCAGGACGAGGTCGCCGAGACCATCCCGATCGAGCTGTCCGGCACGGGCACCAGGCCCCCGGCCGAGGCCCCGGTGGTCGTGATCAACGCGCACGGCCTCGCCTACCTGAACCCCCGCAAGCCGGTCAAGGAACGCGTCGCCGACCTGATCGGGCGGATGACGCTCGACGAGAAGATCGGGCAGATGACGCAGGCCGAGCGCGGCGCGCTGGGCAAGCAGAGCGACATCGCCACGTACGTGCTCGGCTCCCTGCTGTCGGGCGGCGGCTCCACCCCCTCGTCCAACACGCCGCGGGCCTGGGCCGACATGATCGACGGATTCCAGCTCCAGGCGCAGCGGACCCGGCTCCAGGTGCCGCTGATCTACGGCGTGGACGCCGTGCACGGCCACAACAACCTGGTCGGCGCGACGATCTTCCCCCACAACGTGGGCCTGGGCGCCACCCGCGACCCCGACCTCGTGGAGCGGGCGGGCGAGATCACCGCCCGCGAGGTCAAGGCCACCGGCATCCCCTGGGACTTCGCGCCGTGCCTGTGCGTGTCGCGCGACGACCGGTGGGGGCGGGCCTACGAGTCGTTCGGGGAGGACCCGGCGCTGGTGTCGCGGATGGCCACGGTCATCGACGGCCTGCAGGACAACGGGGTGCTGGCCACGGCCAAGCACTACGTCGGCGACGGCGGCACCGCGTACGGCTCCTCGACCAGCGGCGACTACACGATCGACCAGGGCGTCACCAAGGTCGGCCGCCAGGAGCTGGAGGCGGTCCATCTGGCGCCGTTCGTGGAGGCGGTCAAGCGCGGCGTGGCCACCGTCATGCCGTCGTTCTCCAGCGTCGACTTCGGTGACGGACCGCTCAAGATGCACGCCCACAAGGAGCTGATCACGGACGTGCTCAAGGGCCGGCTGGGCTTCAAGGGGTTCGTGATCAGTGACTGGCAGGCCATCGACCAGATCCCCGGCGACTACCCGAGCGACGTGCGCACCTCCGTCAACGCCGGGCTCGACATGATCATGGTGCCGTACGCCTACCCGGCCTTCGAGAGCACGCTGAAGGCCGAGGTCGAGGCCGGGCGCGTGCCGGTCGGCCGGGTGGACGACGCGGTCGCCAGGATCCTGACCCAGAAGTTCCGGTTAGGGCTGTTCGAGCGCCCGTACGCCGACCGGTCGGGGATCGACGACGTCGGCTCGGCGGCGCACCGGGCGGTCGCGCGCACGGCCGCGGCCAGGTCGCAGGTGCTGCTGAAGAACGACGGCGGCCTGCTCCCCCTGCGCCGCGACGCCAGGATCTACGTGGCCGGCTCGAACGCCGACGACATCGGTAACCAGACCGGCGGCTGGACGGTCACCTGGCAGGGCTCGTCCGGGCCGATCACCCCCGGCACCACGATCCTGTCGGCCATCCGCTCCCGCGCGTCCTCCGTGACGTACTCGCGCGACGCCTCGGCCGACCTGGCCGGGCACGACGTGGGCGTCGTGGTGGTGGGCGAGACCCCGTACGCCGAGGGCCAGGGCGACGTGGGCCGCGCCGGGCGCACGCTGGAGCTGTCGGCCGCCGACCGGGCCGCGATCGACAAGGTGTGCGGGGCGATGAAGTGCGCGGTCCTGGTCGTCTCCGGGCGTCCGCTGCAGCTCGGCGCCCTGTCGGGCGTGGAGGCCGTGGTGGCCTCCTGGCTGCCTGGCACCGAGGGCGCGGGGGTGGCCGACCCGCTGTTCGGGGCGGTGCCGTACACGGGGCGGCTGCCGTTCACCTGGTTCCGCTCGGTGGCGCAGTTGCCGATCAACGTGGGTGACGCGGCTTATGACCCGCTCTGGCCTTACGGGTGGGGGCTGCGTACCGACCGGGCCCGCGACCGGCTCAAGGCGGCGCGCGACCGGCTCGCCTCCGGCGACGGCTTCTCCAAGGCCGCGTCGCTGGTCCTCACGCTGCCCGCGCGCGCCTGGAACGCCGACGGGTCCGTACGTGACGCGCGGGCCGTCCTGGGCGCCCTGGGCACGGCCGCGACGCTGCTCGAACGGTCGAAGACGGACGCGTACACCGTGGACGACGCGGTCGTGTCGGTGGCCAGGGACGTCGCGCAGAGCGCGGGCAGGCGGCCCGACCTGCAGGCGGCGGCCGACCACGAGCTGGCGGCGGGCAACCTGAGGAAGGCGGTGGACCTGCTGGCCCAGGCCGCCCGCTGAGGTCACGAGGGGCTGCTCCCGCCGGGGCGGGGGCAGCCCCTCACGTCAGGCGCGGCACAGGCAGAACGGGTGTCCGGCCGGATCCAGGAACACCCGGAAGCTGCCGTCCTCGCTCGGCTGGTGCTCGTGCTTGGTCGCGCCGATCTCGATCACCTGCTTCTCCGCCTCGTCCATGTCGACCACCGTCACGTCGAGGTGGAGCTGCTGGGGGCGCTCCGGATCCGGCCAGGTGGGCGGCCGGAAGTCGGGCGCGAGCTGGAACCCGACTCGCTTGGGAGCCCCGCCGTCGCTCACCAGCGCCCACTCGTCATCGGCATAGGTGACAGGCCATCCCAGCAGCCGGGAGTAGAACTCGGCCAGCGCCCTGGGGTCGGGACAGTCGAGCACGACAGTGCGGAACTCCGCGATGCCACTCACGCGATTCACCTCTCAGATTCGTTTTGCGGGCACGTCTTCGTTTTGCGGGCACGTACGCAGACAAGAATGGATGCCATGGCTGCCAACTCGTACATGGTGCCGCTCGGCACCCCAGCACCCGCCTTCGACCTGACCGCCATCGACGGCGGCAGTGTCTCACTCGCGGATCTCAAAGGCTCGCCCGCCACTCTGGTGGTCTTCCTGTCCAACCACTGCCCGTATGTGCGCCACATCGAGAAGGGCCTCGGCGTCTTGGCCGCCGACTACGGCGCCAGGCTTTCCATCGTCGCGATCAGCAGCAACGACAGCGTGAACTACCCGGACGATGATCCGACACACCTTGCGGAGCAGGCGGCGCGGGCCGGGTTCACGTTCCCGTACCTGCTGGACGACACGCAGGAGGTCGCCAAGGCCTACCGGGCGGCGTGCACGCCGGACTTCTTCCTGTACGACGCGCACCTGCAGCTCGTCTACCGGGGCGAGTTCGACGGCGCCAGGCCGGGCAACTCGGTGCCGGTGACCGGCGAGTCGCTGCGCGCGGCCATCGACGCCGTGCTCGAGGGCGAGCCGGTGCCCGGGGAGCAGAACCCGTCGCTCGGCTGCGGCATCAAGTGGAAGCCGGGCAACGCGCCCGCGTGACCCGGTTCCGGCCCTGCTCACCGGGCGGTGCCCAGCCGAGCAGCACCGGGACGCGGTGACGGCCGACCGACCTCGGCAAGCCGGGCTGCGGTGCCCCGCTGCCTGCCCCCGGCAGTCACCTGGTCGGCCCTGGCCGTGGGGGTGGGGGTGGGGGTGGCGGTCAAGGAGGCGTGCGAGGGCGCCGCGGCCGCGAGAGGGTGGCACGCATGTTCGCCGGGTTCGACGTGCTCGAACCCGGCGGCACCCGCGTGGCGGAGCCCGCGGGAGGCGAGTGGGCGTGCCGCTCAGGCGCCGGCGGCGCTGACGGCGGGCGGGAGGGCCAGCAGCAGTTCGTGCGGCTCGCCGCCGTCCCAGTGGCGGATCAGCTGGTTGCCCCCCTCGCCGGGGTCAAAGCTCTCGCACCCCAGGGGCCCGTAGCAGCCCGCCTGGTCCAGCATGAGGATCAGCGGATCGTCCTCGGGCAGGCTGGCCGCGTAGGCGGCGGTGTCGAGGAGAGCCAGGGCCAGCCTGGCGTTGCGACCGCCGTCCTTGGACTCCACGCGGTCGAGGCGGCGCCGGGCTTGGGCACGGAGGTACTCGGCGAGCGATTCGGACCTACTCACGACAAACCTTCTTCGATCACGTACATACGGCTACGACATCATCACGCAAGGTGACGGTTTTTCGTGGGACGTTTGCCAACTCCAGCCAGTCGCCACCCCGTCCATCACTGGCTTTGGGGCGCAGTGCATCATTTGTTGCATGAGTGCGTTCGACGACCTGTATGCCGCCAACGCGAGGTTTGCCAAGAAGTTCGGAGACTCCGGCCTCACCGGCCGCGCCGGCCGTGGGCTGGCCGTCGTGACCTGCATGGACTCCCGCATCGACCCGCTCGGCCTGCTGGGCCTGAAGCCCGGCGACGCCAAGATCCTGCGCAACGCGGGCGCGCGGGTGACGGACGACGTCCTGCGCACCCTGGTGCTGGCCGTCTACCTGCTCGGCGTGGAACGCGTGCTCGTCATGCCCCACACGGACTGCGGCATGGCCAAGGTCACCGACCCGGACGTCCACGCCCTCACCCAGGAACGCGGGGTGGACACCCGCAGCCTGGAGTTCCACACGGTCCCCGACCAGACCGAGGCGCTCCGCCACGACCTCACCCGCGTCAGGACCAGCCCGTTCCTGCCGGAGGGCATGCCGATCGCGGGAGCCATCTACGACGTCCGCACGGGCCGGCTGACGCCTGCCGCGTTCTGAAAGAATTCAGCTGACCTGAGTGGTGCCCGGTTGTGCGGCCGTACAACATGACCGGGCGCCCCCGGACCCGCCCTGGGCGCGTACGAGAGGACGCGCTTTGGGCGATCTGAGCTCTCCCCCGTCCTCGACGGCACGAGCGCGGACGGCTTCGTGAAGGCACTGCGCCGGTTGCGGTTGTGGGCGGGCTCGCCGTCGATGCGGCGTCTGTCCAGGCTTGGTGGAACCGAGGTCGTCTCAGGGACCGAAGTCGCCGTCATTCCCCCGAGCACGATCTCGTACGTGCCGGCGGGGTCGGGGCTGCCCAAGCTGCCGCGCCTGGAGTTCGTGGAGGCGTACGTCACGGCCTGCCTCGCGGCCTGCGCTTGGCCGGAGGGGGACAAACGGGAGCAGGTGGAACACTGGCGCACGATCTGGCACCAGTTATCCCTCCCATCCCCCTTCCTCAGCTCGACGTCGCCCT
The DNA here is from genome assembly GCF_040680035.1 of Nonomuraea sp. NPDC052116. Lineage (NCBI taxonomy): Bacteria > Bacillati > Actinomycetota > Actinomycetes > Streptosporangiales > Streptosporangiaceae > Nonomuraea > Nonomuraea sp. NPDC052116. The sequence continues at coordinate 166,359 of NZ_JBFAWA010000030.1, read as the reverse complement.
CGCACACACCAGCAGTCCGGAGGCGCCACAGACGCGCAGACCACCCATCCAGAACCCGGAACCCCACAACCGACCAGCCCACACGCCAAAGCCCTGGGACAACCTGTGAAACCCGCACACCAGGCAGCTAAGACGACCTGACCAGCCCGCCCCAAGGCACCCAAGTCGACCCGAGCGGCCCGCGCATCCAGAGCCCAGGACCCCCGCAACCGAGCGGGGAGCGCCGCCACTGGCGCGACCACGACCAGGTGACGGCGCCGGATGAGCATCTCACCCTGCCCCCGGCGGCGTCCGCCGACTGGGACGCCCGTACACCACGGCCCCTGAGACGACGCGACCAGCCCGCACATCGAGGCCCTTGAAACGACCCGAGCGGCTCGGACATCGTGAACCCTGGGACAACCCGAGCGGCCCGCACAAAGGCCCTGAGAACCGTCAGCGAGGAGCCCGCGGCGCGCGCGTAGCGATCTGGAGCCCCGCTCCGCGCGTCAGAGCCCCCAGAGGCCGCGCTTAGCCGCGACCCGGCGTACCGCTCCAGGAGATCGCCAAACGGCCCTGCATGGCACCTCAGAGCCGCGCGAGCATGCCTCAGGAACTCCCTTGACCGTTCACAGCGAGCTCACCAGCCACCCTGGGCACCCCGGCCGGTCTCTCCCTGGGCGCTGTGGGCGGTCTCCCAGACGCCCGCCGCGTACCCAACCTCGCCGGACGACAGAGCAGCTCCCCGTCCTCACCAGACGGCGGAACAGCTAGGCGTCCTCGCCGGACGGCGGAACAGCTAGGCGTCCTCGCCGGACGGCGGAACAGCTAGGCGTCCTCGCCGGACGGCGGAACAGCTAGGCGTCGATGTGGTCGCGGTCGACCTCGGCGGCGCTGTTGACGATGAACTCCCGCCGAGGCGCCACCTCGCTCCCCATGAGCAGGTTGAAGATGGCCTCGGCCTCCTCGACGTCCTCGATGCGGACTCGGCGCAGGACGCGGTGGCGCGGGTCCATGGTCGTCTCGGCCAGCTGGTCGGCGTCCATCTCGCCCAGACCCTTGTACCGCTGCACGGGGTCCTTCCACCGCTTGCCCCGGCGTTCGAGATCACGCAGCACCTTCTGCAGCTCGGCGTCCGAGTAGCAGTAGATGTACTTCTCCTTGCCCCGCCCGGGGTTGGTCAGCTCGATGCGGTGCAGCGGCGGCACGGCGGCGAACACGCGCCCCGCCTCCACCATCGGCCGCATGTAGCGGTGGAACAGGGTCAGCAGCAGGCAGCGGATGTGAGCGCCGTCCACGTCGGCGTCTGCCATGAGGATGACCTTGCCGTAGCGGGCGGCCTCGATGTCGAACGAGCGCCCGGACCCGGCCCCGACGACCTGGATGATGGCGGCGCACTCGGCGTTCTTGAGCATGTCGCTCACGGACGCCTTCTGGACGTTGAGGATCTTGCCCCGGATCGGCAGCAGCGCCTGGAACTCCGAGTCGCGGGCCAGCTTGGCCGTGCCAAGGGCCGAGTCACCCTCGACGATGAACAGCTCGCTGCGGTCGATGCCGTCGCTGCGGCAGTCGACCAGCTTCGCCGGGAGCGCCGAGTTTTCCAGCGCGCTCTTGCGCCGCTGGTTGTCGCGGTGCTCGCGGGCCGCGATGCGGGCCTTGGCGGCGGCGACGATCTTCTCGAGCACGGCGCGCAACTGCTGCTTGAAGCCGCGCGGCGGGTTGGTGAACAGCTCCCTCAGCTCGCGGGAGACCACGTGGGAGACGATGCGGGTGGCCGCCGAAGTGCCGAGCACCTCCTTGGTCTGGCCCTCGAACTGCGGCTCCGGCACCCGGACCGTGACCACGCCGGTCAGGCCCTCGGAGATGTCGCTGTTGGTGACGGGGTCGTCGCCGTTCTTCAGCAGGCGCGTCTCGCGCAGCAGCTCGTTGACCGTGCGCACCAGGCCGCGCTCGAACCCGGTCAGGTGCGTGCCGCCCTTGGGGGTGGAGATCACGTTGACGAACGAGCGGACGGTCGACTCGTAGCCCTTGCCCCAGCGGATCGCCACGTCGACGGTGAGCTCGCGCTGCACCTCGGTCGGCGTCATGTGGCCCTGGTCATCGAGGACCGGCACGGTCTCGTGGAAGTGGCCCAGGCCCTGCAGCCGCAGCACCTCGCACACAGCCTCGTCGCGGGCCAGGAACTCGGTGAACTCGGAGATGCCGCCGTCGAAGCGGAACTCCTCCTCGGTGCGCTCCTCGTGCCTGCTGTCGAAGACGGCCAGCGTCAGGCCGGGCACCAGGAACGCGGTCTGCCGCAGGCGCACGTGGATCTCGTCGAGCGAGACCTCGGCGTCGGGCAGGAAGATCTGCTTGTCGGCCCAGAAGCGCACACGGGTGCCGGCGACGTTCTTGGGGAGCTTGTCGCCGATGCGCAGGCCGGACTTCTTCTTGAACTTCGCGGTGGGCCCGGGGCCGTCGAAGATCCCGGGGACGCCACGGCGGAAGCTGATCTCGTGGACCTTGCCGTCGCGGTCGACCTCGACATCCACTCGCGAGGACAGGGCGTTGACCACGGAGGCGCCGACGCCGTGCAGACCGCCGGACGCGCCGTAGGAGCCGCCGCCGAACTTGCCGCCCGCGTGCAGCTTGGTATAAACCAGTTCGACCCCGGCCAGACCGCTCTTGGGCTCGATGTCGACGGGGATGCCCCGGCCGTTGTCGCGCACCTCGATGGAACCGTCGGCGTAGAGCTCGACCTCGATGCGGTCACAATGACCCGCCAGCGCCTCGTCGACGCCGTTGTCCACGATCTCCCAGAGGCAGTGCATGAGCCCGCGGCTGTCGGTGGACCCGATGTACATACCAGGGCGCTTGCGAACTGCTTCCAGGCCCTCAAGCACCGACAGGTGACGAGCCGTGTAACCCGCCTCCACTAGCGTCACTCCAGCTCCCCTGGTCTAGGCATCGAACACGTGTGCGTAGCTTACCGTTCTTCCCACACACGCGCGTACAAGCTTGCCATGCCGACACGTTTGCTGTTACCAACCGGCTGATCGTCATTACTTTGGGACACATTCCGCTCTGGGCGTAGAGAGGGGGCGGTTGGGAACGTCCACGTCCGGTTAGATGTTGTTCCAAGTGACTGACGCCAGATCCTCGCTTCGGCGGGGGTGACCCGAAAGGCGATACGTGACTGGAGCTCTCGCCCCCGTTAAGCCGCTGACGGCCCTCGACCGCTGCGACCGCTGCGGCGCCCAGGCCTACATTCGCGCGACCCTGCCTGTGGGTGGGGAGTTGCTGTTCTGCGCCCACCACGGGCGTCAGCACATCGCAGTGCTGCGCGAAAAGGGTGCCGACATCCTGGACGAGTCGGCTCGACTCAGCGAAACCCCTTCAAATGCCCCCAACGACGAGCGCTGACGCAGCGCCTGTCGTGCTGAGATAACCACATATAGCGACAACGCAGAACGGCGACCCCGGCACCGCCCGGGGCCGCCGTTCTGCGTTCAGTCACTCGGGTATGCCCGGAGACACGCCGTCATGCACGGAAAACGGGGTTAACGGGGTTTATACGAGCGGAACGGCCGGTGCACACGCAGACGTGCGACTTCGCAGGCAGACCGGCCACTTCGCAGGCAGACGCGCGACTTCGCGACGGACACGCCGCTTCGCAGGCAGACACGCCGCTTCATGAGCAGACACGTGACTTGGTAGGCACGCTGCTTCACGCTGCTTCACGGGCAGGCACGTGACTTGGCAGGCATGCCGCTTCACGCTGCTTCACGGGCAGGCACGTGATTTGGCAGGCAGACGCGCGACTTCTCAGGACGCCAGAGCCCCAGGGCGGCCACCGGGACCGATGACGACGCGGTCGTGCCCAAAGCAGCGGCCGTGCCCAAAGCGACAGTGGGCCGGTCAGCGGACCCGGTAGTGGTACCGGTCCACGATCTCGAATCCCTCACCACGGTAGAGAGCCTGCGCGGCCAGGTTCGGGGCTGTGGTGACCAGGTAGGCGGATTTCGCATCCGCATGCCGTACGAGCGCCCGGATGACCGCACGAGCCAGTCCTCGCCTGCGGGCCCGGGGCAGGGTGGCCATGCAGTAGATCCCGAGCGTGTCGCTCTGCGGGGACGCCTCGTCCCGGGGCACACCGTACGTGCCGGCCTGGGGCACGGCCCGGCCGACAGCCAGCGCCACGCCGTCCTCCTCGAACGCCGCGTACCAGGCGGGCACCCCGGTGCAGATGCGCTCCGCCTCCTCGAACCCGGTGCCGTAACGACCGTCCACGGCCCACCACGTCTCCAGCCAGCCCTGCCACGGCCGGTCCTCGATCCTCACCTGGTACGGGGGCGGAGGGCCGGCGGGCGAGCCGGCCATGATGACGGTCGGATCGACCAGCTCATAGCCTCTCCGCTCCAGCTCCTCGTCCAGCCCCGGTGTGGCGTTCGGCCCCAGCGAGAAGACGCAACGCACCCCGCGCTCCCCGTAGAAGGCCTCCGCCGCCTCGATGGCCCCGTCCAGGTCGGCGGGCTCGTCCAGAGGGAGCACCGAGTTGGCCCGCTTGGTCACGCCACCGGCGTAACGAAGCACCCATCCGTCGTGAACGCGCTGCTCATAGGCGGGCCAGGCCTCATGGACAAGGAGGTCGAAATTCACCCGCGCAGCCTAGCCGACCTCCGAATACGCCTACCCTCCTGCCTGCCGGGCGCCGGTTGCCCGGGCTGAAGCCTCCTCAGAACGCTTCAACAGCGTGCTGCGGGGCCCGGGCCCACGCCAGAGCGGGACTTGCCGCCATGCCGGGAGCCTGGGACCGAGGCCGACGATTCAGCGAAGAACGTGGCCCAGGGGGCGCCGTTGCGGCGGCCGGCCATGTCCACCCGGTGAGCGTCACCCTGGACAGGGCCCGGCCATGGTCGGCGGGTGGTGCCCCCTTGGGCCACCGTAAAAGATCGTGACGGGGACGGCGGGAGAGCCTCCGACCAGGAGCAATAAGGTAAGGGGTTGTGCTGATCCTGTTGCCGCCGTCCGAGGGGAAGGCGCCCGAAGGCAGCGGGCCGCCCGTCGGCGAGCTGTCCTTCCCCGCCCTCGACAAGGCCCGCAAGCGCGTGCTGAACGCGCTCGTACGGGCCTCCAAGCGCCGTGACGCCCTCGACGTGCTCGGCCTCACACCCGGGCTGGCGGGCGAGCTGGTCAAGAACGCGGCCCTCAAGACCGCCCCCACCCTGCCCGCCGCCGATCTCTATACCGGCGTCCTCTACGACAACCTCGGGCTGGGCACCCTCGACGACGAGGCGCGGAGGCGGGCGGAGGAGTCGGTGCTGATCTTCTCCGGCCTGTGGGGTGTGGTGAGAATCACAGATCTCATCCCGCCGTACCGGCTCTCGATGGGCGTCAATCTCCCGGTTCTCGGCGGGCTGGCCCCGTTCTGGCGTCCGTTGATCGCCAAGGAACTGGACCGGGTGCCGGGGCTGGTGGTGGATCTCCGTTCGGCCACGTACGCGAGCGCCTGGCAGCCTGGTGCGCGGTCTGTGACGGTACGGGTGTTCCGGGACGGCAAGGTCGTCAGCCACATGGCCAAGGCGACCCGGGGCGAGATCGCCCGAGCCCTTCTGCGGCACGACACCACCCCGGACACCCCTGACGAGTTGGCCAAGACCCTCGATGCCCTGGGCTACACCATCGACCTGGCCGAGCCCGCCCGCGCCAACCGCCCCTGGACCCTCGACGTGCACGTCACCGACCCGGCGTAAGGGTCGCGGGCGCGGCTACTGCCCATCGCCGGGAGCCGTTCAAGGGCGGGCCTGCCCTGGTGATGCCACCTCTCGACGGTGACCGTCCGTAGCAACGACCCTCAGGCGGGGGTACGTCTCCACGAGCCGTGCCACAACGGGCGGGGCGGGGCGGTGGGCGTGCGGTGGAGGTGCTGGCACTGCTGACCGTCGCTGACGCGGGGGCATACATCCGGGCTCGGGCGAGGCGCATGCGCCTGAGCCCGGGCGTGTCGGAGGCGCGTTGCGGGCTGCGGGCCACGATCGTCGGTGCGGCGCCTTGAGCGTTTCGATCGGTCACAGGCTGCCCGGGCGTGTCGGAGGCGCGTTGCAGGTTGCGGGCCACGATCGTCGGTGCAGCGCCTTGAGCGTTTCGGACGATCACGGGCCGCCCGGGCGTGTCGCACGATCGCGGGCTGCCCGGGGCGTGGCGGAGGCACATTGCGGGCTACGGGCCCAAGTCGTCGGTGCAGCGCCCGAGAGTTTCGCACGATCACGGGCCGCCCGGGCGTGTCGCACGGCCGCGACGCTGGATATGCGCGGCGTCAGCCATGCGACCGGGGCGCCCCGTAGTGCGGTGGGGAGCGACGGGAGCGCGACAGAGCCGCCCGTGGTGCCGTGGGGCGGCGGTAGTGCGACATGCCATCGACGCTGCAGCGGCGGTCCCGTCGGGGTGTGACGGCGTGTCGATGGTGTGACTGAGGCGTTGGGGACTGCGAGAAACCACCGACGGCGCAGCGGCGGCGCCATCGGCCGGTGCGGAGGGGGCGGGGTGCAACCGAGGTGCCAACGGCCGGTGTGGTGGGGCGGAGGCGGTGGCGCAACGGCGGTGTCATCGGCCGGTGCAGTGGGCGGTGGAGGCGCAGCTGAGGTGCCAACGGCGCGACGAGCGACCATGATCCAGCGGCGGTGTCATCGGCCGGTGCGGTGGAGGCGCAGTCGAGGTGCCAACGGCGCGACAAGCGACCATGACCCAGCGGCGGTGCGGGGAGTACGGCATGGCCGTCAGCGGTCCGGCGCGGCGTGCAGCAGAGCCGTCGGCTGGGTGGCGGGCGTGCGGCAATGCCGTCGGCTGGATAACGGGCGTGCGGCAGAGCCGTCAGCTGGGTGGCGGGCGTGCGGCAATGCCGTCGGCTGGATAGCGGGCGTGCGGCAGAGCCGTCAGCTGGGTGGTGGCGGGGCGTGAGACCAGGGCCGTCAGCGGTGTGGCAGATGCGGAGTGGGATGGTGGGTGGGAATGCCGCCGCCCCGCGCGGAAGGACCGGGCGGGGCGGGGGATTCGTGCGGGTTAGTCCAAGTAGTCCCGGAGGACCTGGGAGCGCGAGGGGTGGCGCAGCTTGGACATGGTCTTCGACTCGATCTGGCGGATGCGCTCACGGGTGACCCCGTAAACCTTGCCGATCTCGTCCAGCGTCTTCGGCTGCCCGTCGGTGAGACCGAAGCGCATCGAGACGACGCCCGCCTCCCGCTCCGACAACGTGTCGAGAACGGAGTGCAGCTGCTCCTGGAGCAGCGTGAAGCTGACGGCGTCGGCTGGGACGATGGCCTCGGAGTCCTCGATGAGGTCGCCGAACTCGCTGTCGCCCTCCTCACCCAGCGGGGTGTGGAGAGAGATGGGCTCACGGCCGTACTTCTGGACCTCGACGACCTTCTCGGGCGTCATGTCCAGCTCGCGGGCCAGCTCTTCCGGCGTGGGCTCGCGGCCCAGGTCCTGCAGCATCTGCCGCTGGACGCGGGCCAGCTTGTTGATCACTTCGACCATGTGGACCGGGATGCGGATGGTCCGCGCCTGGTCGGCCATGGCACGCGTGATCGCCTGCCGGATCCACCACGTGGCATAGGTGGAGAACTTGTAGCCCTTGGTGTAGTCGAACTTCTCGACGGCCCGGATCAGACCCAGGTTGCCTTCCTGGATCAGGTCGAGGAAGAGCATGCCGCGGCCGGTGTAGCGCTTGGCCAGCGAGACCACGAGCCGGAGGTTGGCCTCCAGCAGGTGGTTCTTGGCCCGGCGACCGTCCTCGGCGATCCACTCCAGCTCGGCCTTGACGTCGACCGGCAGCCCTTCGGTCTCCCCGCCGCCGAGCTGCTCCTCGGCGAACAGGCCCGCCTCGATGCGCTTGGCGAGCTCGACCTCCTGCTCGGCGTTGAGCAGGGGGACCTTGCCGATCTGCTTGAGGTAGTCCTTGACCGGGTCGGCGGTGGCGCCGGCGGCGGCCACCTGGGCGACCGGGGCGTCATCGTCGTCGTCGGACAGGATGAGGACCTCGTCCTCGGTCTTCGCGGTCGCGGCGACCTCGGAGGGCTTGGGCTCGGCCTCGGTGTCGTCCTCAGACTCGTCGTCACCTTCCGAGTCGGAGTCCTCGGCCACGATCTCGTCGTCCTCGACGTCGATGTCCTCGAGGTCCTCCAGCTCCACGTCGCCGTCGAGCTCGATGTCCTCGTCGTCGTCGCCGTCGGCCCGGGACTCGGGCTTCGGCTTGGTCTCGGCAGGCCCAGCGCTCTTCGGCTCGGCCTTCTTGGCGGCGGCGGGTGCCGCGGCCTTCTTCGCCGCCGGAGCGGCCTTCTTGGCAGGGGCCGCCTTCTTGGCGGCCGGCTCGGCTTCAGTGGTGCCCACGACCGCGGTCACGGTCTCGGGCTGCTGCTCTTTGGCGGCCGCTGCCGTCTTGGTCTTGACGGGGGCAGCGGTGCGGCGCTTTGCTGGACCACGAGACTTCTTCGGCGCAGCCGAATCCGCGGCGGTCACGACCACGGTCACGCCCTCTTTGCTGAGGTTCCGCAAGAACGCGGCGGCGTGCGACATGGGGATGTCCGCCTCCTCAAAGGCCTGACGGACATCCTCAGACTCGAGGAAACCCTGCGAGCGCCCACGCTCGAGCAGTCGCTGAATGACGGGCTCGTTCAGCTCTTGTGGCTTCGAGCGAGTCGAACTTGCAGGCGACACGAACACCTCTCGAACGAACGCGTGGCGACTATGGACCCAGATGCCCGCTGGGGGGCTGTTGCCTCTCTCGGAGATCGGTGAGGCCGTGCGGACCGCGACGGACCTGCACAGCATTCTGGCACGACCCCGCGCTCCGTACGGCCACCTCCCGGCGGTTGACCTCCACCCTAGGCCGACCGAGACAGTAGTGCGTACGTAAGCGGGGCACTGATACCCGAAAGCAACCGTTATGACTGTTTCATTCAGTCACTCTTCGTGGCTGGCGGGACGTGAATTGCTAGCGCGGTAACGTCATCATCCTGTTCATATCCAGACAACATCCGGTCAACCAGGAAGTCCAGCAACATGTGCGGACTACTCACAACTTCAGGCGGAGCTTCGGTCACAACACTGCAAAGGTCTGCCAATCCGGCATCCAGCCCGCGCTTCCTGTTCTCGACGAGACCGTCGGAGTAGAGCACGGCGGTATGGCCGGGCGGCACCACGAACCGGAACTGCCTGCGGCTGGTCGGCCAGCCTAGCGGAGTGCCGGGCTCGCCGTCGCACAGGATCGCCGTGCCCTGCGGCGAAACCAGGACGGGCGGCGGGTGGCCGGCCAGGGCCAGAGTGCCCTCGCCGGTGACCGGCTCCACGACCATGTACGCCAAAGTCGTGACCTGTTCTTCCTCTTCCGTGGCCTCGAAGACCCGGTCGAGCCCCGTCAGCACGGCCGCGGGCGGCGGGTTGGTCAGCGCCAGCGCCCGCATGGCGTTGCGGATGCGGCCCATGCCCGCCGCGGCCTTGACGCCCTTGCCCATGACGTCGCCGACGACCGCCGCGACCCGCCCGTCCTGCAGGACGAACGCGTCGTACCAGTCGCCGCCGACCTGGACGTGGCGGCTGCCCGAGCGGAAGCGCTGGGCCAGCACCAGGCCCTTGATCACGGGCAGGCGGTCGGGCAGCAGGCTGCGCTGCAGCGTCTCGGCGGTGCGGTGCTCACGCTCGAACAGCGTGGCCCGCTCGACCGCCAGCGCGCACTGGCCGGCCAGCGCCTCCAGGAAGACGCCGTCCTCCTGGGAGATCTTCACCGGCCTCGTGAAGGAGAATCGGAGCGCTCCCAGAGCCCTCCCCGCCGCCAGCAGCGGCAGGCCCACCCAGGCCCGCTCGTCGCCGTGGGTGATGAAACCGGCCAGGATCTCCTCGTCGTCGCCCGCCTCGAGCAGCTGGGCCTTCAGCGACTCGGGCGACTCGGCGAAGACCGGGCGGCGGCTGTTGACGGCCATGGTCATCACGTTGGAGTGGGACAGCGGGATCTCGTCACCCGTGATCCCGGAGGCCTCCATGATGCCCTCGCCGTTGATCAGCTTGAGCGCCGCGCGGTCGGGGTCGAGCAGCGCCACGGCCGAGCGGTCGGCGGCCAGGGCCGTGCGGCCCACGTCGATGATGACCTGCACCACCTGCTCGACCGTCAGGGCCTCGGCCAGCTGGGCGGTGGCGCCCTGGAGCCGGGCCGTGCGCAGGGCGGCGGCGCCGAGCTGGTCGGTCAGCCGGCCGCGCATCTCCTCGGCCTCGCGCTGCGGGGTGACGTCGGTGTTGGCGCCGACCCACTCGACGACCCGGCCGTGCCTGATGATCGGCACGGCCCGTACCTCGAAGTGTCGGTAGCCGCTGGCCCGGGTGCGCACGCGGTAGTTCCACTCGAACATGGTGCGCCCGCGCAGCGCCTCCCTCCAGGCCTCCTCGGTCTGCTGGCGCTCCTCGGGGTGGACGACCTCCAGCCAGCCGTTGGCGAGGTATTCCTCCAGGCCCTGGCCGGTGATGGCGCGCCACTGGGGAGCGTCCTCGACGACCGCGCCGGTGGGGGAGGTGATCCAGACGAGCTGCGACTGGGCCTCGACGAGCGAGCGGTAGCGCTCCTCGCTGCGGCGCAGCGCCTCCTCGGTCTGGCGGCTCTCGGTCACGTCGAGCCCGACGAGCGCGATCGCGCGCAGCTCGCCCGCCGCCTCGTCGTGGACCGGCGAGAACGACAGCGACCAGTGCCTGGTGTCGCCCTCCGCCGTCCGCACGCGTACGCGGCCCTCGGTGACGGGCGCGTCGGTCTCGATGACGGCCTGCACGGCGTGGGTGATGATCTGACTGAGGTCGGCGGCCAGCACCTCGACCGGCAGCCTGCCGGCCATGCGCTCGGCGGGCACGTTGACGACGTCGCTGAACACGTCGTTGACCCGCTGGATGCGGCCGTCGCCGTCGAAGAACGCGAAGGCGAACTCGGCCTCCGACAGCATGCCCTTGAACAGAGCGGAGTCCGAGATGTCCACATCCGACTCCCGGGGACGGGGAACGGAGGTCTCGGCACTCATGGTCCGCACCTCCGTCGCGTGCCAGGGTCTCCCACGCGGCACATCTCCATAACTGTGTATCGGCGTAGCGCAGCTCCGGGCGACCGGATTCTGCAGTACATCATCGGCGATGGGCATGTGTGGACGGAAGCCCCCGTCGCGGCCCGGTCGCCTTTAGGGTCTACGCATCCTGTCAAAGTCGCTCCACATTGCGCAGCAAGATCAGGTTACAGCGCTCGATCGCCGGGGCCGAGACCCCGGCCCCAACTACTTCGCCGCGCGCTTCGCCTCCTGCTTGAAGGCGCGCACTCGGGCCAGGCTGTCGGCGTCGACCACGTCGGCGACCGACCGGCTCGACCCCTCCTCGCCATAGTGTCCGGCCGCTTCCCGCCAGCCCGGCGGCTGGACCTCCAACTGCTTCCCCAGCAATGCCAGAAAAATCTGGGCCTTCTGTTTGCCGTATCCCGGCAGGGCCATCAGTCGTTTCAGCAACTCTTTGCCGTCGGCGGCGTCTGCCCACAGCTTCTCCGGCTGACCGTCATAGTGCTCGACGAAGTAGGCGGCCAGCTGCTGGACCCGGGCCGCCATGGACTTGGGGTAGCGGTGCACGGCCGGCTTCTCGGCCAGCAGCGCCGCGAACGCCTCCGGGTCGTAGGAGGCGATCTCCCCGGCGGTCAGGTCGTGGCCCAGACGCTGGGAGATCGTGTATGGCCCCGTGAACGCCCATTCCATGGGGATCTGCTGGTCGAGCAGCATGCCGACGAGCAGGGCGAGCGGGCTGCGGCCGAGGAGCTCGTCTGCCTCGCTCCGCTGGGCGAGCTGGATGCGCATGGAGACAGCTTCGCACGAATGGGCACCGGGTGAAGTGAACACAACCGCCGCGGAGCCTTGACAGCCGCCCGAGAAAAGGTGAAATGAGAGCGCAAGTCGCCCTGCCGACATTCCTGGGGGTTTGCCCCCTGGTCTCCAGAGGAATCTCACTTCTATGCTCGCTCTGGCCACACGGTTCCTGCGGGAGCCGGTCAGCCTCAGGCTGGCCGAAGAGTTCCTGACCGTGCCCGTGGACACGATCGACCGCTGCGTGGCCGACGTGTGCGCGTGTGCGCAGCATCTCGGCGTCTCGGCGACGCCGGAGATCGTGGAGCGCATCGCTCGCGAGCACCTGCTCGCGATCGTCAACTCAGCGCCTCCGCCCCGAAGTTCCCGGTAGACAAACAAAAGCCCGGAAGTCGAGTTAAGTCCCATCCAGAAGTCCCCGATAACATCGGGGTCACCAGGCCGAGTTCTCCGCACCGTTTGCGCCTGGAATACGAGAGAGTGAGGGTGTGCGCCGACACCGACGAGATCCCCGGGAGAGCACCCCGCCAGACGACGTGTTCAAGGAGATGGTGCAGGCGGCTCGCGAGCTGCTCGCCGTACGCACCCCTCTGGACGCGGAGCTGATGGTCTCCGACATGATCGGGGCCTGGTGGGGCAGGCGGGTCAGGGGCGGCGACGTGGAGCAGGTGCTCGGGGAGGGGCTGGTCGACTACGCCGCCAAGGCCGGCACGCCGGCCTCGCTGACGCTGCTCATCTGCCTGGCCTATCTGGGCACGGCCCGCCAGGGCGCCAAGGCCGAGGGCGCGGCGCTGGCCATGATGGAGTCGGGGGTGGCCAGGCCTGGCTGGGCCGACCGGGTCGGCGCGGTCAAGCCGGCGGGCTGTTACGTCTCCCGCGACTCCTACGGCGACCAGGACACGGTGATCTGCACCTTCGCCTACCGCTGGGACGAGGACTCGCTGCCCGTCGACCGGCACGCGCTCGTCATGGTGGTCGACTACAACATGAGCGGCATGGCCCGGGACGCCTGGGTGTCCTCGCAGGTCGACAAGCTGCTGGAGCAGGCCAGGGCCGAGGCGGCGGGCAATCCGCTGCTGCTGTTCGAGGAGATCGAGCCCGAGCAGGCCAGGGCGCTGCTGGAGTCGGCCATGAAGGCCACCAGGGAGCCGAAGACGCCGCCGCCGGTGAGCGACAGCTACAGCGCCTACCACGCCTTCGCCCGCGCCAGGCTCAAGGCGCTGCCTCCCGGGCGCAAGCGTCCGGCGCCGCGGCACACCGAGGCCCCGTACAGCAGGGAGCGGCGGGCCATGCTGGCGGCGGAGTTCCTGGCGTCCGACGCGGCCGAGCACCTGTCCGACCCGTCGGCGGCCTCGCGCTGCGCCGACCACATCATCGACTACGGCTGCGACCAGGACTTCAACCGCCCGCTGCGGGTCAGCCCGACCAAATGTGAAACGTTCCTGCTCGACTGGCTGCCGCGCAAGGTGATGCTGAGCGTGGCCGAGCAGGAGGCGATGCCGCACGTGCTGTCGGCGTGGGTGCGCTTCGCCGCCCACCGCACGGGCCTGCCGGAGCAGGGGCTCAAGGCCACGCTGGACGCGGTGTGGGAGGCGATCGGCAAGTTCCCCGAGGCCTACCGGGACCCGACGTCCTTCGGGCTCGACCGGCCGCTGCTGGAGCGGCTGCTGCCGGACGGCGACCTGTCGGCGCTGGCCAGGCGGGTCTTCGCGTTCCCGTACCTGCAGGGTGTGCACAACGGGATCGAGCTCGACAAGCTCAACCCCGCCGACCAGGCGGACCGGCGCACGCTGCTCGAGATCGACCACGGCGACGCGATCGACCAGGAGCACCTGGCCTGGCACGAGGAGATCGCCACCCGGCTGTGGGAGGGCGACCCGCCGCAGCTGTGGGAGGCCGCGCAGCGCCTGCTCGACCTCGGCCACGACCGCCACGACGTGCTCCACGTGCTGATCGAGATCGCCGAGCGGATCGGCGGCGACCCCGACGAGTTGGCGGCGGCGCTGGACGACATCGCCGACATCCCGGACGAGTTCTAGGAACGGTCCCCGCGACGGGCCGCCGGGCGTGGATCGCCGTAGAATTTTCTTCTATGGCGATGTACACCCGCTTGACCGAAGGGCGTTACCGGGCCTCCGAGCACACGCAGGGCCCGTGGGACCCGCGTACCCAGCACATGGGCCCGGTCACCGCCCTGATCGTCCACGAGCTGGCCCAGACCGCGCCGCGCCCGGGCCTGGAACTGTCCAAGCTCGTGGTGGACGTGTTCGCCCCGGTGCCCGTGGCCGAGCTGGAGATCACCACCGACGTGACCCGCGACGGCAAGCGCGTGCAGTGCCTGTCGGCGAGCGTGTCGTCCGGCGGCCGCGAGTACGCCAGGGCGAGCGCCTGGCGCATCCGTACGGCCGACACGCCCGCCTCGCCGGTCCCCGGGCCGCCGGGGCCGGTCCCGCCGCCCTCGGAGGAGGTCGCCGGCTCGTGGCTCGGCTCGGGATTCGGGTACGGCCGCGCGCTCGACTGGCGTTTCGCCGAAGGCGGCCCCACGCGGCCCGGCCCCGCCACGGTCTGGGGCAGGTTCACGGTCCCGCTGGTCGAGGGCGAGGAGTTCACCCCGATGGAGCGCCTGGCCGCCTTCGCCGACAGCGGCAACGGCGTCAGCGCCGCCCTCGGCTTCGACACGCACGTGTTCGTGAACGTGGACCTGACCATCTCGCTGTTCCGCGCCCCCGAGGGCGAATGGATCTGCATGGACGCCGCCACGGTCGTCGGCCCGTCCGGCAGGGGCCTGACCCGGTCCACCCTGTTCGACGGGACGGGTGAAGTCGGCACGGCGATCCAGACGTTGTTCGTCGCACCGAGATAGGCGCCGAGATAGCCTCTACTGCCATGGTGATCGACCTCAACGCCGACCTGGGTGAAGGGTTCGGCGTCTGGCGGCTGGGCGACGACCTCGCTCTGCTCGACATCGTCACGAGCGCCAATGTGGCCTGCGGTTTCCACGCGGGCGACCCCGTGACGATCAGACGCACGTGCGCGGCGGCCGTCGACCGCGGGGTGACGATCGGCGCGCAGGTGTCCTACCGCGACCTGGCCCACTTCGGGCGCAGGGAGATGGACACCGAGCCGGAGGAGCTGTGCGCCGAGGTGCTGTACCAGCTCGCGGCCGTGGACGGCATCGCCAAGGCCATGGGCGGCCGGGTCTCGTACATCAAGCCGCACGGCGCGCTCTACAACCGGATCTGCCGGGACGAGGTGCAGGCGGCGGCGGTGATCGACGCGGTGGCCGACTACGACCCCTCGCTGCCGGTGCTCACGCTGCCCGGCTCGGCGGTGCACGCGGTGGCGGCCGCCGCGGGCGTCCCGACCGTGAACGAGGCGTTCGCCGACCGCGCGTACACCCCCGAGGGGAGGCTGGTGTCGCGCAGGGAGCCGGGCGCGGTCATCCACGACCCCGCCGCGGTGGCCGACCGAGCGTGCCGGATGGCCGTGCAAGGCTCCGTGACGGCCATCGACGGTAGTTCTGTCCCGGTTTCGGCACGTTCCATCTGCGTGCACGGGGACACGCCCGACGCCGTCCGGCTGGCGCAGGGGGTGCGGGACGCGTTGCTGGCGGCCGGAGTGGTCCTGCAGGCGTTCGCGTGATCCGGGCGGCCGGGGAGCACGGGCTGCTCGTGGAGACCGGCTCGCTGGAGCTGTCTCACCGGCTGGACGCGGCGCTGCGGGCCGATCTGCCGGCCGGGGTGGTGGAGATCGTGCCGGGGCCGGAGACGGTGCTCGTGGTGGCTCCTGGGGCGGATCAGGCGCGGCTGCGGGCGCTTCTCGCGGACATCGTCGGCCGCGAGCGGGACAGGGCCGGTGCGCGGGCGGCCGAGGGGGAGGTCGTGACGATTCCCGTCGTCTATGACGGGGCGGATCTCGATTCCGTGGCGGCACTGGCCGGGATCCCGGTGGACGAGGTGGTCTCCCGGCACTCGGGGCGGGAGCTGGTGGTGGGCTGGCTGGGGTTCGCCCCGGGGTTCGCCTATCTCACGGGGCTGGATCCGGTGCTGGAGACGCCCAGGCTCGACACGCCGCGCACGTCGGTGCCGGCCGGGTCGGTGGCGGTGGCGGGGCCGTACTCGGCGGTCTATCCGAGCGCCTCGCCGGGCGGGTGGCGGCTGATCGGGCGCACCTCCGTGCGGGTGTGGGACGTGACGGCCGACCCGCCGTCGCTCTTCAGGCCGGGCATGCGCGTACGATTTCAACCCACATGATCGAGGTGATGGCGGCGGGGCCGTACGCGACCGTCCAGGATCTGGGGCGGCCGGGCCTCGCCCACCTGGGGGTCCCCCGCTCGGGGGCGGCCGACGCGCCGAGCCTGCGGCTGGCCAACAGGCTCGTGGGCAACCCGGAGGGGCTGGCGGGGATCGAGCTGACGTTCGGCATGGCGCGGCTGCTGTTCCATGACGGGGCCTGGGTGGCGCTGGCGGGCGCGCCCGTGGACAGCGCGGCGGGGATGGGGGCGCCGTACTGGGTCGCGAAGGGCACGGAGCTGCGGCTGGGCATGCCGGAGTGGGGGCTGCGCACCTATGTGGCCGTGCGCGGCGGGATCGCAGTGGAGCCGGTGCTCGGCAGCCGCTCCACCGACTCGCTGTCCGGGCTGGGCCCGGAGCCGCTGCGGGCGGGCACGCTGCTGCCCGTCGGGCGGCCCGAAGGCGTGATCTCCGTCGACCTGGCGCCGCCGCCCGGGCCCCGGCCCGCCGTGCTGCGGGTGACGCCGGGGCCGCGGGACGACTGGTTCGTGCCGGACGCGCTGGCCGAGTTGTGCGCGCGGCCGTACTCGGTGAGCCAGGACAGCAACCGCGTCGGGGTACGGCTGAGCGGCGCCGAGCTGGTCAGGGCCAAGGAGGGGGAGCTGCCGAGCGAGGGGATGGTCACCGGGGCGATCCAGGTGCCGCCGAGCGGGCAGCCGATCGTCTTCCTCGCCGACCACCCGCCGACGGGCGGCTATCCGATGATCGGCGTCGTACGCGAGGCGGACCTGCCGGTCGCCGCCCAGCTGCGGCCGGGCGACGAGGTGCGGTTCACAGTTCGACCTGCCCGGTGACGCAGGTCAGCACTGAGCCGCCCACCCACACGTCCCCCTCGGCGTCGGTGGAGATGTGCACCCGGCCGGAGAAGCCCAGCACCGTGCCCTGTCTGGCCACGTACGGGGCCTTGGCCCGGCCCGAGCGCAGCAGCCACTGGGCCATGGAGGCGTTGAGGCTGCCCGTCACCGGGTCCTCGATGGTGGAGCCGTGCGCGTGCGTGAACGCCCGGACCTCGAAGTCGTACGGCCCCCCTTCGGGGTAGGGGCCCGCCACGCCCACGTAGTTGGGGACGAGGCCGGGGCGCAGCGCGAGCACGGACTCGGCGTCCGCGAGCAGCACCGCGATCCAGCCGGGGCCGTTGTCGGCCCACTCCATGTCCACGATGTCGGCCCGCCCGATCCCGAGGGACTCGGCGATCCGCCCGGCCAGCGGCTCCTCCACGGGACCCGACCGCACGAGGGGCGGCGCGTGGAAGGCCAGTCCGTCGCCGGTCCCGCGTACCCGTACCAGCCCGGCCGCGCACTCCTGGACGATCTCTCCCTCCTGGCGCGGCACTCCCCCGGCCTCCAGCCAGGCGTGGCAGGTGCCGAGGGTCGGGTGCCCGGCGAAGGGCAGCTCCACGGACGCGGTGAAGATCCGCACCCGGTAGTCGGCCTCGGGTGTGGTCGGCGGCAGCAGGAAGGTGGTCTCGGCCAGGTTCGTCCAGGTGGCGAACCGCTGCATCTCCTCGGTCGTCAGCCCCTGACCGTCGAGCACGACCGCGAGCGCGTTCCCGTGGTACGGGGTGGTGGTGAAGACGTCAACCTCGGTGAAAGGGCGCAACATAATTCGGAGTCTCGCAGACAGGTCTTTTCCCGTTAACACGCCACCAGCAGACTGGACGGTGTGGCGGACTTTGATGTTGTGGTCCTGGGTTCCGGGCCAGGTGGACAGAAGGCCGCGATCGCGGCGGCGAAGCTCGGCAAGCGTGTCGCCGTGGTCGAGAAACGGCACATGCTCGGCGGCGTGTGCATCAACACGGGGACGATCCCCTCCAAAACCCTCAGGGAGGCCGTCCTCTATCTCACAGGGCTCAACCAGCGGGAGCTGTACGGCGCCAGCTACCGCGTCAAGGACGAGATCACGGTCACCGACCTCGGGATGCGCACCCAGCACGTGATCGGCCGCGAGATCCAGGTGATCCGCAGCCAGCTCGCCCGCAACCACGTGACGGTGCTGCAGGGCACCGGCCGGTTCCTGGACGCGCACACGATCGGGATCACGCACGAGGAGGGCAAGTCCGAGGAGACGAAGATCACCGCCGAGAAGGTCGTGATCGCCACCGGCACCTCGCCCGCCCGTCCCGACAGCGTCGAGTTCGACGACAGGACGATCATCGACTCCGACGCGATCCTGCACCTCGACCGGATCCCCGAGACCCTGGTCGTGGTGGGGGCCGGGGTCATCGGCATCGAGTACGCCTCCATGTTCGCCGCCCTCGGCACCAAGGTGACGGTGATCGAGCGGCGCGAGCGCATGCTGGAGTTCTGCGACCTGGAGATCGTCGAGGCGCTGAAGTACCACCTGCGCGACCTGGCCGTGACGTTCCGCTTCGGGGAGAACGTGGCCGCCGTCGAGCGCCGCCCCGGCGGGGCGCTGACCCTGCTGGAGAGCGGCAAGAAGATCCCCGCCGACTGCGTCATGTACTCGGCGGGGCGCCAGGGCAAGACCGCCGAGCTGTGCCTGGAGGCCGCCGGCCTGGCCGCCGACGCCCGCGGCCGCATCTCGGTGGACTCCAACTACGCCACCGAGGTGTCGCACATCTACGCCGTGGGCGACGTGATCGGCTTCCCCGCGCTGGCGGCCACCTCCATGGAGCAGGGGCGGGTGGCCGCGCAGCACGCGTGCGGGGAGCCGGTCGAGGACGCCCGCGAGCTGCCGCCCATCGGGATCTACACCATTCCCGAGATCAGCTTCGTCGGCCGGTCGGAGGACGAGCTGACCCGGGACAAGGTGCCGTTCGAGGTGGGCATCTCGCGGTACCGGGAGCTGGCCAGGGGGCAGATCATCGGCGACTCGTACGGGATGCTCAAGCTCCTCGTCTCCCCCGAGGACCGGCGGCTGCTCGGCGTCCACGTGTTCGGCACGGGGGCGACGGAGCTCGTGCACATCGGTCAGACGGTCATGGGGTGCGGCGGGACGATCGACTACCTGGTCAACGCCGTGTTCAACTATCCGACGCTGGCCGAGTCGTACAAGGTGGCCGCGCTGGACGCGATGAACAAGATGCGGGTGGTCGCCCGACTCACCGCCGGCATGTGATCACGACAGCGTCCACTTCTGGTTGGCGGCGCCCGTGCAGGTCCAGATCTGCAGCCGGGTGCCGTCGGCGCTGGAGTTGCCGGTGACGTCGGCGCACTTGTTCGCGGCGGGGTTCACCAGGTCGCGGCCCGAGGTGTAGGTCCACTGCTGGTTGGCGCCGCCCGAACACGACCAGAGCTGGAGCTTGCTGCCGTCGGCGGTGCCGCGGTCGACCACGTCGAGGCACTTGCCGAGCGCGCGCAGCGTGCCGTCGCCCGGGCGGGTCCACTGCTGGGCGGCGGTGCCGTTGCAGGTGTAGAGCTGCACGGCCGCGCCGTCCGCGCTGCTGCCGCCGGCCACGTCGACGCACTTGCCGGCCAGGCCGGTGATCGTGCCGGCCGGGTTGCCGCCCGGCGTGCCCGACCAGGTGAAGGTCGCGGTGGTACGGGCGGGCAGCGTGTACACGAACGACTGGTTGCCCCAGTTGACCCTGACCGACTGGGCCGAGGTGCCGCCGTTGTGGGCGATCAGGGCCTTGGAGCCGTCGGGGTTGCGCCAGGCGACGTTCTGCACCGTGGAGTTGGCGGTCGAGTCGATCCGGTACGCCCCAGGTCTGACGAACTTGGTGAGGTGGCCGGTCGTGTAGTACTCAATCGTGTAGTCCACCTGGCCGGCGCGCGAGCCGCCCTCCTGGACCGTGATCAGGCCGGTGCAGGTGTCGCAGCCGCCGTTGTGCGGGCCCATCTGCTGGTTGAGCGCCAGGCTCCACTTGACCAGGCTGCGGCTCCAGTTGCGGGTGTAGTTCACGATGTCGGCCATGTCCTCGTTGTGCTGGTTGCCGATCCAGGTGCCGCCGGAGTGCTCGGTGCTGAACTGGGGCACCGACGGGTACTGGTCGTGCACCTGCGAGCCGACCGCCGGGTCGCCGAAGTAGCCGTGCCAGGCGATGCCGCCGAACAGCGGGTCGTTCCGCAGCGCCGCGTCGGCCAGGATGGGGCCGCCGATCTGGCCGTAGTCGCCGTAGTTCCAGTCGTGTACGAGCACCTTCGTGGTGATGCCGGCCGCCCGGAAGGCCGGGTACACGAAGTTCTTGGTCAGCTCGATGAGGCCGGAGGAGTTCCAGTTCATGCCGGGGTAGTTCATGGCGGTCGGGTTGGACGCCTGGCAGCAGTTGGGCTCGTTCTGGACGGAGATGTAGTTCACCGGGACCCCGGCGGCCTGGTAGCTCTGGACGTACTTGACGAAGTACTGGGCGTACATGGCGTAGTACTGCGACTTCAGCCAGCCCATCTGGTCCATCCGGCCGTTGTCCTTCATCCAGCCGGGCGCGCTCCACGGCACGCCCTTGACCCGCAGCTCCGGGTTGAGCTGCTTGGCCTGGACGGTGAGCAGGCGGACGTTGGTGTCGTAGCCGTTGGCGCCGAAGTCGTTGAGGTCGCAGCAGGTGTCGTCGAGCGAGACCATGCCGGGGCGCGACAGGTCGGAGGCGCCGATCGGGTTGCGGACGAACGACAGGCCGATCCCGTCCGTGGGCGAGAACAGCTTGCGCATGGTCGCGTCCCGCGTGGCCGCGCTGACGGGGCCGCCGCGCAGCAGGTACGCGGTCGTGTCGGTGATCGACGCGCCGCCGCCCTCGAACTGCTGGTACGTGGCGCCCTCGTTGACGGTGATCGTCTGGTTGGCGCTGCCGCCGGCGGAGCCGAAGGCGATCGGGGTCTGTTGCGCGAGGCCGCGGGTGACGTTCCGGCCTCCGGCGTCCGAGGTGGTGGTGAGCCAGACGTTCACGGTCTCACCGGCGGCGTACGCCGGGACGGGCACGGCCAGCGCCAGCACGGCCGCGCAGACGAGCGTGAGTATTCGGGACACGGCGTTGTTTCCCTTCCGGGCGGGGGTGATGCCGATGTAACAAATGAAACAATAAAGAAACTTTCTTTTAGGTGACCACGGGTCATGGGCAGCGTCAAGGCCCATTTGTGGCTATGAAACAAATGAAACGATCAGGCGGGGCCGGTGGAGCCGCGGACGATCAGCTCGGTCTCGAGCGAGACGTGCAGCGCCTCCACCGTGTGGCGGCTCAGCAGCCGCATCAGCAGCGTGACCGCCATCCGGCCCATCTCCTGCAGGGGCTGGCGCACCGTGGTGAGGGCGGGCGAGGTGGCCCTGCTGACGTCGATGTCGTCGAAGCCCGCCACCGACAGGTCGCCTGGGACGCTCAGCCCGCGCTCGGCCGCCGCCCACAGCGCTCCGACGGCCATCTTGTCGTTGAACGCCACCAGGGCCGTCGGCCGCTCCGGCAGGTCGAGCAGCTCGCAGGCCGCCAGGTAGCCGTACTCGGTGCTCGGCTCCGGCACGCTGCGCAGCAGCTCGGGCTCGGGCAGCACCCCGGCGTCCGCCAGCGAGGCCGTGTAACCCGCCAGCCTGGCCTCGCTCGGCAGCCACTCCACCGGCCCGCCGATGATCCCGACCCGGCGGTGGCCCAGCCCGACCACGTGCGCCATCAGCTTGCGCCCGCCCGCGAAGTGAGCGGCCGACACCGCCGCGATGTCCTTGGGGGGCGGGGTCCGCGGGTCGATCACCACGAAGGGGAAGCCGCTGTCGCGCAGGCGTACCAGCTCGTCGCCCGGCTCCGGGGGCAGGACGAGGATCGCGCCGGCCACGCCCTGCCTGCCGGGCAGCCCGGCGAGCACCGGGGCGTCCTGGGCGGCCTCGCCCGCGCCGAGGATCATCTGCCTGCCGTGCAGCTCGATGGTCTCCCCCACCGAGGAGACGATGAGCCCGAAATAGTCGGTCAGCACGTACGGGCAGCGCACGTACACGGCGCCGGCCGACGGGTCGTGGACCGTGCGCGGCCGAGGCGCCTGATCACCGAGGCGCCCGACGGCGCGCAGCACCAGCTCCCGGGTGTGCGGGGCGACGTTGGACTGGCCGTTGAGCACGCGGGAGACCGTGGCGATGGACAGCCCCGTCTCCGCCGCGACGTCACGCACCGTCGCGCGCGCCCTGCCGGACCTGGCCGCCATCCACGCCCCTCGCTCCGCCCTGCCGCCAGAATAGCCGGGCCCGCGCCGCGGCCGGGGCGGCCACCGCCGCGCTCTTACCGCGACTGGTGGTCACCGGGCCGATCGCCGCGCCGTACGTCGCCTCCAGTCCGTCCGGGGTAGCGATTCGCGACCGCCTCAAGGGACTGACCGACCAGGACGAGACGGTGCTGCGGCTGGTCGGGACGCATCTGGGGGCGCTGGCCTCGAAGGATCTCGCGGTGCGGTGCCGTGACGGGCTGGCGCATGTCGCTGATCGGTGGGCGGCTCGTAAGCGGGAGCTGACCGTGGAGTCATCGGCGCGGCACAAGCGCGGGACGGCGGGATGGGTCAGTCGGAGGGTGGGCGGCGGGTGCGGGCGGTGGGTTTCTTGCGGCCGGCGACCAGGGTGTCGCCCGGGGCCGGTGCGGGGTCCTGCGTGCGGCTCGTCTCCCCGCTCTTGGCGCGCGGCCGCGGATGGGGCGCCGTGTCCTCCGTGGCGGCGGTGTCCTTGGGCTCGTCCTGCGCCTCCGGCTCCGGAGCCGGTGATTGGTCGGGTCCCCGGAGCGAGGCGATGACGCGGTCCGCCTCCGTGTCGGCCGCGAACTCGTTCGCCGCCTCCGACTCCCTCCGCCTGATCACCACCATGTGGTCCACCGACACCCGTCCCGCGCCCACCACGGCGAGCAGGAGCGAGGCGGCGCCCAGGAGGATGAGCTCGTTCAGGCTGATGGGGTTGAGCGGCGGGGCCACCACGAAGACCCCCAGCGCCTCGGCGAAGAGGATCAGGCCCGTGACCGAGACGGCCAGGCCCGCGATCAGCAGCGCGCCGCCGATGAGCTCGGTGAGCATGGTCACCGTGGCCCAGGCGCCGGGTGCGGGGGCGCCCTGCGCGAGAAACTTCGCCCCGGTGGCCTTCAGCCCGTCTTCCAGCTTGGTCCAGCCGTTCGCGAAGAAGATGCCGCCCACGCCGACGCGGGCGACTAAAGCAGCAAGATCACGGAGGGCCTGTTTCACGGTAGTTGTCTGCCCTAAACGGGACATGGCACACCTCAATCACGGCTGAGCAGCGTGGCCACCGCGACGGCGGTCAGGCTGAGCAGGACGACGCTCACGACCACGGTCGTGTGCAGGGCGTTCACGAAGGCCCATCGGGCCGCGTCGAGCAGGGCGCCGCCCGCGCTGCCGCCCACCTCGTGCGCGACGTGCGCCGCGCCCGCGAGCGACTGCCTGGCCTTGTCCATGCCGCTGGCGGACACGCCGGGCACGGAGTGCAGGCCGGGGGCGTACACGACGGCGGTGATCGTGCCGAGCACGGCCACTCCCAGGCCGGCGCCCAGTTCGTACGCGGTCTCCTCGATGGCCGCGGCCCCGCCCGCCTGGGACTCCGACGCCGCGGACATGATCGTGTCGGAGGCGGCCAGCAGCGCGACCTGGACCCCGAACCCGATGCCCACGAAGCAGAACGCCAGCATCACGGGATGACCCTCGACGCCCCAGGAGAGCGTGGGGGTCAGGGAGAGCGCGACGAGCCCGAGCCCGCCGCTCATCGTGGTCCGCATGCCGATGCGCGGCAGGATGTGGGCGGCGGCGAGCCCGCCGGAGATGGCCGAGATCACCAGCGGCAACATCCGGATCGCCGCGCGCAGCGGGCTGTCGCCGAGCACGAGCTGCAGGTATTGCGCGAGCATGAGCTGCAGGCCCACCAGCGCGAACACGCCGAGCAGCACACCGGCCACCCCGGTCGTGAACTCGCGCCGCCGGAACAGCCCGACCTCCAGCAGCGGGTGGCGCAGGCGCGTCTGGCGGCGTACGAACAGGAAGAGCAGCCCCAGCCCGGCCAGGAACACCAGCACCGACGCCCACAGCGGCATCAGGCTGCCCGAGCCCGCCTCCTTCAGCCCGAACGCCAGCGCCAGGATGCCGAGCACCGACAGCACCGCGCTCGCGCCGTCCCATCCCCTGTCCTTGCGCCCCGGCGAGTCCGGCAGCAGGCGGACGGCGGCGGGGATCAGCGCCAGCAGGATCGGCACGTTGATCAGGAAGACGGCGCCCCACCAGATGCCGACGAGCACGCCGCCGATGAGCGGGCCGACGGCCGCGCCGGCCGCCGCCACCGCGCTCCAGACGCCCAGCGCGATGGCGCGCTCGCGCCTGTCGGTGAAGATCTGGCGGATCAGGGACAGCGTGGCCGGCATGATCATCGCGCCGCCGATGCCGAGCAGCGCCCTGGCCAGGATCAGGGTCAGCGGCGTCGGGGCGAACGCGGCCCCGGCCGAGGCCAGGCCGAACAGTAGGTAGCCGCACAGCACCAGCCGTTTGCGCCCGTACCGGTCGCCGAGCGTGCCGAACATGATCAGCAGCGGCGCGACCACCAGCGAATAGATGTCGATGATCCACAGCAGTTGCACCGCGGACGGCTCCAGCGCGGCAGTGAGCGCGGGCACCGCGATGTGCAGGACGGTCGCGTCGACGGTGATCAGCAGCAGGCTCACGCAGAGCAGCACGAGGATGGACCAGCGGCGGTCCCCGTGCTCCCGATCGGCAGTCCGTACGAGGGGTGCGGCCTGTATGACGGTCATGGGCCTCCTTGCAGGCCGATCCGTTGACAGGGCCCGCACGTGCTCTTTGGTCGGCGGCGAGAGCCCGGCTCGACGCTCGCTCCTTCTCGAGCTCCTCCGCCTCGACTCCTCGCACTCCGGCTTGCGTCGCAGCTTAGGGCATGTCCAGCACTTGTCATAGCAGTATCGACTGATCCACAGATGCCCCGTTACCTCTCTAGAGAGATACAGCCATATGTCGGCATCTATCCAGGGTTCGTCCTCGACCCGATCATGGAGACCGTGGGGCGCGACGAAAGTGACAGAAAAGGCGATATTTCCGACCGATCCTCACGTGAATGGTGTGACGAGGCCCTGACCAGGCTGAACGCCGGCCGCCCCGAGTCCGCGCTCGACGCCGCCCGCCGAGCGGCCGACCTGGATCCGGGCGCGGAATGGGCGTACCGGCTCATCAGCCTCGCCCACGAACGGCTGGGCCGCGACGCCGACGCGCTGCCCGCCGCCGAGCATGCCGTGGAGCTGGCCCGCGGCTCCTGGCCGGCCCGCCTGCGCCTGGCCGCGATCCTGCGCCGCTCCCCCGGCCGCCGGCGGGAGGCGGTGGAGCACGCCACGCTGGCCGGGAAGTTCGCGCCGGAGCGGCCCGACCCCGAGGTCATGCTGGGCGACCTGGCGCTGCTGGGCGGCGACCACACCGGCGCCGAGCGGTCGTACCGGGCCGCGCTCGCCGTCGACCCCGCGAACCCCCAGGCCCGCATGAACCTCGGCCTGTCCCTGCTGCGCTGGGACCGCCCCCGCCCGCACCACGATCCCGCCTGGCCGGTCGATCCGCGCGAGACGGGCCGGATCAGGCGGGCGCTCGAGGTCTGGTCCCGCCAGGCCCGCCTGCTGGTCGCGCTCGCCACGCTCGCGATCGCCGGGGCCGCGCTCCTCCTCGACCGGGACACCCAGCTCGGCGGTTTCGCCGTGCTGGTGCTCCTGGCGCCGCTCACGGTCAGGCAGGCGCGGCGGGTGGGCCTGTGGTCGTACGTGCCCGCGATGCTCTGCCGGGATCCCTGGCTCGGCGCGGCGGTGGTGTCGGCGGCCGTGTCGGTGGTCGCGTTCGCCGCCTGGCTGCTGCTGGGGGCGGTGCCGTCCGTTCCGTCCGCGCTCGACCCGGTCTGGGCAGGGCTGGCGGGCATCGTGGTGCTGGGGTGGCCCGCTTTGGCGGCCGTACGGGCCCTGGCCGAGACGTGGCGCGGCCGCCCGCTCCTGGCGCTGGCCGAGACCACGCGCGCCCGGGAAGCCCGGGAACACGTCCACGCGGCGCAGATCGACCGCACCGCCCGCAGGAACGCCGGCGTCCTGCTCTGGATCCTGCTCGGCAGGACCTGGTCCGTGCTGGTCCCGCTGGTGGGCGGGGCGCTCGCGGTGGAGCCCAGGGCCGCCGTCGCCGCCCTGGCGGTGCCGTACCCGATGGTGCGCGGCTACCTGCGCGCCCGTCACCGCGGCGACCGGTGGCTGCCTGCCGCGACCGCGCTCGTCGTCCTGGCCGCGGTCTCCTGCGCGGCGGGCGGGCTGCTGGAGACCTGGCGGGCCGAGCCGGCGGCGACGTGGGCGTGGCGGGCCGGGCTGGGCGCGCTCGCGGCGGCGATGGCCGTGTTCGGGGCGCGGGCGGCGCGGGCCTGGTGGCGGGGCGGACCGGGCCCGTGGCGGACCTCCCTGATCATGTGCGACCTGCCCGTGGGCGATGAGCCGTCCGTCACGCTGGACCCGGAGGTGCGCCAGACCTTCTCGTACGCCCGCAGCATCGTCCTTTCCTACGGCGACGCCCTCGGTCCCCGGGTCGCCGGCGCGGTGGCGACCGTCACCTCGTCGGGCGAGCTCCGGGTGATCACGGAGCTGGCGGCGTGGGACGCCATCGCGGCCGACCCCAGGGTGGCGGTGTTCGCGGCGGACCCGCTGCAGCGGCGGTTCTGGGTGGAGGTACGCGGGATCGCCCAGCCCGACTCCGACGTCCTGCGCGTCACCCCCAAACAAGTGCTCGTCGGCGAATTCCCTGGGCGGCACCAGCGCCGCTAGCTAGAATCTTGTTCTATGCGTATCCTGCGCACGCCAGAAGAGCGCTTCGCCGACCTGCCCGACTTCCCCTACGAGCCCCGCTACGCCGACGTCCCCGACGGCCTGCGGATGGCGTACGTCGAGACGGGCCCCGCCGATGGCGAGCCCGTCGTGCTCCTGCACGGCGAGCCGAGCTGGTCGTTCCTCTACCGGCACGTCATGCCCGAGCTGGCCGCGGCCGGGCTGCGCGCGATAGCGGTGGACCTCGTCGGCTTCGGCCGCTCGGACAAGCCCGCCGACCAGGCCGAGCACACCTACGCCAGGCACGTCGAGTGGACCCGCGCCCTACTGTTCGAGGCGCTCGGGCTGAGCCGCGTCACCGTCGTCGGCCAGGACTGGGGCGGCCTGATCGGGCTGCGGATCGCCGCCGAGCACCCCGAGAGCGTCGCCAGGATCGTGGCCGCCAACACGGGCTTGCCGACGGGTGACATTCCCATGCCCGAGGTGTGGCACCAGTTCAGGAACGCCGTGCTCAAGGCCCCGGTGCTGGACATCGCCCGGCTCGTCCAGGCCGGCTGCAGGACGGAGTTGCCCGAGGAGGTCCGGGCGGCCTACGACGCGCCGTTCCCCGACGAGTCGTACAAAGCGGGCCCTCGCGTCATGCCGAGCCTCGTCCCGATCACCCCCGACGACCCGGCCGCGCCCGCCAACCGCGCTGCCTGGCAGGTTCTCACGACACTCGAGCGGCCTTTCCTCGTGGCGTTCTCCGACGGAGATCCGATCACCGGGGGCATGGCGCCCATTCTGCTCAAGTCGATCTCGGGCACGTCCGGCCTGCGGCATCCCGTCATCAAGGGCGCCGGGCACTTCCTGCAAGAGGACGCGGGGGCCGAACTCGGGCGACAGATCGCCGCTTTCGTGACCTCCACCTAGCGTGTCAGGAGCGCCCAATCGTCGGTCCGGTGCGGTATAACCGGGGGCGGACCGGGGAGGCGTGATGCAGGAGTCCGGCAGGGCCCAGGCCGCGGGGCGGGTCGCGGCGCGGGATCTGTTCGAGAAGGTTCGGCTGCGTTATTACCAGATTCCCCCGGCTGTGCGCCGGGTCCTCTACGTGGTGGTGCTGGTCGCCGTCATGGGCCTGGGGGCCGCGCTCGGGTGGAATCTGCTCAACACCTTCCCCCTCGTCCTGCTGGGGCTCGCGTTCGTCGCGCTGACCATGCGCTTCCCCCGGGCCGCCGCCACCGTGCTGGTGGTCGCGGGCTGGGTCGTGCTGACGCTGCCGATCTTCTCCGGGCTGTTCCCCGCGGGCTCCGGCTCGGTGCACCTGATGGTCGCGCTGGCCCTGCCCGCCGCCGCGGGCGCCCACCTCATCCGCTGGGTGGCGCCGTGGGTGACCACGCTGCTGGCGCTCGCCCCCGCCGGCGTGCTCGCCGTGCCGCTCTCGTTCGTCTCGGCGAACGTGGCGGTCTGGGTGGCGTACGCGGTGGCCGCCGCGGTGCTGGTCTACCGGTTCGTGCTGGCCCGCAGGGTCAAGGCGGAGAGCGCCGCGGCCGAGGAGCAGCAGGTACGCGTCAGGGCGCGCGAGGGCAGGCCCGAGTCCCCGCAGGACAGGCAGGGCGGGCTCCCGCAGATCTCCGTCGAGGAGGCGCTCAGCGAGCTGGAAAGCATGATCGGCCTGGCCCCCGTCAAGGAGCAGGTGCGCTCGATCGCCGCCTCCATCGAGGCGTCCCGG
Organism: Nonomuraea sp. NPDC052116; assembly: GCF_040680035.1. Taxonomy (NCBI): domain Bacteria; kingdom Bacillati; phylum Actinomycetota; class Actinomycetes; order Streptosporangiales; family Streptosporangiaceae; genus Nonomuraea; species Nonomuraea sp. NPDC052116. Next base: position 137,838 of record NZ_JBFAWA010000030.1, on the reverse strand, counting down.
CTGCGCGCCGAGGCCGGCTACACCACCGAGCGGCCCACCAGGCACTTCGTCTTCCTCGGCCCGCCCGGCACCGGCAAGACCAGCGTCGCCCGCGCCCTCGCCAAGATCTTCTACGCGTTCGGCCTGCTGGAGACCCCCTACGTGGTCGAGGCGCAGCGGGCCGACCTGGTGGGCGAGTTCCTGGGCGCGACCGCGATCAAGACCAACGAGCTGGTCGACCGGGCGCTGGGCGGCGTGCTCTTCATCGACGAGGCGTACGGGCTGGTCAACTCCTCCGACGGGCAGCCCGACCGGTTCGGCGCCGAGGCCGTGCAGACGCTGCTCAAGCGCGCCGAGGACGACCGCGAGCGGCTGATCATCATCCTGGCCGGCTACGAGCAGGAGATGGGTGCGTTCCTGTCCAGCAATCCCGGGCTGGCCAGCCGGTTCGCCACCCGGGTGCGCTTCCCCGGCTACTCCCCCGCCGAGCTGGTCGAGGTCACCGGGCTGCTCCAGCGGCGCCGGGGCGACACGATGGACGCCGAGACCAGGCGGGGGCTGCTCGGCCTGTTCGAGGACGTGCACCGGCGCGGCCTGGTCGACGAGCTGGGCAACGCCAGGTTCGCGCGCAGCCTGGTCGAGGCCGCCGCGCAGGCCCGCGACGTGCGCGTGGTGGGCGCGGGCGGCACCCCGACCACCGAGGACCTGGTGACCACCACCGCGCCCGACGTGACCAAGGCGTTCGAGGAGCTGACCGCGCGCTTCCGCGGCTACGTCGCCACGCCCACGCTGGAGGAGGCGCTGGCCGACCTCGACAGGATGGCGGGCCTCGCGCCCGTCAAGCGGCAGGTCCACGCCATCGCGGCCCAGCTCCAGATGGCGCGCATGCGGCAGGAGCGCGGGCTGCCCACCCCGCCGCAGATGCGGCACTTCGTGTTCGTCGGCCCGCCCGGCACCGGCAAGACCACGGTCGCCAGGGTCATCGGCCGCATCTTCGCCGCGCTCGGCCTGCTGGCCAGGCCCGATGTGGTCGAGGCGCACCGCGCCGACCTGGTCGGCCAGCACCTCGGCGCCACCGCGATCAAGACCAACGAGCTGGTCGACCGGGCCCTGGGCGGCGTGCTCTTCATCGACGAGGCCTACAGCCTGGTCAACCCCGGCTACCAGGGCGGCGACGCGTTCGGCGCCGAGGCCGTGCAGACGCTGCTCAAGCGGGCCGAGGACGACCGCGACCGGCTCGTCATCGTGCTGGCCGGCTACGAGCGCGAGATGGACGCGTTCCTGTCCACCAACCCCGGCCTGGCCAGCCGGTTCAGCCAGCGCGTGGGCTTCCCCAGCTACTCGCCGCAGGAGCTGTCCGAGATCGCGGTGCTGCTGGCCGGGAAGGCCGGCGACACCTTCGACGAGGAGGCGCTGCGCGACCTCGACGACGTGTTCGCCTGGGTGTGCGAGGAGCGGCTGATCGACGGGCTCGGCAACGGCCGCTTCGCCAGGTCGCTGTTCGAGCGCGCCGCCATGCGCCGCGACGTGCGGCTGGCCGCCCATGCCTCGCGCGGCGGGTCCGCCAGCTCCGCCGACCTGACGACGATCACGAGCGAGGACGTCCGCACCGCCGTGGACGAGCTTTCCGGACGCTGACCATCTCCGGAGCCGACCATCTTCGGCGGTTCCCTGCGCGCGACCCATCACATGGTGTAGCAATATAACTACGTGCGGTGCGCGTCGGAGGGGGAGCGCGATGGCGGGGTTTCTGGCCCGCAGGCTGCTCAACTACGCCGTGCTGGTCGTAGTGGCCGCCAGTCTCGCCTACCTTCTGGCTGCCACGGCTCTGAATCCTCGCTCCAACTACGCGGACCGCACGCCAAAGCCTCCGCCCGCCGTCGTGGACGCGCAGCTCACGGCGCTCAACCTCAACGACAAGACGCCGCTGCTGCAGCGCTACGCCACCTGGGCGGGCGGGGTGATGCGCGGCGACTTCGGCAAGTCCGTCGGGGGCGCCCCGGTCAATGAGGATCTCAAGCGGCGCATGGGTGTGACGGCCCGGCTGGTCGTGCTGGGGATGCTGTTCGGGAGCCTGCTCGGGGTGCTGGTGGGCGCCTTCGCGGCGGTCCGGCAGTACGGCTGGTTCGACCGGATCTCGACCGCCCTGTCCTTCGTGGTGCTGGCCGTGCCGGTGGTCGTGCTGGCCAACATGCTGATCCTGGTCGCCGCCTGGGCCAACGAGAACGTGTTCGGCCGCTCGGTGTTCCTGGTCAGCGGCGAATACACCGACGGGCTGGAGGCCGGCTTCTGGGGGCACGTGGTCGACCGGCTGCAACACCTGATCCTGCCGACGATCTCGCTGTCGGTGGGGCTCGTCGCGGTCTTCAGCCGCTACCAGCGCAACATGATGCTCGACGTGCAGGGCGCCGACTTCGTCCGCACCGCCCTGGCCAAGGGGCTGAGCAGGCGCCGGGCGCTCGTCAAGCACGCGCTGCGGACCGCGCTCATCCCGGTCGTGACCTATTTCGCGTTCACGTTCGGGGCGCTGCTGACGGGGGCGACGTTCACCGAGAAGATCTTCGGCTGGCACGGGCTGGGGGAGCAACTGATCAACTCCATCTTCAGCAACGACGTCAACACCGTCGCGGCCATCTCCCTCCTCGCCGCCGTCGCCGTGCTGTGCTCCGCGCTGGTCTCCGACCTGCTGCACGCGGCGCTCGACCCGAGGGTGCGGGCGTGATGACGCTTTCCGACGAGGAGCTCGCCGAGGAGCTGACCGACGGCACGGCGGCCACGGCGCCGTCCCGGCTGCGGGTGGTGGCCGGGCGGTTCTTCCGCTCCTCGCAGGGGCGAATCGGGTTCGCGGTGCTGGCCGCGATGTTCCTGCTGGCGTTCGCCGGGCCGATCTTCTCCAGGTGGACCTACACCGACAAGGACTTCACCGCGTTCATGCAGCCGCCGTCGGCCACCCACTGGTTCGGAACGCTCCAAACAGGCGCCGACGTCTACGCGGTCACGCTGCGCGGCATGCAGAAGTCGCTGGTCGTGGGGCTGCTCGCGGCCCTGATCTCCACGGCGCTGTCGGCCGTGGTGGGCGCGTTCGGGGGCTACTTCCTGGGGTGGACGGACCGGACGCTGAACTGGGTGACCGACCTGCTGCTCGTGCTGCCCGGCTTCCTGATCCTGGCGATCATGTCGCCGCTGTTCGAGACCGGGCAGTGGCCGCTGTTCGTGGTCATGCTGGCGTTGTTCCTGTGGATGGTCACCTCGAAGATCGTCAGGGGGATGACGATCTCGCTGAAGGAGCGGGAGTTCATCCAGGCCGCCCGCTTCATGGGCGTGTCCCCCGTACGGATCATCTTCCGCCATGTGATCCCCAACCTGTCGTCGCTGCTGATCGTGGACGCCACGCTCAACGTCAGCAGCGCGATCCTCACCGAGACCTCGCTGTCGTACTTCGGCTTCGGCATCCAGCCGCCCGACGTGTCGTTCGGGACGCTCATCGCCGACGGGTCCAGGACGGCGGTCTACGCGCCGTGGACGTTCTGGTTCGTGGCGGGGCTGCTGGTGGTCACCGTGCTCGCGGTCAACCTCATGGGCGACGCGCTGCGTGACGCGTTCGATCCCTCGGCCTCGCGGAGGAGGCGGCGATGAGCCCGGTCCTCGAGGTCACCGACCTCAACGTGTCGTTCGGCGGCGTGCCGGCCGTACGCGGGGTGAGCTACCACGTGGAGCCCGGCGAGGTCCTGGGCATCGTCGGCGAGTCGGGGTCGGGCAAATCGGTCACCTCGGCGGCCGTCATGGGGCTGCTGCCGCCGGGAGCGCGCGTCACCGGGTCCGTACGGCTGCACGGCAAGGAGCTGATCGGGGCCCCCGAGCGGGAGCTGACGTCCTTCCGCGGCAAGACCATCTCGATGGTGTTCCAGGACCCGCTCTCGGCGCTCACCCCCGTCTACCGCGTCGGCGACCAGATCGCCGAGGCGGTGCGCGTACACCAGCGGGTGAGCAAGGAGACGGCCCTGGTCAAGGCCGTCGAGCTGCTGGAGCTCGTGGGCATCCCGCGGCCGGCCGAGCGGGCGCTGGCCTTCCCGCACGAGTTCTCCGGCGGCATGCGGCAGCGCGTGGTGATCGCGATGGCCATCGCCAACGACCCCGACGTGATCATCTGCGACGAGCCGACCACCGCGCTCGACGTCACCATCCAGGCACAGGTGCTGGAGGTGCTGAAGAAGGCGCAGCGGAAGACCGGCGCGGCGATCATCATGATCACGCATGATCTGGGCGTCGTGGCCGGGTTCGCCGACCGGGTGCTGGTCATGTACGCCGGGCGGCCCGTCGAGGTCGGCGACGTGGACGACATCTACTACGGGATGCGGATGCCGTACACGGTGGGCCTGCTCGGCTCGATCCCGCGCGTGGACCGGGGCGCGCGGCAGCCGCTGGCGCCCATCGAGGGCAGCCCGCCCTCCCCCGAGGCGCTGCCGCCGGGGTGCCCGTTCGCGCCGCGCTGCCCGATGAAGATCGACGCCTGCGACGAGGGCGAGCCGCCGCTGTTCGAGGTGGGGGCGGGACACCGGGCGGCCTGCATCCGCTGGCAGGAGGTACGCCCCCGCGAGCCCGTCCTCGTCCCCGTGGAACCGGGGCGGCGCGAGCGCGGCGAGCGCACGGTGCTCGAGGTGCACGGCCTGGTCAAGGAATATCCGCTGCTCAAGGGCGCGATCTTCAAGCGCAGGGTGGGCACGGTGCACGCCGTGGCGGGGGTCGGCTTCGACATCCGGCAGGGCGAGACGCTGGGGCTGGTCGGCGAGTCGGGCAGCGGTAAGACGACCACGCTGACGCAGATCCTGGAGCTGGCCGCGCCCCAGAGCGGGCGCATCGTCGTGCTCGGACGCGACACCGCGCGGCTGAGCGGCCCCGAGCGCAAGGCGATCCGGCGCGACATGCAGGTCGTCTTCCAGGATCCGCTGGCCTCGCTCGACCCGCGCATGACGGTGCACGACATCCTGGCCGAGCCGCTGCGTACGCACGGGCTGCGGCGCCCCGGGCGGCGCATCGCCGAGCTGCTCGCCCTGGTCGGGCTCGACGCCTCCCACGCGGCCCGCTACCCGCAGGACTTCTCGGGCGGCCAGCGGCAGCGCATCGGCATCGCAAGGGCACTGGCCCTGGAGCCCCGGCTGCTGGTGCTGGACGAGCCGGTCTCCGCGCTGGACGTGTCGATCCAGGCCGGGGTGATCAACCTGCTCGGCTCGCTGAAGGCCCGGCTGGAGCTGTCCTACCTGTTCGTGGCGCACGACCTGGCCGTCGTGCGGCACATCGCCGACCGGGTGGCGGTGATGTATCTCGGCAGGATCGCCGAGATCGGCCAGGTGGACGCCGTGTTCGACGCCCCGGCGCACCCGTACACGCAGGCCCTGCTGTCGGCGATCCCGCTGCCCGATCCGGTACGCGAGCGCGCCCGGGAGCGGATCCTGCTCGAAGGCGACCTGCCCAGCCCGGCCAACCCTCCGACGGGCTGCCGATTCCGCACCAGGTGCCCGAAGTTCCGCGGCGAACTCACCGACGAACAACGCAGGCTCTGCGTGGACGTCGAGCCCGAGGTGCGTCCGTTGGGCGAGGACCAGGGGGCGGCCTGCCATTACGCCGAGAGGCGCGAAGTCGTATAGACCTCGCTCGGACCAGGAGGAAATCTCTCGATGAAAGCATCACGTCTTGTCGTGGCCGCCGTTGTCACGGCCTCGCTGTGCCTGGCGGGCTGCGGCAAGGGCACGGGGAGCGGGCCGGGCCGGCAGAGCGGCGGTGACGAACGTACGATCAAGGCCTACGACATCAACCCGCGGCCGCGCGACAAGGTCAAGGACGGCGGGACGCTGCGCTGGGGCATCAACGAGTTCCCCGCGCAGTGGAACAGGAACCACGTCGACGGCAACCTGGCCATGGCCGCCGTGGTCAGCAACGCGCTGCTGCCCTCGCCGTTCCATTCCGACGAGAAGGCGGAGATCTCGGTCGACCGCAACTACGTGCTCGACGCCGAGGTGACCGACCAGCGGCCCAAGCAGGTGGTCACGTACAAGCTGAACCCGAAGGCGAAGTGGTCCGACGGGAAGCCGATCACCTGGGCCGACTACGAGGCCCAGTGGCACGCGCTGAACGGGCGCAATCCGGCCTTCCACATCGCCTCGTCCACCGGCTACCAGGACATCGAGAAGGTGGCGCGGGGGAAGGACGACTTCGAGGTGGTGGTGACGTTCGACAAGCCGTTCGGGGACTGGCAGGCGCTGTTCGGGCCGCTGCTGCCCGCCGCCACCAACCGGACGCCCGAGGCCTTCGACAACGCCTGGCTGAACAAGATCCCGATGACGGCCGGGCCGTTCAGGTTCGGGGGGTTCGATCAGACGGCGAAGACGATCACGATCGTGCGGGACGACTCGTGGTGGGGGAACCGGGCGAAGCTCGACAAGATCATCTATCGGTCGTCGGAGCAGGACTCGCTGATCTCGGCGTTCAGCAACGGGGAGCTCGACCTCATCGACGTGGGGCCGTCCGCGCCCGACTACGCGCGGGCGAAGGGCACGCCGGGGGCGCAGGTGCGGCAGGCGGCTGGCCCCGATTTCCGGCATTTCACCTTTAACGGGTCCAGCGAGCTGCTCAAGGACCGCAACGTCCGGCAGGCCGTCCAGCTGGGCATCAGCCGCCAGGCCATCGCGCAGTCGGACCTGCAGGGCCTCGACTGGCCGATCGCCCTGCTGAACAACCACTTCTTCATGAACACCCAGGAGGGCTACCAGGACAACGCCGGGAAGCTCGGGGCGTACGACCCCGGTCAGGCGCGGCGGCTCCTGGACGCGGCCGGGTGGAAGCTGAGCGGCTCGTTCAGGCAGAAGAACGGCAAGGTGCTGGAGCTGCGGTTCGTGGTGCCGTCGGGGGTTCAGATCAGCAAGGCGGAGGGGGAGTTGGCGCAGACCATGCTCGCCCAGATCGGCGTGAAGCTGACCATTCAGGCCGTGCCGAGCGATGACTTCTTCACCAAGTACGTCATCCCCGGCAACTTCGACATCACGCCCTTCGCGTACATCGGCACGCCTTTCCCGGTTTCCAGCAGTTTCGGGATTTATGCCAATTCCGCCGATGGCAAGACCTGGAACGCGAACTTCGGCCGTACCGGCTCGCCCGCCATCGACCAGGCCATGAACCGCGCCGCCCAGAGCCTCGACCCGGTGCGGGCGCGCGCGGCGGCCAACGAGGCGGACGCGCTGATCTGGCAGGAGGTCAACGTGCTGCCGCTCTACCAGCGCCCGCAGAACGTCGCCGCCCGCCAGACGCTGGCCAACGTGGGGGCCCGCGGCTTCTACGACCTCCGCTACGAGGACATCGGCTTCACCGGCTGACCCGTTCGGAAGTGTCGGCGGCCGGGTGTAGAAGTGGACGCGTGACTACCAAGCTGACCTGGCCGCAGATCCTGGCCTGGCGCCTGCGCAGACAGTTCGTGAGCGAGCCGGACGCGCCCGATCCCGTGGCGGTGGCCCGGCGGCTGTGCGGCGTCCAGGCACAGGTCGCCTCCTCGGCCCAGCTCGCGGTGGCGGTCCGGAGCGACAAGCCCGACCCGGGCGGGATCGACCAGGCCCTGTGGAGCGACCGCACGCTGGTCAAGACGTGGATCATGCGCGGCACCCTCCACCTCCTCCCCGCCGACGAGCTGGCCGACTTCTGCGCGGCCCTGGGCACGTTGCGCTTCTGGGAGAAGGGCTCCTGGCAGCGCGGCCACGGGGTCACCGCCGACGAGATCGCGGCGATCATCGACGCGGTCCCCCGCGCCCTGCGCGACGGGGCACCGGGCGGGCCGGCGCTGACCAGGGAGGAGCTCGTCGACGCCGTGGTGGCGGTGACCGGGGACGCTCATCTGCGGGAGGCGCTCACGTCCGGCTGGGGCGCGCTGCTCAAGCCGCTGAGCCGGCTGGGCGAGCTCTGCTACGGCCCGCCCCGCGACGGCAGGGTCACCTTCACCTCCCCGCGCACCTGGCTCGCCGGATGGCCCGCCGCGCTGCCGCCGTACGAGGAGGCCGGCGTTCGGGTGGCGCGCGCGTTCCTGGGGGCGCACGGGCCGGCGACGCCGGAGATGTTCGACACGTGGCTGTTCGGCGGCGTGGCGAAGAAGACGGTGCTGAAGGGATGGTTCCGCGACCTGGCGCCCGAGCTGACCGAGGTGGAGACCGACGACGGCCAGAGCCTGCTGGCCCTGACCGAGCACCTCGACGACCTCGCCGCCACCGGCCCGTCGGCCGAGGTCCACCTGCTGCCGGGCTTCGACCAGTACATCCTCGGCGCCCCGCGCGGCCTCGCCCCGCTGATCCCGCCGCCCCTCAAGCCCAAGGTGAGCCGTCAGGCGGGGTGGATCTCCCCCGTGGTCGTTCACGAGGGGCGGGTCGCAGGGGTCTGGGAGGCCAAGAACGGCCACATCACCGTCGATCTCGCCGCCCCGGTCCCCTCGGGCCCTCTTGAGGAGGCCGTCACCCGCATCCGCACCCTGCTCCCGTAACCCGCCCGCGCCCGGAGTGCGGGGTGGGTCAGCGGCCGGTGGTGGCCATGATGCGGTCGACGAGGCCCTGGCTGCCTTCCTCGCGCGCACAATGCGCACAGCAGTACCAGTGCTCCCCCGACTGCACCCCATGCCCGATGACCTTGGTGCCACAGTGCTCGCAGATGGGCGCCATCGCCTCGATCGCACACTGGAAGCAGTCGAAGGTGTGCACAGCTCCCTGCGCATGCACCTCGAACGCCATGTCGTAGTCATTTCCGCAGGTCTCGCAGACAGCCATGGTGATCCCTCCTACAGTCCATTCCGCCGGGGGGATACCCGGTTCTATGGCCTCTCTTCCTCAAAGGCCAACCAATTTCCCCAAATGTCCCTCGAAATCGTTCAGGACCGGGCGAAGCGGGCCACCAGTGGCAGGCCCAGGAGGCCGAGGAGGGCCAGGGCGGAGGGCAGGCCGAGCCATCCGCTCAGAGCCGCGACGAGCAACGGGCTGATCACGAACCCCGCGTACGAGATCGTCGACACCCCCCACACCAGCGTTCCGCTCGGGTCGTCGGCGGCGGCCCGGCTGAGGAGGGCGGGCACCAGCGGGCCCAGTGCCAGCCCGGTCACCGCGAAGCCCGCCATCGAGGCGAGCACGGTGCCGCCCAGCCCCGCCAGGGCGATGCCCGCGCCGCCACCTACCCCCGCCACCAGGTACAACGCCCGCAGCGGCACCCGAGGCAGCGCCTGCACGACGAGGCGCCCGGCCGTCAGCGCCGCCATGTAGACGGACGGCGCGGCGCTCGACACCAGGGGCGCGGCCCCGCGGTGCTCCTCCAGCAGCAGCACCGACCACTGCTCGACCGAGTTCTCGATGACCAGGACGCAGGCCGCCAGCGCCCCCACCACGACCGCGGCACCCCACAGCGCGCGCTTGTCCGGGCCGCCGGACGAGGCGGCCGTTCCCTCGCCCGCGGGCAGCGCCAGCACCGTCAGGGACGTGGCGATCACGATCACGGCGATGATCACGAGGACCGTGCCGACGTTCAGGCCCAGGGATCGGGCCAGGCCAGTGGCGGGCGACGCCGCTATGACCGCGACCGGGAAGGACGCGTGGACGGGCTGGAAGAGGCGGCGGCCGGTCTCGCGCTCGGCGCGCCCCGTGGCCAGGTTCAGGGCGATGTCGAGCGCCCCGCTGGTCGCCCCCACGAGCAGCAGCGCCAGCGCGAGCTGCCAGGGTGTGGCCACCAGCCCGATCCCGGCCACGCTGAGCCCGAACAGCGCCGTCGTCACCAGCAGGGCGGTCCGCTCGCGCCCCCGTACCAGCCGCCCGGTCAGCGCCATCGCGGGCAGGGCCCCCACGGGTACGGCGCTCAGCGCGAGTCCCAGGTCTCCCGCCGAGATGCCCAGCTCCAGCTTGATGGCAGGCAGGAGGGCCGACCAGGAGCCCCAGAACACGGCCCAGGCCGCGCACACCGCGATAAGCGGCATTTACCACAACCCCTTGATATTTCGGTCAAGGCACAGTAAAGATCGACGTTGTCCTTATTACCCCTGCCGAAGGGAAGCTCGTGCTCACCCGAACGGTCATCGCGACGGCCTTGGTCGCGGCCGGGATCGTCGCCACCCCCTCCTCCGCGTACGCGGCCACGGCCCGTTACACCCCCGAGCGGGTCTGCGGCCCCGGCTTCCATCGTGTCAAGGACGGCCAGCGGGCGATGAAGACCCGCGAGGGCGCGGTGCTGGGACAGGTGTACCTGATGTACAACAAGCGGAGCGGCAAGAACTGCGTGACCGCCATCAAGAGCGCGTACACGGGCACCCGCACGGTCACCGGCGCCTACCTGGAGGTCAGGGGCGGCGGCCGGGCGGAAGACGTGCAGAAGTACCGCTTCTACGCCGAGACCGGCCACATCGACGGCAAGTGGAAGTGCGTGAAGTACGCCGGCTGGACCCGCGACCCGGACAACCGCGTCGAGGCCTGGGGCGGCCGCAAGACCTGGGGCAACTGCAAGGGCTGAGGCCCCTGGAGGGCGGCGTCCCGTCAGGGGCAGACGTTCTGGTACGGCACGCCGCCCAGGTACCGGGCCCACTCCTCGGCCGATAGCGAACGCCCGGCCCGCGCGCACACCTCCTGCGCGACCCGCTCGCTCCGCACGGGGATCGCGTGCAGGGCCTCGTCGGTCCCGGCGTACAACGTCTCCCCGTCCGTGCCGAACGCCAGCGACACCGGGCCATCCCCCAGCCGGAAGGACCCGCCGAGCCGCCGCCTGGTCTCGACGTCCCAGAGCTGGAGCGCCCCTTTCTCCGTGACGGAGGCCAGGGTCCTGCCGTCGGGTGAGAAGGCCAGCAGGAGGAGTTCGTCGGCGGCCCGGGGCAGGGCGGGGCTCAGCCGGGTCGGCCCGTCCACCGACCACAGTCCGATCCGCCCGGTGGCCGACTCGTTCACGGCCATGAGCCCGGTCCGGCTGAACTCGATCGCGTCCGTGGACCCGAACCCGGCCCCCACGGGCTTGCCGGTGCGCAGGTCGACGAACCTGCCCCCGAGCAGCGACGCGTACGCCGTGTCGCCCGGCAGCAGCGGCCCGCCGTGATACACGGTGTCGATCGAGCTCAGCAGGCGGCCGTCGGCGGCGTCGAGCACCACCTCCTTGGCCAGCGATTTCTGTCGGAACACGACGTTCATGACCAGCCGCCGCCCGTCCTCGGTGAAATGCACGTCCGTGGGGGTGCCGCCCACCTTGGACACCCGCGTCGACCAGAGCTTCGCCAGGGTCCGCACGTCCCACAGCGTGATCGTGCTGTTGTCATCCGAAACGGCCAGCCGCGTTCCGTGGAACTCCTCGGGATCCTCGGCGTCCCGGTCGACGGGAAGGCTGCCGGTCTCCTTGCCGGCCCGCACGTCCCAGACCCGGAGCCTCTTGCCCGATTCGATCGCCGCCCACCGGCCGTCCCGGCTGAGGAGGGTCGAGCCCGGCACGGCCGTCCTGTGCGTACGGGGCCGCAGGTCCAGGCTGACGACGGCGTCGTCCACGATGTACCGCAGCGTCCTGCCGTCGGGGTCGAAGGCGACGTCCGTCAGCTCGCCCTCGGCGCGGTAGCCGAGTACCGGCCGCCGGGTGCGCAGATCCCAGACCTGCACGTCTCTGCCGCGGTAGGCCGCGAGGTGGCGGCCGTCCGGGCTGAAGCGCAGCTTGCTCTCGGATCCGCAGACCTCGCAGGTCAGCGTCTCGCCGAAGGCCCGGCCGGAGGCGACGTCGACGAGCGCGACGTCGGTCCCGTTGCCGCAGGCGAGTGTCCTGCCGTCCTGGCTGAACGCCGCAAGGTCGGGATGCGTCACGCAGGCGCGGAAGGGGCGCTCCGCCCGCCAGTCCGGCAGCGAGAGCTGGTCGAAGCGTCCTCCTGGCAGCAGCAGGTGCCTGCCCGAGGGGTCCACGAGGGGATCATTCACCGCCACCTCGCCGCGCTGTTCGAAGACGCCCTTCCCGAACCACCTGCCGGTGGACACGTCGAGCAGGCGATAGATCTCCTGCTGGGCGTACACCAGCGTGAGCGTGGTCTCGTGCTCGCCGAACACGGCGGTGTAGCTGCCCTCGTACCCTGCGGGAATGCGCCGTTCGAGCACCTTCCTGCCGGTCTTCAGGTCCCAGACGCCCAGTTCCTCCTCCGAGGAGGTCTCGGCCAGCAGCCGGCCGCTGCGGCTCAGCGCGGGCGGGCCGGTGATCGTCCCGTCGACCTTCATCTCGGGCCAGCTCGCCGTCAGCCTGCGAGTGCGCACGTCGTACACGTTGACCCCGCCCTCGCTGGCGCTGACCAGCGTGCGGCCGTCGCGGCTGAGCAGCCGCTCGGCCGAGCCCTTGACCGGCGGCTCGCGGAAGACGGCCGTCTCCTGCTGCTGCAGTGAGGCGATCAGGCTGGAACGGGCCTCCTGCTGTGCCGGTGCGACCCGCCAGGCCGCCACGCTGAGCAGCATCGCCAGGGCCGGGTCGGCGGTACGCATGCGGTCGGCCTCGACGGCCACCTCCTTGGCGGCGAGGATGTCGCGCTGGCGGGCGGTCTCCTGGCGCTGCAGGATCGCCAGCCCGCCGGCCACCAGCGCCGCCACCAGCAGCCCGGCCAGCGCGACCGTGGTCAGCGTCCGGCGTCTGGCCCTGCGCCTGGTCAGGTCGGTGCCGGCGCGCAGGAAGTCGCGTTCGAGCGGGGTCAGCGTGACATGGCGGCGCCCGGTGGCGGCCCAGCTCAGCGCCTGTTCCAGGCGGCTGCCCTGGAACGCGTCGGCGTCGCGGCGCCCGTTGCCCGCCCAGTGGCGGGCCGCGGCGTTGACGGTGTTCAGCGTGGCCAGCCCGTCACGGTCGGCGTCCACCCACATGCGCAGCCTCGGCCAGGCACGCAGCAGGCCGGGACGCGACAGCGCCACCGAGCCGTCCCCGTCGGCGATCACGTACGAGAACGCCTCCAGCACCCGCTTGACCGCCGCCGACTCGCGCTCGGACCGCCCGCCGAACAGCTCCTCGTACCCGGCCGCCCGCCCCTCCTCGTGCCCGTCCCCGTCCACGGCCACCAGGCGCAGGAACACCTCGGCCGCGACCTCCCGCTCTTCGGGAGCCAGCGACTCGTAGGCGTCCTCCGCGATCGTGCCGAGCGCGGGATCGGCGCGGCCGGGACCGTGCACGTCCCGGGCGGTCCGGCTGCCCGCGGCCAGCAGCCCCCTGATGTCGGAGCCGGTCCCGCTGACCAGCGCGAGCAGCAGGTCGCGGGCCGCGGGCCGGGCCGCCGGGTCCTTGTCGAGGGCGGCTTCGACCAGCGCGGCCAGCCGCGGGGGCAGCGCGCTCAGGTCGGGCCGGTGCGAGAGCACCCGGTGCATGACGCCGCCCAGGTTCTCGGCGCCGAACGGCTCGTGCCCGGTCGCGGCGAACACCATGACCGCGCCCCACGCGAACACGTCGGCCGGGGCGCCCGCCCGCTGCCCCGTGAACACCTCGGGCGCCATGTACGCCGGCGTGCCCGACACCTCACCGGTCCTGGTGAGCGACATGTCGATCGTGCGCGCGATGCCGAAGTCGATCACGCGTGGGCCGTCGGGTCCGAGCAGCACGTTGTCCGGTTTGAGGTCGCGGTGCACGACCCCGGCGTCGTGGATCGCGGTCAGCGCCGTCGCCACCGCCGTGGCCAGCCGGTGCAGGTCGTCGCCGCCGAACCGGCGCCCGTCCCGCACGGCCGCGCCCAGGCTCGGCCCCGGCACGTACTCCGAGACCAGGTACGGCTTGCTCCCCTCCAGATCGGTGGCCAGCACGCGAGCCGTGCAGAACGACGACACCCGCCCCGCCGCCGTGGCCTCCTTGGCGAACCGGTCGCGGATCGCGCGGTCGCCGTTCGCGTGCAGCACCTTGACCGCGACCCGTCGGCCGCCGGCGTCGTAGGCGTCGTACACGACACCCTGCCCGCCCGAGCCCAGCCGTCCCGCCAGCCAGTAGTCCCCGATGCGCTGGGGATCCCCCGCTCTCAGCGCTTCCATGGCGGGTTAGATGCCACTTTCTTCGCGGAAGTTGTCACAACTGGGCGGCTCACCCTGTCTCTCCTTCAAACGAACTGAGGAGAGACACATGACCCAGCGGATCAACGTCGCAGAGCAGGTTCCGCAGGCGTTCCACCACTTCCTGGCCGTGGAGAAGCTGCTGCACGAGAGCGAGGTGCCGGCCGCCACCCTTGAGCTGGTCAAGCTGCGCGCCAGCCAGATCAACGGCTGCGCCTACTGCGTGGACATGCACAGCCGCGACCTGAAGAAGGCCGGTGAGAGCGACGAGCGCCTCTGGTCGGTGGCCGCCTGGCGGGAGGCGACCGTCTACACGCCTGCCGAGCGGGCCGCGCTCGCGCTGGCGGAGGAGGCGACCAAGCTGGCCGACGGCGCGGGAGTGCCGGACGCGGTCTGGGAGGAGGCCGCGCGGCACTTCAGCGAGAAGCAGCTGGGACTGCTCATCGTGGCGCTGGCCATGATCAACGCGTGGAACCGGATCGCTGTCACGGCCCGGTTCACGCCCGGAGCATGACATTCGTAGAAATGCATTGAGAGAGCCGGTGGTGGCCCGTTAGGTTGGCGCGCATGGCGGGTGCCCGTCATGCCGCCGCCCAGCGGCGCGGACACGCGCTTCCGAAGGGGGAGGCCATGAAACGTGTCAGAGTCACGAAGTCGACGACCAAGCGGCCCACGAAGCCGGCTCTGGAGCTGGACCTGCGGACCCCGGCGGGCCGCACACTCCCCTACTGACGTGCTCTCTTTACGCCGGATTTATCGGTCCTTCGGTAGATAACTAGATAACAAAGTCATCACGGGGGGCTCACGATGAAGAGGCTTGTGGTGGTGCCGCCACACATCGCCAGGCACAAGGTCCGCGAGATTCCTTCGGCCGGCCGCCGCAAGCAGCCCGACGATCCCAAGGTGATCGACCTGCGGGCCTACAGCGGCCGCAACGTCCTCCGTTTCCCGGGCGGTCCGACCTCCGCCGCCTGAAACGCCTGAAAGCTGCCTGAAAAGCACCGCCGCCCGGCCCGGGGCCGAGCGGCGGGCTCCGAGGTCAGCCGTAGAGGCGCTCGGCGTAGGTCTTGCCGTAGTAGCTCTCGAGCTGTTCGAGGCTTTCCTCCACTTTCTGCACGTCCTTGACGAGCCGCGCGTGGGAGGGCAGGACCTCGGGCTCCCAGCTGTCCGGCTTCCACAGCGAGGAGCGCAGGAACGCCTTGGCGCAGTGGAAGAAGATCTGCTCGATCTCCACCACGAGCGCGAGGTGCGGGCGGTGGCCCTTCACGATCATCTCGTCGAAGAACGGGGCCTCGCGGATGAGCCTGGCCCGGCCGTTGATCCGTAGGGTCTCGTTGCGGCCGGGGATCAGGAAGATGAGCCCGACGTGCGGGTTCGTCAGGACGTTGAGGAATCCGTCGGCCCTGCGGTTGCCCGGCCGGTCCGGGATGGCGATCGTGGTGTCGTCGATGACGTGGACGAACCCGGCGGGGTCGCCCTTGGGCGAGACGTCGCAGGCGCCCGCGTCGTCCGACGTGGCGATCAGGCAGAACGGAGAGGCCGCCAGCCACTCCCGGTCGCGCTCGTGCAGCCGTACGCGCTCCTTGGTCGCCGCCCTCGGCATGACCTCGCCGAGCAATTCGCGTAGCTCAGTCTCGGACCCGATCTCCACCCAGCTCATCTGCTCTCCCTTCGAGGGTTCACCCCATTTTGCCAGGGAGCGTCTGGGTCACCAGCGGCGGGCGTTCGCCATCATGCCCAGGTGCGCGTCGCGTTCCACCGCGAAGCGGACCGGGTCCATGCCCTGGCGCTCGGCCCGCAGGTGCAGCATGGTCAGCTCGGTCGCCGCCTGCTGGTAGTCGCCCATGGCCCGGCCGAGCCCGGCGCCCCTGGCCCACTTGCGGGCCGCCTTGCGGCCGGACAGCGTGCTGAGCATCCTGACGTCGGCCTCCGTGATCAGCCCGGTCTGCTGGTAGCCGGGCAGGTAGACGCCCATCCTGGTGACGAGCTGGCGGCGTTCGATGACGGTCACGGTGATCAGCAGGATGAGCGCCCCCATGATCACGAGGTACGCGGCGACCACCCAGGTCAGGGAGCCCGTGGTGGCGGAGCCGTTCCAGAGGCCGTGCAGGAAGACCGCGCCCAGGTAGCCGAGCGGGATCGCGGCGAACCTGGCCGCGGTGCGCCTGGTCAGGGCGTAGGCGACACCGAGGCCGATCATGGAGGTGTAGATGGGGTGGCCGAGCGGGTCGATGAGGCCCCTGATCACGAACAGTTGCAGCGCCCCGCCGGCCCCGTCCTCGTTGTACGCGAGCAGGTAGTAGCCGACGTTCTCCACGGCCGCGAAGCCCAGGCCGGCCATGGAGGCGTACACGATGCCGTCGGTCAGCCCGTCGATCTCCTGCCGCCTGCGCAGGAGCAGCAGCAGCGCCGAGCCCTTGAGCGCCTCCTCGATCACGGGGGCCAGCAGGACGGTGCCCACGTCGTCGACGACCGCCTCGCCGAACCCGGCCCTGGTGAACAGCGCCTCCCCCACGAACGACAGCGCGACGCCCAGCACGATCGCCACCCCCGCGCCCCACGCGAAGGCGAAGGCCAGGTTCAGCTTCGGCTCGGGCTCCAGCCGGTCGAGCGAGAGCACGGCCGCCAGCAGCACGGGCAGCGGCGCCACGCCCAGCAGCGCGGACAGCCCGAACCCCACGGGCCCGCCCGACAGCAGCATGACGGTCAGCACGATCAACGCCAGGGCGCTGGACACGACCAGGCCGATCAAGAGGGCCTTGCTGGGACGCTGGACTGGCATCGTGGTGCCTCCCTTTCGCTGGTCCGACCACTATGCTCGGCCCGCATCTACAGCCGCTTAACGGTCACTTGATTCGCGGTAGTACGGATCCGCCACGACGGCCTCGCCGTCGGCGTAGGTGTACACCTCCCGGCCGGAGACGAACACCCGCAGCGCCCGGCTCATGACGTCCAGCGGGTCCCCCGACCAGATCACGACGTCGCCGTCGAGCCCGGGCCGGAGCGCGCCCACGCGGTCGTCGATCCCCATGATCCGGGCCGGGTTCAGGGTGATCGAGCGCAGCGCCTCGGCCGGGTCCAGGCCCTCCTTGACCGCCAGCGTGGCCTGGTGGACGAGGAAGTGGATCGGCACGACGGGATGGTCGGTGGTGATGGCCAGCCGCACCCCCGCCCGCGCCAGGATGCCCGGGTTGCGCAGCGAGCGCCGGCGCAGCTCGACCTTCGACCGGCTGGTGAAGAGCGGGCCGATGATGACGGGGACGTCCCGGTCGGCCAGGGTGTCGGCCAGCAGGTGGCCGTCGGTGCCGTGGTTGATGATCAGGCGGTAGCCGAACTCGTCCGCCAGCCTGAGCGCGGTGGAGATGTCGTCGGCCCGGTGCGTGTGCTGGCACCAGGGCAGCTCGCCGTCCAGCACACGGACCAGGATCTCCAGCGTGCCGTCCCGGTCGAACGGCTTGCCCTCATCGGCCGCCGCCGCCCGCCTGGCCTTGTAGTCCTGCGCCTTCATGAACGCGTCCCGGATCACGGCGGCCACGCCCTGCCGGGTGGACGGCAGCTTCTTCTGGTCGCCGTACACGCGCTTGGGGTTCTCGCCGAGCGCGCTCTTGACGCTGGCCGGCTCCTTGACCAGCATCTCGTCCACGGACCTGCCCCAGCACTTGATCGCGACCGTCTGGCCGCCGATCGGGTTGCCGGAGCCCGGCTTGATCACCGCGGTCGTCACGCCGCCGGACAGCGCGTCGGCGAAGGCCAGGTCGGCGGGGTTGATGGCGTCGAGGGCGCGCAGGCGGGCGCCGTTCGGGTCGGTCATCTCGTTGGTGTCCTGACCGGCCCAGCCCTCGGCCTCCTCGTACACGCCGAGGTGTCCGTGGGCCTCGACGAAGCCGGGCAGCACCCAGCCGCCGGCGGCGTCCACGACGGGGGTCCCCTCGGGCACGGCCACGTCCCGGCCGACGGCGGTGATCTTCCCGTCCTGGACGAGTACGGTGCCGCCGTCGATGGGGTCGCCGTCGATCGGCACAACGTATCCGCTGGTAATAGCAAAATTCATGACTCGTAACCTACCGGTGGGCGGGTCGCCGAACCCGTACGCATCGGGTCCTCCAGGGCCGGGTGACATGGGGATAGGCTGACATTTCAGGATTTGCACGAGGGAGAGGATGCATGTCGCAAACGTACGGGCCAGGCGCGGGCCCGGCCCCCCAGTCCCTCGGCGACGAGGAGCTCTCGCAACTGCTGGCCGGGCAGCGCTTCGGCGCGCTGGCGACCAACAAGAGCAGCGGCCACCCTCACCTGTCCACCGTCCTGTACACCTGGGACCCCGACCAGCTCGTGGTGCGGATCTCCACGATCGCCGACCGGCTCAAGGTCCGCCAGCTCCACAAGGACCCCCGCTGCGCCCTCTACGTGGCCAGCGACGACTTCTGGTCCTACGCCGTCGCCGAGGGCCAGGCGGAGTTGTCGCCGGTGAGCGCCGAGCCGGGCGACGAGGTGGGCATGGAACTCCTCGCCATGCAGCAGCACATGGACGACCCGTACGCCTTCCTGCGGCAGATGGTCGAGGACCGGCGGCTGGTGATCAGGATCCGCGTCTCGCGTTTGTACGGGACCGCGCTGCCCGTTTCGTGACGACGGCGCGGTGGCGGTTGTAGGCCACCGACGCGATCACGACGAGGACGAGCCCCAGGTCGATGCCCGCCGCCCAGCGCATGGCAGTGACGTGGTGCCCCCCTTCCGCCGCCGCGAAGAAGACCGCGCCGATCACCGCCACGCCGCCCGCGCCCGCGAACTGCTGCGCCGTGCTGAGGATGCCCGACCCGATGCCGGCCTGGTGCGGCGCGACCTCCACCAGCGCCGCGCCGATGAGCTGCGGCAGGACCAGCCCGTTGCCCGTGCCGACGAGCATGAGCGCGGCCATGATGTACGGCAGGCCCAGCCCGGCCCCGACCACCATCAGCGCCAGTCCGAGCCCGATGATCACGCCGCCGATCACGACGACGATCAGCCCGTACCTTCTGACCAGTCGTGTCCCCAGGATCGACGTGACCGAGAACAGCACCCCCATCGGCGCGAACGCCAGCCCCGCCTGGAAGGCCGTCAGCCCCAGCCCGCCCTGCAGCAGCAGCGTCAGCGTGAACATGAACGAGGCGAAGTACGCCATGAACGCGACGATCGAGCCCACGCCCGCCAGGTAGGAGTGGACCTTGAGCAGCGCCAGGTCGAGCACCGGTTGCCCGCCGCGCGCCCCGAGCGCCTGCTGCCACCGCCAGGTCAGCACGAACACGGGCACCGCGGCCCCCATGCTGATCCACGTCCAGACGGGCCAGCCCAGGCTGTTGCCCAGGCCGAGCGGCACCAGCACCAGAGCCAGCCCGACGGCCAGGCCCGCCGCGCCGGGCACGTCGAGCCTGGCCCGCCGGGCGGTCTCGACCTCCGGCAGCAGCCAGATGGCCAGCGGCACCACGATCAGGCCGACGGGCAGGTTGATCAGGAAGATGACCCGCCAGCCGAGCCCCAGCGTGTCGGCGGTCAGCAGCAGGCCGCCGAGCACCTGGCCCGCGATCGAGCCCAGGCCGCCCGCGACGCCGTACCAGCCGAGGGCGTGCGCCCGCTCCGACGGCGAGTAGGCCGCGGAGATCGTGGCCAGCACCTGCGGCACCATCGCCGCGCCCGCCAGGCCCTGGAGCAGGCGGGCGGCCACGAGCTGGACCGGGTTCACGGCCATCCCGCACAGCACGGACGCGATCGTGAACGCGACCACGCCCCAGATGAACAGCCGCCGATAGCCGTAGCGGTCGCCGAGCCGGCCTCCGGTGATCATGCCGGCCGCGTAGGTGAAGGCGTACCCGCCGACGATCAGCTCGAGGGCGGCCGGGCCCGCGTGCAGGTCGCGTTCGATGGAGGGAGCGGCCACGTTGACCACGAAGAAGTCGAACTGGGCCATGAACCAGGCCGCCAGGAGTACGGCCAGCATCCCACCATGTTTCACGACATTCAGGCTAGAACTCCATGATTCGCTCCTCCGGCACGGGGGTCGCGTGTCGAATGCTCATCGGTCGGGCACCGGGCCGTTACTCTGCCATCAACCAGCAGTCATGCGATCTTGTCACCGTCGAGTCGACTGTCTCTCCCCACCCGAGGAGACCCATGTTCAGGCGACTCGCCGTCATGATCGCGATCTCGTCCACCCTGCTGACGACCCCTGCCGAGGCGGCCACCGCCGTCGTCAACGTCGCGCACCGAGGCGCCTCCGCGTACGCGCCCGAGAACACCATCGCCGCCTTCGAGCTGGCCGGCAAGCAGCGGGCCGACGTGTTCGAGCTCGACGTCCAGGAGACCAAGGACCACGAACTGGTCCTGATGCACGACACGACCCTGGCCCGCACCACCGACGTCGAGCGGGTCTTCCCCGGTCATGCGCCGTGGCGCGTCGGCGATCTCACGCTCGACCAGATCCGCAGGCTGGACGCCGGCTCGTGGTTCTCCGACAAGTACGAGGACGAGCGGGTGCCCACGCTCGACGAGACGCTCAGCGAGATGAGCGGCTCGGGGCTGGACCTGCTGCTGGAGATCAAGGCTCCGGAGCTCTACCCCGGCATCGAGGCCCGCGTCGCCACCGAGCTGCGCCGCCATCCCGGCTGGCTGGCGGAGGGGCGGCTGGTGGTGCAGTCGTTCAGCTGGGCGTCGATGCGGACCTTCCACCGCCTGCTGCCCGACGTGCCGATCGGGCTGCTCGGCACGCCGTCCAGCGCCGACCTGCCGGGACTGGCCAAGTTCGCCGACCAGATCAACCCGCCGTACACCTCGTTGTCGGCCTCGTACGTACGGCGCGTGCACGCCCTCGGCATGCAGGTGCTCGCCTGGACGGTGGACAACCCGGACACCATGCAGCGGATGCTGGACTACCAGGTGGACGGCATCATCACCAACAAGCCGGACGTCCTGGACGAGCTACTGAGCGACTGAGGCGGCGAGCACAGCCTGCGCGAGCGCTCCCAGGACCGCACGGGGCGGAGGCGAGCCGAATCCGCTCGCCCCCGCCCCGGTCAACCGATCTCGCGACTAGCTGCAGCCGCTGGTGGAGCCGCAGCCCTCACAGACGTAGCAGCTCCCCGCCGGCCGCATCTTGGTGCCGCAGGTCATGCAGAGCGGCGCGTCGGCCGTGAAGCGCTGGTGGCTCTCCAGCGTCAGCTCCTTGACCGCCGGCGACTGCTCGGCGACCTCCGCCTTCGGCTTCTCCTCGATGGGCGCCGACTGGGCCAGCGCCTCGCGGTCCACCGTCTCCTGCAGCGCCGCCGGGTCCTCGCCGCGCTGCTGCGCGGCGCGCTCGGCCGCCGAGAAGATGCCCAGGGCCGCCCGCTCGTCGTAGGGCAGGTGGTCGAGGGCCAGGCGGCGGAAGATGTAGTCCATCACCGACGTCGCCATCCGGATGTCCGGGTCGTCCGTCATCCCGGCCGGCTCGAACCGCATGTTGACGAACTTGCTCATGTACGTCTCGAGCGGCACGCCGTACTGCAGGCCGATGGAGATCGCGACGGAGAAGGCGTCCATGACGCCCGCCAGCGTCGAGCCCTGCTTGGACATCTTGAGGAAGACCTCGCCGAGCCCGTCGTCAGGGTAGGACGAAGCGGTCATGTAGCCCTTGGCACCGCCCACCGTGAAGCGGGTGGTCATGCTCGGCCGCTGGTTGGGCATGCGCCGCCGGGTCGGCCGGTTGACCTCGATGACCTTGACCTCGGGCTCCGCCTTGGCAGCCTCGTCCTTCTTGGCGGCCTCGTCCTTCTTGGCGCCGTTGCCGGCCGACAGCGGCTGGCCGACCTTGCAGTTGTCGCGGTAGACGGCCAGGGCCTTGAGCCCCAGCTTCCAGCCCTCCTGGTAGACCTGCTCGATGTCGTCGATCGTGGCCGACTCGGGCAGGTTGACCGTCTTGGAGATGGCCCCCGACAGGAACGGCTGCGTGGCCGCCATCATGCGCACGTGGCCCATCGGCGCGATCGCCCGCTCGCCCATCGCGCAGTCGAACACCTCGTAGTGCTCCTGGCGCAGGCCGGGCGCGTCGACGACGTGGCTGTGCTCGCCGATGTACTCGACGATGGCCTCGATCTGCTCCTGCTGGTAGCCGAGCTGCTTGAGCGCCCGCGGGATCGTCTGGTTGACGATCTGCATGGAGCCGCCGCCGACGAGCTTCTTGAACTTGACCAGCGCCAGGTCCGGCTCGATGCCGGTGGTGTCGCAATCCATCATCAGGCCGATGGTGCCCGTGGGGGCCAGCAGGCTGGCCTGGGCGTTGCGGTAGCCGTTCTTCTCGCCGAGCTTGAGGCACTCCGACCACTGGCGGGACGCCTCGGAGTGGATCTTCGCGTCCATGGAGCCGACGGTGCGCAGGTCGTCGTTGGCCGCCGCGTGCTTGCGCATGACGCGCTTGTGCGGCTCGGCGTTCCTGGCATATCCGTCGTACGGGCCGACCACCGCGGCCAGCTCGGCGCTGCGGCGGTAGGACACGCCCGTCATCAGCGACGTGATCGCCCCCGCCACGGCGCGGCCGCCGTCGGAGTCGTAGGCGTGGCCCGTCGCCATGAGCAGCGCGCCGAGGTTGGCGTAGCCGATGCCGAGCTGACGGTACGCCCGCGAGGTCTCGCCGATCTTCTCGGTCGGGAAGTCCGCGAACGTGATCGAGATGTCCATCGCGGTGATGATCAGCTCGGTCAGCTTGACGAAGTTGGGGACGTCGAAGGAGTTGTCGTCCTTCAGGAACTTCAGCAGGTTGATGCTGGCCAGGTTGCAGGAGGAGTTGTCCAGGTGGACGTACTCGGAGCACGGGTTGCTGGCCGTGATCCGCCCCGTCTCGGGGGTGGTGTGCCAGTCGTTGATCGTGTCGTCGTACTGCACGCCCGGGTCGGCGCACTCCCAGGCGGCCTTGGCCATCTTGCGGAAGAGCTCCCGAGCGTCGACCGTCTCGATGACCTCGCCGGTCAGGCGGGCACGCAGGCCGAACTTCTCGCCCTTGTCCACCGCGCGCATGAACTCGTCGGAGACGCGCACGGAGTTGTTGGCGTTCTGGTACTGGACGGAGACGATGTCCTTGCCGCCCAGGTCCATGTCGAAACCGGCGTCACGCAGCGCGCGAACCTTGTCCTCTTCGCGCGCCTTGGTCTCGATGAACTCCTCGATGTCGGGGTGGTCGACGTCGAGCACGACCATCTTGGCCGCCCGGCGGGTGGCGCCGCCGGACTTGATCGTCCCCGCGGACGCGTCGGCGCCGCGCATGAAGCTCACCGGGCCGCTGGCCGTGCCGCCGCTCGACAGCAGCTCCTTCGAGGAACGGATGCGGGACAGGTTGACACCCGAGCCCGAGCCGCCCTTGAAGATCACGCCCTCTTCCTTGTACCACTCGAGGATCGACTCCATCTGGTCGTCCACCGAGAGGATGAAGCAGGCGCTCACCTGCTGGGGCGACTTGGTGCCCACGTTGAACCAGACCGGCGAGTTGAACGCGAACACCTGGTGCGCCAGCGCGTGCTTGAGCTCGTGATCGAAGATCTCGGCGTCCTCGTCACTGGCGAAGTAGCCGTGCTCGATCCCCGTCTTGGTGTAGACGCCGACGACCCGGTCGATCAGCTGCTTCAGGCTCCACTCGCGCTGCGGGGTGCCCACGGCCCCGCGGAAGTACTTGGTCGTCACGATGTTGGCCGCGTTGACCGACCAGAACTCGGGAAACTCCACGCCCCGCTGCTCAAAATTGATCGAGCCGTCGCGCCAGTTCGTCATGACGACGTCGCGGCGCTCCCACTGGATCTCGTCATACGGGTGCACGCCGGGCTTGGTGAAGATCCTCTTCATCTTCAGTCCCTTACGCGGACGCTTCCCCCCGCGCGCGACTGAACCGCTGGCCGTCTCCGTCATGACTCCCCCTTCTCCGCCTTCAACTGTGAGATCTCGGCCTCGAAGTCCGCCAGGCTCTCGAAACCGCGATATACCGATGCGAACCGCAGGTAGGCCACCTCGTCGAGGTCCCGCAACGGGCCCAGGATGGCCAACCCCACCTCGTTGGAGGGGATCTCGGCCGCGCCCTTGGCCCTGATGGCCTCCTCCACCCGCTGCCCGAGCTGCGCCAGCGAATCCTCGCCCACCGGTCTGCCCTGACAGGCCCGCCGCACGCCCGCGACGACCTTGTCCCTCGAGAACGGCTCTGTCACTCCGCTGCGCTTGCTCACCATCAGCAGTACGGTCTCCTGCGTGGTGAACCTGCGCCCGCACTCGGGACAGGTGCGGCGTCGCCTGATGGCCGCGCCGTCATCCGTGGAGCGGCTGTCGATGACCCTCGTGTCAGGGTGGCGACAGAACGGACAGTGCACGCTTTCGCCTCCTAGACCCGCGGTCACCACACGCCGCGAAACCGCCGTCGACGGACGCTCGCGCACACTCCACGGCTAGCCGTGGAGCGGTACATAAAACACAAGGTGTGGTGAACTACATCGGTGTAACTACTAGATGTTGTGGTCCAACCGTAGAAGCGAGCGACCATGAACGCAAGTTGAGCAAGCCCATCGAACCGAAGTCGCTGATCAGCCCGCCGTCACCGCCGGAGCTTGGGCGTGTCGCCCGTCGAGGTGATCTTTGTGCTGCTGGAAGCGTCACACGAGTTGCTTACGCGCCCCTTCGTGAACAAACCTCACAACGGTACCCAACCCCCGAACCTTCCCCCACCAGCCCCACCACCGCACCCCCCAAACCACCTCACAACCGGACAGCCTCGCAACGCCAACAGCCCACGGGCAACCGTTCCCATGCCCCGACCCGGCCCCCACCGCCAGGCCACTCCGCGCTCCGGTACGACACACCGCCAGCCAGTCACACCCGAGCAACCGGCCGACGCGCGCTCCCACGCGCGGCCTCGCGGCCCGGACGGACTCACGGCCCGGACGGACTCACGGCCCGGACGGACTCACGGCCCGGACGGACTCACGGCCCGGACGGACTCACCGCCCGGACGGACTCACGGCCCGGACGGACTCACCGCCCGGACGGACTCACCGCCCGGACGGACTCACCGCCCGGACGGACTCACGGCCCGGACGGACTCACGGCCCGGACGGACTCACGGTTTCGAGCGGATCAGCGGCTCGGTCGCCATCACGGTCCGAGCGGACCAGCGGCCCGAGCATGCTCGCGGGTTCGAGCGGACTCGCAGCCCAAGTGAACCAGCGTCTCGATCGCGATCACCGTCCGAGCGGACCGGCGACCCCAGCAGACTCCCAGGCCGAGCGCGCTCACAACCCGACCGAACAGCGCCGCACCCCAGTGGCCCGCGCACTTACAACCCGAGCGGACCAGCGGCCCGAGCTTACTCACGGTTCGAGCGGCCTGGCGGCCCCAGTGGACTCACAGCCTGAACAGACTCACAGCCCAGCCGAACTGGCGGCCCAAGCAGACTCACAGCCCGAGGCAGGGTTGCGACCCGGGCGGACCAGCAGCCCGTGCGGACCGGCAACCCGGGCGGACCGTGCGGACCGTGCGGACCGGCAGCCTGGGCGGACTGGCGGGCCAGCCGAGCTGGCGGCCTGGGCGGACTCGCGAGCCGAGCGAACTCACAGCTCAGGCGAACTGGCAGGCCGGCCGCACCCCCGAGTCGGGCGGTCAGCGTAAGGCGGCGGTGTCGTTCGGGACGTACAGGCGGGTGCCCGGGCGAATGGGGGAGTCGGACAGGCCGTTCAGGCGCTTGATCTCCTCCACCACAGGACCGGGATCGTCCCCCTGAGAGAGCGCCTCCCCGATGGCCCAGAGCGTGTCGCCCTCGCGCACCTCCACCCACGGCAACCCGGCATGGCTGGTAACGACGACCTGCACCGCCGCCTGCCCCACCGCACGCGTACCGAGCCAGAACCCGCCGAGCGACAGCAACGCCACGACGACCACCAGCACGACCCGCCCGCGCCGGGTCAGCCGCAACGGCGGAGCGGACCGCCGACGCACGCGCGCCAACGCCCGCCGCGCGCGCCACCTCGCCACCCGACGGCCCCACCGCCGGGATCCCCAGCGCATGCCGCCTGTACCACGCCGAGATCGGCCGGCCCGGACGACACCTCCCCGCGCAGCCCGATCACCCCCACCAGCACCCCGAACACCCTTCCCTACCCCCGGGACACCCCCACTCCGAACACCACGAACGCCTCCCCCAGCACCCTGGGCGCCACGCCGGGCACCCCGAACGTCCCTGCCAGCTCCTTGGACACCGCTCCGGAGCCCCCGCACGTCTCCGCCAGCACCTTGGACCCCACCCAAGGGCCCCCGAGCGTCCCCATCAGCACCGTGGACCCCATCCTGGGGACCGCGAACGCCTTCCCCCGCACTTCGGGCACCACTCAGCGAGCTGCGAACACCTTGCCCGGCACCCTGGGCGGCACGACGACCGCCGCGAGCGCCCTTTCCAGCACTTCGGCCACCACCCTCGGGACCGAAGTCCTTTCCCCCAGCGCTCCGGGCACCGCCCCTGGGGCCAAGGATCTTTCCGACGGCCTTCCGGACGCCACCCCTGGAGCCAAGGGCCTTTCTCACGGCTCTCCGGGCGGGACCCCGGGGACTGCGCGCGCCTTCCCCAGTGCTCCGGGCCAGGCCCCGGGCACCGCGAACGCCTTCCCCGGAGCCCCGGACACCACCCCCGAGACCTAGAAGCTCTCCCCCAGCACCCTCGACGTCTCTCTCCGCGATCTGCGCGGTGCGCCGATTTCCGCGTGCGTCTCCCGCGGCGGGCTGGACGCCACCTCGAGGGCCGACGGCGCCTCCTGCTTCTCTCGTCCCGGTGCCTCCTGGCCCGCGCGCCCGCGACCGCGCGTCGCCCGCAGGGGCGCGTGCACCCCGATCGTTCACCCTCGTCCCCCGCCCAGCGTCGGCGCCCCCGCCCGAGCGCCGTTGGTCTCTGTCTGCGCCGGATCTCCGGCCGGCCACCGTTTCGTCGCCCTCGTCCGCACGGGCTCCTCCCCTGCCCGGCGGTACGGTGGCGTCCGCGTCGGAACCCGCACGCGGCGGCGGCACCAATCGCAAATGGGGCCTTCCACCATGAGTCGTGCGGGGCCCCAACCTCTTCCCCGAATTCCCGCGGGAACCGGCCTCAGTCCGCGTATTGTCTCCCCGTCGATCGTTACCCTGCGTGGCGTCGGCGATGAGTGTGAGTCGTTTGGCGTCTTGGCTGGTCGTGTCGGTATTTGTGGGCGTTCGCATGGTTGACCTCCTGCCGTGCGGCCCGAGGAAAAGGCCAAATAAAGATCAGCAAATCGAACACGGTGTCGATCGAACTCCCGTACGATGTTGTACACCACGCTGGCGACAATTTCGAGGAAGACTCGAACAATTGTTTGAAGATGATCTTCAACAGCGATACGGTCGCTGTGTGCGACATTGGGACCACAGACCGGGAGGTGCGCCGGTGAGGCGGGCCGCCAGGCGAGGAGGAAGAGCATGAGCGAGCAGGAAGGCGCAAACGGGGTCAGCGACCTCGCGGTGCGCCGGCGCGACTCTCTGGGCCTGACGCCCAGGCAGCGCAAGATCCTTGAAGTCATCCGCGACTCGGTGCAGCAGCGCGGTTATCCGCCCTCCATGCGCGAGATCGGCGAGGCGGTCCAGCTGACCAGCACGTCGAGCGTGTCGCACCAGTTGACGGCGCTTCAGCGCAAGGGTTACCTGCGTCGCGACCCGCACCGGCCGCGCGCGCTCGAAGTGCGCCTCCCGGGCGAGCCCGTGCTGTGGGTGGACCCTGACGCGACCGACGAAGAGCCCACGATCAACCGCCCCACGGCCGCCTATGTCCCGCTCGTCGGCCGCATCGCCGCCGGTGGTCCGATCCTGGCCGAGGAGAGCGTGGAAGACGTCTTCGCGCTGCCCAAGCAGCTCGTCGGCGAGGGCACCCTGTTCCTCCTGCAGGTCGCCGGCGACTCGATGATCGAGGCCGCCATCGCCGACGGCGACTGGGTGGTCGTCCGCCAGCAGCCGGTGGCGGAGAGCGGCGACATCGTGGCCGCCATGATCGAGGGCGAGGCCACCGTCAAGACCTTCAAGCGCAAGGACGGCCATGTCTGGCTCGTCCCCCACAACCCCAACTACGAGCCCATCCCCGGCGACGAGGCCAGCGTCCTGGGCAAGGTCGTGGCGGTCCTGCGCCGGCTCTAGCGGCGGTCAGGGCCCGAAAGGGTCTCGGGCGCGCGTCCTACCGCTCGCGCCGCGTTCCGGCGCGCGCCGAAACACACCTGTTCATCGGGTACGTACGGCTCCACCCCCGCCTCGCCCTCGGGCCGAAGCCCCGTCACCGGCCATCCGGACCCGGCGAGGGAGGCCATGCCCCTGAGGACTGAGCCGTCCGGGGGTCGCCATTCAGTCCCATGTTGTCGGTCGCGGCGCCCAAGGCCACCCAACACCGGCATCGCACCGTGTCGCCACCCCGCCATCGGACGTTGGCGCCGAACTCAGTCTCGGCATCGGTCCATGCCGCGGAACTCGGTCTCAGCATCGCACCGTCTCGCCACCCGGTCATCGGGCACTGGCGCGGAACTCGGTCTCGTCGTCGCACCGTTTCGCCGCCACCCCATCCTTCGCCACACCCGTAGTGCCCGGACGTCGCCGCACCGGCCCGCTCACTCCAGCACGAAGCTGGCGCTGCCCTTGAAGGCGCTCGACCCGTCGTTCTGCTCGACCCTCGAGTCGCAGCCCGCGTGCGGCACCGACTGAAGCTCGGCGCGGGTCCTGCGGCTTCTAACGGGCCGCGTACAGCTCGTGCGCGGCCATGATCGCCTGGTCGGCGAAGGCGAGCACGTCGCGCCGCCGTTCGAACGGTGAGCCGTACAGGGACTTGCGGGGGGTGCCGAAGTGCTCGCTCAGCCCGCTGACCGCGCCCGAGAGCGTCGGCAGCGCGGTCTCGTCCTCCTCGCGCAGGCGTAGCGCCTCGTTCACCACCCGGTGCCAGCGCTCGGGGAACACCGCCAACGCGTACTGCCCGGCCCCCGACTTGGAGGTGATCTCGCCGGTCGCCAGCGTGTAGTGGAGCCGGGCGACGCCCGTGACGACCCAGACCGTGTTGTAGCCGCCGAGACAGGCCAGCCCCCAGGGCGAGGCCAGGTGGGAGGCCCTGGCCACCAGGCGGCGCCAGTACCGGTCGAGGTTGCCGTCGGTCCAGGCCGCGAGGGCTGCTGGATCGTGCCAGATATCGAGCTCGTCCGGCTTGGGGCCGCGGCAGGTCAGGCCGTTCTGGGCCAGCGTGTGCCAGGTGACCGGATTGAGAGCGCCCCGCGGGTTGATCTTCCCCGCGTGTGCCCGGGGACGCGTCCCCAGCTCAGCGGGGTCCCGGCCGAGGTCGTCCCACGTGAGGTAGCAGCCCTCGAACGGGTACGCGCCCAACCGGGCGTGAATGCGCTCCACCACCCCGAACGGCGCCTCCGAGGCCGTCACCGCGACGAAGTCCACGTCGCTCGCGCCGGGCCGGTAGTCGCCCAGCGCCGCCGAGCCCTCCAGATAGAGACCCTCCACGAGCCCGGGAGCCTCCGCGTCGGCCACCGACAGGTAGGTCTCGACAATGGCATCGACCTTGGGGTTAGACATCATCGCCGTCCAGCCTCCCATAAGCGGCCTCGCCACCTCATCACAATCAATAATCCTAGAATTGCCGCGTGAATGAGGCATATACCCCTGAAGACCTCAAGACATCCCACGATGGCATCAAGTGGTCAGAAGTCCCGCCGGGCGTCATCCCCGCCTGGGTCGCCGACATGGACCTGTCCACCGCTCCCGAGGTGATCGAGGCACTGCGGCGGCGGGCCGCCGGCGACCTGGGCTACCCGACCTGGCTCGAACAGCCCTCAGCCGGGCCGCTGGCCGAGGCGTTCGCCGAACGCATGACGAACCGGTACGGCTGGCAGGCCGACCCCTCGCTCGTACGCTCGTTCAACGACCTCAACCAGGCGCTCCAGGTCCTCCTCCAAGTCTGGACCCGG
Source organism: Nonomuraea sp. NPDC052116 (assembly GCF_040680035.1). Classification (NCBI taxonomy): domain Bacteria; kingdom Bacillati; phylum Actinomycetota; class Actinomycetes; order Streptosporangiales; family Streptosporangiaceae; genus Nonomuraea; species Nonomuraea sp. NPDC052116. Next base: position 107,855 of record NZ_JBFAWA010000030.1, on the reverse strand, counting down.
CCAGGCGACGGGGTCGCGTTGCACACCCCGGCCTACCATCCGTTCCTGGAGACGCTGAAGGTCATGGAACGGCCCCTCCATCCGATCCAGCTGGAGCCCGACGGGGACGCGTGGCGCTTCGAGGTGCCCGACCTGTCGGGCTGCCGGGTGCTCCTGCTCGTCAATCCGCACAACCCGACCGGCCGCTCGTTCACCCGCGAGGAGCTGACGAAGCTGGCCGAGCACGTCGAACGCCACGACCTGCTGGTCATCGCGGACGAGATCCACGCGGACCTCACGTTCGAGCCGCACCAGCACATCCCGTTCGCCACGATCCTCCCCGAACGCACCGTCACGCTCACGTCCGCCACGAAGGCGTTCAACCTGGGCGGCATCCGCTGCTCGGCGGCCCATCTGGGACACGCGGGCGTCCGCAAGGCCCTGGAGGCGCAGCCGCCCTTCGTGTACGGCTCGGCGAACCTCTTCGGCGTGGAGGCCACGGTGGCGGCGTGGCGGCACGGGGACGCCTGGCTGGAGTCGACCCGCGCCCTGCTGGACCGCAACCGCCGCATCATCGCCTCCCGGCTGCCGGCGTCGGTCGGCTATCGGGTTCCGCAGGCCACGTACCTGGCGTGGCTGAACGTGGGGCGGCCGGGGATGGCGGAGGTGTACGAGCGGGAGGCCAGGGTGCGGCTGGTCGACGGCGCGGTCTTCGGGCCTGGCGGTGAGCATTACGTCCGGCTGAACTTCGCCACGACGGAGGCGATCCTGGCCGAGATCCTCGACCGGCTGATCCAGATGCCCTGACCGGGGTTTTCCCAGGGGTGTGGCGGGACGACCCTACGACGCTCCCGCCACGCCGCCCGGCTGGGTGGTGATGGACCCGCACACCGGGCAACGGGGTGCCCAGGCAGCCGCCCGTCCCACTGGGCGCGCGAATGGCGCGGCGGATGGGGTGGCGCGGCACGCATCGCGTGGAGGAAGGGAACGGCGGGCTGCGCGGAGCGATGGCATGGGCGGCCCAGCAGTACGGCGTGCCGGCGTCAAAGGCGCGCGGCTCGATGTGGCGACTCGGTGTGGCGACGTTGCGCGGCGGCGTGGTGGTGTGGCGTGGTGGTGTGGCGTGGCGGCGCGGCGTTAGTGCGGAGGTCGGCAGGGGTGCGGCCCGGTACCGGAGGTGGGTGGAGCGGAGGGAACGCTCGGGGCGCGGCACGTCGGTATGGACATGAGGCGTAGGGGGGTGGGCCTCGACGGCGAGGCTGGTGGCCAGGTGCCGGTCGAAGTGGCGAATGGGGGTGAGTGGGCAGGGGCCCCGACGGCGAGGCCGGCGGCCGGGTGCCGGTCGGGGCGGTGGGTGAGGCGGTGAGTGGGGGTTACCGCGGCGAGGTTACTGCAGCGGCGGGAGGTCCGGCGGCGTGGCGGGTGGGTGTTCTTCGAGGGCGGCCAGCGCCAGCTCGATCGCCTTCTCGAGCTGCGGGTCCCGCCCCGCCACCCGATCCTGCGGCGTGATCACCACCTCGATGTCCGGCTCCACCCCGTAGTTCTCCACGCCCCAGCCGTGCCCTTCGAGCCAGAACGAGTACCGGGGCTGCGTGACCCGCGTCCCGTCGACCAGCGAGTACCGGGAGTCGATGCCGATCACCCCGCCCCACGTCCGCGTCCCCACCAGCGGGCCGATGCCGCGGATCTTGATCCCGGCGCTGACGATGTCCCCGTCCGAGCCCGCGAACTCGTCGGTGATCGTCACGATCGGCCCCCGGGGCGAGTCCTCCGGGTAGCGCATCGGCTCATAGCCGCGTGCCCGCGCCCACCCCGTGACCTTGCGGGACAGCTTCTCCAGCACGAGCTCCGACAGGTGCCCGCCGCCGTTCTCGCGCACGTCCACGACCAGCCCGTCGAAGGCCATCTCGGTACGCAGGTCGCGGTGGAACTGCGCCCACCCCGTCGCCACCATGTCGGGCACGTGCAGGTATCCGAGCCTGCCGCCGGAGGCCTCCCGGACGCGGGCACGGCGGCTCTCCACCCAGTCGTGGTAACGCAGCCGGGTGTCCTCCGCGATCGGGCTGACCACGACGCGGCGGGTGTCGCCACCGGCGGCCGGCCGTACGGTCAGCTCAGTGGGCTGGCCGGCGGTGCCCGCCAGGAGGGCCAGCGGACCGCGTACCGGATCCACGGGACGACCCCCCACCGCGACGATCGCGTCGCCGGGACGGACGGCCACCCCGGGCGCGAGCAGCGGGGAGCGCGCGTCGTGGTCGGAGGACTCGCCGGGCAGGATGCGTACGACCCGCCACACGCCGTCGTCGTCCCTGGCGAGGTCCGCGCCCAGGAGCCCCTGGCGGCGGCGCGGGTCGGCGCCGGCGTCATTGGCGCTCGCGTACGCGTGGGAGGTGCCCAGCTCGCCCTGCGTCTCCCAGAGCAGGTCGATCAGCTCGGAGTGGGCGCCGATGCGCCCCACGAGGGGCTCGTAACGGTCGAGCACGCCCTGCCAGTCGACGCCGTTCATGTCCTCGCGCCAGAAGTGGTCGCGCATGAGGCGGCCGGCCTCACGGAAGCCCTGCCGCCACTCGGCGATCGGGTCGATCTCCACGGCGATCCGGTCGAGGTCGATGGAGACGACCTCGTCGCCCTCGGTGGCGGCGCGGGTCTGCAGGCCGTTCTTGCCGTTGGTGACGAGCCTGCCGCCGTCGCCGCTGACCTCGAACGCACGCACCTCCTTGCCCAGCTCGGCCTTGGCGCGCTTCTTGAGGTCGTAGCGTTCGAGCACGATCTCGGTGACCGGCTCGGTGCCGTCGCCGAGCTGCCCCGCGAGGGGGTGGCGCAGCCAGAGCAGGGCGTCCTTGGCGGTGCGCAGGTTGCCGTAGCGGCCCGCGGGCACCGGCACCGGCACCACGCGCGAGGGGAGCCCTTCGGGATCGACCTCGGTACGCGGCGCGGAGTCGTCCTTCTTGTCGTCCTTGGCGGGCTTGTCGTCCTCGCCGTTGAACCCGCGTCCCTGCAGGGAGGGGTCGAACGGCGACGGCGTGGTGGCCTGCAGGGGCACGATGTACGGCTTGCACCCGCCATGGAAGGACATGTCGAAGACGTGCGCGTCGTACACCGGGTCGAAGGTCCGCACCGACAGGAACGCCAGGTGCTTCCCGTCCTTGGTGAACATCGGGTCGAAGTCGGAGAACCGCACCGACGTCACGTCGATCACCGACGTCCCGTCGACCCGCCCCATCTTGATCTGCGACAGCGGCTCGTGGTGCGGGTGCACCCAGGCCAGCCACCCCGAGTCGGGCGAGAACGTGAGCCCGCTGACGTCTCCCTGCGTGGTCCGGTCGAGCTGCCGGATATTTCCGGACTCGACGTCGACGACCAGCAGCCGCCCGTCATGCGTGGCGACCGCCACGTGCTTGCCGTCGGGCGAGACCGTCAGTTCGAGCACCCGCCCGAGCTCCCCGGTGGCCAGCGTCCTGACCTCGCCGCCCGGCGTGCCGATCTCCAGCCCGTCCTCGCCGCCGGCGTCCGACACCCAGACGGCCCGGCCGTCCGTGTCGAGCACCCGCGGCAGCCGTACGCGGACGCCCGGCTGCGCCCGCAGCACGCCGGCGGGCCCGTCGCGGTGGGTCACCCAGTGGGCGGTGCCGCGGATCTCCACGGCGCTGGCCCGCCCGCTCGCGTCCGGCGAGAACGCGCCGACCCGCAGCGGCGCGGGGCGCTTGGCCCGCCCCGGCCGCGGCCCGCCCAGCGTCACGTCCAGCCGGTACGGCTCCGCGTCCAGACTCTCCAGCAGCCACAGGTCCCCGGCGTGGCTGTAGATGACCCGCTCCCCGTCGCCGGCGGCGTGGCGGGCGTAGAACTCCTGGTGATCGCTGTGCCGGCGCAGGTCGGACCCGTCGGGCAGGGCGGAGTAGAGGTTGCCGACGCCGTCGACGTCGGACAGGAAGACGAGCCGGTCCCCCACCCAGTTGACCGCCCAGTACTGCGCGGTGCTGTCGGCGAACAGGCGGGCGAACTCCCCGTCGCCCTCCGCGTCGACCCAGATCTTGCCGGCCGTGCCGCCCCGGTACCGCTTCCACTGTGACGGCTCGCGCCACATCGGCGACACGGTGGCCACCCGCGCGCCGCTGACGGCCACGTCGCTGACCCACCCGGACGGCAGGCGCGTGGCGGGGCCGCCGTCGAGCGGCACCGCGTACGCCCAGGTCCGGCCCCGCTCGCTCTGCCCGGCCGCGGTGATCGCCAGCACGTGGCCCTCGCCCGTCCAGCCGCGTACGCCGGTCGTGGCGCTACCCCAGTAGGTCAGCCGCTCGCCCTCGGGGCCGTCGATCCCGGCCGCGAACACCTCCGGCGCGCCCTCCTTGCCGCCCGTCCACGCGATGCGCGTGCCGTCGGGCGAGAATCTCGGGTGCGACACCGGGACGCGGTCGGCGGTGAACCGCCAGGCCCTGCCTCCGGACAGGGGAGCCAGCCAGACATCGTCGTCTGCGACGAAGGTGACCATGTCACCGTGGATATGCGGGTATCTGAGGTATGCGCCATTTGTCACATGTGCACATTAATGCCAGATGCCAAGGTCAGCCCAAGAATTCTCCCCCGAACGGGCCCACCACGTCCCGCGAACTGTCAAGTAGGGGATGTGCCCGAAATGCCGGGAAGAGGGTTGACTATGAAGTTTTGCGCCCGTCCACACCAGCTCCCGTCCCGCCTGGCGGCCGCGGCCGTCATCCTCAACTCCGGGCTCAGCAAGGTCCACGCCGACGAGCAGACCGCGGCGGGCCTGCACGGCATGGCCGCGAACACGTACCCGTTCCTGCGCGACATGGACCCGGTGGCCTTCACCAGGCTGCTCTCCAGAAGCGAGATCGCGATCGGGACCGCGCTGCTCGTGCCGATCGTGCCGTCGCTGGTGGCGGGGGCCGCTCTGACCGGGTTCGCGGCGGGGCTGGTCGGCCTGTATCTCAGGACGCCGGGGATGCGGCAGGAGGGCAGCCTGCGCCCGTCCGAGCAGGGCATCGGGCTGGTCAAGGACATCTGGCTGCTCGGCATCGGCATAGGGCTGGTGCTCGAGGAGCTCCAGTCCACCGACTAAGACCGACAAACCCGGGTACGCGGCACCATATGGTACAAATCGGCTACACCTTGATGTCCGAGCAGACCCCCGCGCGGGAGCTGGTCGATCACGCCGCGGTAGCCGAGCGGATCGGCTTCGACTACGCGGTCATCTCCGATCACTACTTCCCGTGGATCGAGGAGATGGGGCACTCGCCGTACTGCTGGTCGGTGCTCGGCGCGGCGGCCCAGGTCACCCGGCGACTGCCGCTCATGACGTACGTGACCTGCCCCATCATGCGCTACCACCCGGCCGTGGTGGCCCAGAAGGCGGCGACCATGGGTGTGCTGACCGAAGGCAGGTTCACGCTGGGCCTCGGGGCGGGCGAGAACCTGAACGAGCACGTCATCGGCGAGGGCTGGCCGCCCGTGGACACCCGGCACCGGATGTTCGCCGAGGCGATCCGGATCATCAAGCTGCTGTTCGGCGGCGACTACGTCACGTACCAGGGCGAGTTCTACGACGTCGACTCGGCCAAGCTCTACGACCTGCCGGAGCGGCCGGTCCCGCTCGCCATCGCCGCCTCGGGCGGCCAGTCCGCGGAGATCGCCGCCGAGTACGGCGACATGCTGGTGGTCAACGAACCGCTGCCGGACGTGGTCAGGCAGTTCAACGCCGCGGGCGGGCACGGCAGGCCCGTGTACGGGCAGCTGCCCATCGCCTACGACACCGATCCCGAGGCCGCCAGGGATCGGGCACACCGACTGTGGCGCTGGGCGGCCGCCGGCGGCTGGAAGGTCATGGCCGAGCTGCCCGCTCCGGTGAACTTCGCCGCCGCGACCGGCACCGTACGCCCCGAAGACGTGGCCCAGAGCGTGCCGTGCGGCAACGACGTGGACGCGGTCGTGCAGGGCGTCAGGCAGTTCGCCGACGCCGGGTACACCCACGTCGCGCTCGTCCAGATCGGGCACGACCAGCAGCAGCCCTTCTTCGACTGGGCGGAGAAGGAGCTGCTGCCGGCCCTGCGCGAGCTATGAGTTACGGGACGATGTTGACCAGCTTGGGCGCCCGGACGATCACCTTGCGGGGCGAGTTCGTCAGGTAGGGGGCGACCTTCTCCGAGGCCAGCGCCAGCTGCCGCAGCTCGTCCTCGGTGATGTCCGGCGAGACCTCCAGCCGGTCGCGCACCTTGCCCGCCACCTGCACCACGCAGGTGACCGACTCCTGCACCAGCAGCGCGGGCTCGGCCACCGGCCACCCGGCGAAGGCGACGGCGCCGGTGCGGCCCAGCCGCTCCCAGCCCTCCTCGGAGGTGTACGGGGCCACCAGCGACAGCATGATCGCCAGCGTCTCCGCGGCCTCGCGCACCGCGGGGTCGCCCGCGCCGGGGCCGGAGTCGATGGCCTTGCGCGTGGCCGAGGTCAGCTCCATCATGCGCGCCACCGCGACGTTGAAGCGGTAGGACTCGACCAGCTTGGTGACCTCGTCGATCGTGCGGTGGGTGACCTTGCGCAGCTCCACGTCGCCGCCCTCGAACGCCACGCCGGGCGCGCTGTCCACCTCGGACATGACGCGCAGCGCGCGGGCCAGGAACTTGAGCGACGCGGCCGGCGAGAGGTCGGCCCAGTCGATGTCGTCCTCGGGCGGCCCGGCGAAGACCATGGTCAGGCGCACGGCGTCGACGCCGAAGTCGTCGATCTGCTGGCCCAGGTCCACGCCGTTGCCCAGGGACTTGGACATGGCCTTGCCGCCGTTGATCACCTGGCCCTGGTTCAGCATGCGCCGGAACGGCTCGGTGAAGTCGACCATGCCCATGTCGTGCAGGACCTTGGTGAAGAACCGCGAGTAGAGCAGGTGCAGCACCGCGTGCTCGATGCCGCCGACGTACTGGTCGATCGGGCCCCACTTGCGCACCCGCTCGACGTCGAACGGGCCGTCGGTGTAGCCGGGCGAGCAGTAACGCAGGTAATACCACGACGAGTCGACGAACGTGTCCATCGTGTCGGTGTCGCGCTTGGCCGCGCCGCCGCACTTGGGGCACTCGACGTTGACCCACTCGGTGGCGCTGGCCAGCGGGGAGACGCCCTTGGGGGCCAGTGCCTCGCCGCGCATGTCGGGCAGCGTGACCGGCAGCTGCTCGTCGGGGACGGGCACCTCGCCGCAGTCGCCGCAGTGGATGATCGGGATCGGCGTGCCCCAGAACCGCTGGCGGGACAGCAGCCAGTCGCGCAGCCGGTAGTTGACCGCGCCCGTGCCCCTGCCCTCGCGCTCCAGGATCTCGATGATCTTGGAGATGGCCTCGACCTTGGTCAGGCCGTCGAGCGGCCCGGAGTTGACCAGCGTGCCCTCGCCCGGCGTGGCCTCGCCGGTCTCGCCCGGGTCGGCCAGGCCGGTGTGCACGACGACCTTCACCGGCAGCTCGAACTTCACCGCGAAGTCCAGGTCGCGCTGGTCGTGGGCGGGCACGGCCATGATGGCGCCGTGGCCGTAGTCGGACAGCACGTAGTCGGCCGCCCAGACCGGGATGCGCTCGCCGTTGACCGGGTTGACCGCGTAGCGGCCCAGGAAGACGCCGGTCTTCTCCTTGTCGGTGGACAGCCGCTCGATGTCGCTCAGCTTGGCGACCTCGCGGCGGTAGGCCTCGAACTCGGCGCGGTGCTCGTCGGTGACGATCTCGTCGGCCAGCTTGGCGTCCACGGCGACCACGAAGAAGGTGGCGCCGAACAGCGTGTCGGGCCGCGTGGTGTAGACGTGGACCGGCTCCTCGCGGCCCTCGATCTCGAACAGCACGTCGGCGCCCTCGGAGCGGCCGATCCAGTTGCGCTGCATGGTCAGCAGCCGCTCGGACCAGCCCTCCTGCAGCTGGTCCATGTCGTCCAGCAGGCGCTGCGCGTAGTCAGTGATCTTGAAGTACCACTGCGTCAGCTCGCGGCGGACGACGTCGGCGCCGCAGCGCTCGCACTTGCCGGCCACGACCTGCTCGTTGGCCAGCACGGTCTGGTCGTTGGGGCACCAGTTGACCAGGCCGCCCTTGCGGTAGGCCAGGCCGCGCTCGAAGAACCGGTTGAACAGCCACTGGTTCCAGCGGTAGTAGTCGGGGTCGCTGGTGTGCAGACGGCGCGACCAGTCGAAGGACAGCGCGTAGCGCTTGAACGAGGTGACCTGCGTCTCGATGTTGGCGTAGGTCCACTCGGCCGGGTGGGCGTTCCGCTTGATCGCGGCGTTCTCCGCCGGCAGGCCGAAGGAGTCCCACCCGATCGGGTGCATGACGTTGTAACCCTGCTGGTACCAGTAACGAGCGACCACGTCGCCCAGCCCGAAGGCCTCGGCGTGCCCCATGTGCAGGTCGCCGGACGGGTAGGGGAACATGTCGAGCATGTAGCGGCGCTCGCGCGGGTCAGCCGGGTCTTCGCTCGCCCGGTAGGGTTCCTGCTCCTCCCACCGCTGCTGCCACTTGGCCTGCAGCGCCTGCGGATCGTACTCACTCACGGCTACTGTCCTTCTGGCTTGATTCGGACCCCATAAGAAAACCCCCCGTGCACACAACGAGGGGTAGCCGCGACGGCGAGAATCTTCAGGGCCGTCGCGGCCCGCTAAGAAGCAGGGTCGCGGAACGCATGTGTCAAGCCTAGCGCACGTCTTCGGCTGAATGCAGATACTCGATCGAGGTCCGCAGGCACAATGGACCCTTCAGGTCCAGCGAGACCTGATGGTGATGTATCCGTTGTGACCTCATTCGTCCCCTATGAATACCCTTGTCACCGTGGTGTACCCAGTTGAGCCCGAGCGACCGGAGGCAGGCCTGCCCATGCAGGACCCGCCGACGGATCCGCACGGCTTCGCTCGTTTCGCTGCGGAACCACCTGTATCTCCTGGAAAATCCCATGAGATCATGCCTGGTACGTCAAATCCGGATATAACGGGCTATCCGGACAGATACTCGGGAGGGCCGGCAGCAATGGCAACGGAGAATTCCGGACCACACCTGCCACCGTCCTGGCCAGACGCACCGCGCCGCGACGCGCCCGGCTCCCCCGCAACGGAGGTCCCCATGTCCTGGCCCGAGGCCCCGAGGTCCGCTCAGCAGGACCCGGCGTGGCCCGAGCCGCCGCGCACGGACGACTCCTGGCCGGAGCCACCCCGCAGGTCCCGCCCCGAGCCCGCCCGTTCCGAGGCCGGGGGCCCGCAGTCGTGGCCGGACCTGCCGCCCCAGGGCGCCACCGGACCCTCCTGGCCGGCCCCGCCGGCCCGCGACGCCACCGGCCCCTCCTGGCCCGAGCCCTCCCCGCAGGGCGCCTCCGGCCCTTCCTCCTGGCCGGACGTGCCGCCCTCGAGCGCGGCGGGCCCGTCCTCCTGGCCCGACTCGTCGCCGCAGAACGCCGGACCGTCCTCCTGGCCGGAGGCGTCCCCGCAGAGCGCGCCGACCGCCTGGCCCGACTCTCCTCCGCAGAACGGCCCCTCCTCGTGGCCGGACTCCCCGCCGCAGAACGGGCCGTCCTCCTGGTCCGACGCCCCGCCGCAGAACGGCCCGTCCTCGTGGCCGGATGCCGCACCGCAGGGCGGGCGGTCCTCCCGGCCCGACCTTCCGCTCCCCGGCGGACCGTCGCCGCTCCCGGGCGGGCCGTCCTCGCTCCCCGGCGGGCCGTCCTCATGGCCGGACGGGCCTCAGCAGGGCGCCGCCGGGCCGGCCTCCTGGTCCGAGGCCCCGGCACGGGGCGGCTCGGAGTTCCCCCCGCGAGGCGGGGAGCGCCCGGTGCCGGACCCGATCCCGGCATGGGAGCAGCCGCCGGACCCGATCCCGGCGTGGGAACAGCCGCCGCCCCAGCCCGCCGGCTCCTGGTCGAACCTCTCCTCCCCCGCCCCCTGGCCCCCCGCCGATCGGGACAACGCCGGCTCCCCGGAGCAGGCGACGGCCATGTACCAGGTCGACGACCTTCCGCAGGGCGCGCACGCGCCGCCCCGGCAGGCACACCCTTCCGAAGAGCGGACGATGACGTACGCCCAGCACACGGAGAACCTGCTCAACGACCGCGCCACCCCCTCCCCCACCATGGACTCATCGAACATCAGCGCCACGCCCCCCGCCGAGGACACCGGCGCCCCGCGCCCCGGCTCGAACCTGAACCGCGACCCCTCGGACCCCGACCGCCCGTTCGTGACCGCAGGCCAGATCAGCGGCTCCCGCACACCGCCGCCGGAGCGCCAGCAGGAGCTCTGGAACACCGTCTTCGGCGACGACTACCAGGCCATGGGCGACGAGGACTCCCTGGAGGAGGAGAGTCAGGGCAGGCCCATCTGGATCTACGCGCTCGGCGGCTCCGTGGCGATCGCGCTGGTCGCGGCGCTGCTGTGGGCGTTCCTCGCCGGCCCGCTGGCCGGTGACGACCCGGCGGCCTCCAACACCGTGGCCGAGAAGCCGACCGCCTCGCAGAAGCCGAGCTCCACAAGGACCTCGACCACGATCGGCGCGCTGCCGAAGTACCCGGGCAAGACCGCCCCGGTCCTCGGCAGGGTGCCCGACGCCGCCGCCGGGATCTCGCTCCCGCGCCTGGGCGGCACGTGGCGGCTGGACACGCGTACCACCGTCAAGGCCACGTACAACTACGACACCCGCCAGTTCGTCCCGATCACGCAGGACACGAGCGCCCAGCTCATGTCGGGCCCGCTGCCGCAGAAGCTGGCCTCGTACTACGAGAAGGACAACCTGGAGCCGGTCATCAAGCAGGTGGTGCTGGACGCGCGCAAGCGCTTCTTCCCCACCGGCAACAAGGTCCGCAAGATCGCCCAGCAGCCGATCAAGGTGGGCGACAACACGGGACGGCTGATCGCGTACTCGCTGACGTCGGAGAGCGAGAAGGCCACGATCGTGACGATGGCCGTCAACACCGGCGGCAACCTCCCGGCCATCGTCTACATGTCGATCCCGGCGGACAGCAAGCAGCTCCTGCCCGACATCCGCACGGTCATGAACCAGCTGAGGATCGGCGCCCAGGGCTGATCAGAAGTCGCACTCCATGTGCTTGATCCCGTTGATGAACATGGAGTGCAGCCGGTCGGGCCGGCCGCCCTCGATCCGCGGCAGGCGGCGCAGCAGCTCGCGGAACATCACCGTGATCTCCCGCCTGGCCAGGTGCGCGCCCAGGCAGAAGTGGGGACCGGGCCCGCCGAAGCCGACGTGCGGGTTGGGCTGCCGGGTGATGTCGAAGCGGTGCGGGTCGGCGAACACGCTCTCGTCCCTGTTCGCCGACCAGTAGAACAGGACCGCCTTCTCGCCCTTGCGGTAGAGGTGCCCGTTCATCTCGTGGTCCCTGGTGACCTTGCGACGCATGAAGTTCACCGGGGAGGCCAGCCGGACGATCTCCTCCACGGCGCCGGGCGCGTGCCCGTCGATGTCCTCCAGCCAGAGCGCGCGCTGGTCGGGGTTGTTGGTGAGCAGGCGCAGCCCGTACGAGATGGCGTTCCTGGTGGTCTCGTTGCCCGCCACCACCAGCAGGATGAAGAACGACCCCAGCTCCTGCATCGTCAGCCGCTCGCCGTCGATGTTGGCGTTGACCAGGGACGACGTCAGGTCGTCCGTGGGGTTCTCGGCGCGATGGGCGGCGAGGCCCTGGACGAGCTGCTGGAGCTCCATGCCGGCGGTGAGCAGGCGCTCGGCGAGCTGGGTGAGATCGGCGCCGCCGTATTCGGGGTCGAAGCCGCCGAGGATGACGTTCGAGTGCTCGAAGACGAACCGGTAGTCCCGCTCGGGGATGCCCATCATGTCGCAGATGATCTTCAGCGGGAGGCGCGCGGCGACCTCGGTGACGAAGTCGCAGCCCGGCCCCTTCGCCAGCAGGTCGTCCACGATGCCGGCGGCCGCCGCCTCCACGTCCGCCTCGAACTGCTTGATCATCTTGGGCGTGAACGCGCGCGAGACGATCCTGCGCAGCCTGGCGTGGCGCGGGTCGTCCATGTTGATCATCGAGCCGAAGTACTCGGCGAACTCGGCGGGCATGTCGGGGATGTTCGTCGCGCCGCCGTCGCCCGAGCAGAAGACCTCGGGGTTGCGGCTGGCCTCGAGGATGTCGGCGTGCTTGACCAGGGCGTGGTAGCCGGGGCCCCTGGGCGCGAAGTCGATCTCCATCTCCTGGAAGAAGGCGGGGGTCTCCAGCGCGCGCAGCCGCTCGAACGCCTCCTCGCGCTCGCTCATGGGCCTGGCCCAGAAGTCGCGATCCGACAGATCGAAGTCAAGGACGCTCATAAGCCCATCTTTTGTGAAAGCAACCACTTACGTCAATGTGCTCGTGGCCCGGAAAACCAGTGGCTCCCGGTGGCGGGCGGGCTCTAGGGTGGCGCGCATGACGTTCTTCTTCCACCTCCGGTAGCGATCCGCCGGCGGGTCGCGGACGACCCCACCGCCGGCGATGCGGGACGGCTGAGCGAGCGCCGTCCCGGGTCGCGACGTGGGAGAAGGACACGTGCATACCTTTGCCGTGGCCAGGGCGGTGCATGGCATCGAGCCCCTGGTGGCCACGGAGATTCGACGTTCCCGGCTGGGCGTGGTGCACGGGGTGCGCCATCGCGAGGTGTGGTTCGAGGCCGCGCCGGGAGCCGACCTGACGGGCCTGCGGACCGCGGACGACGTGCTGCTGGCCGCCGCCGTGGTGGACGGGATCGGCCACGGCCGCTCCGCGCTGCGCCGGCTGGCCCGCGCGGCCCGCTCCGTGAGCCTGGGAGGGCTGACGGGCAGCGGGGTGGAGGTGTCGGCGTCGTTCGTCGGGCGGCGCAACTACACCCGGTTCGAGATCGAGGACGCGGTCGGGGCCGAGCTGGCGCGGCCGCTGCGGCTGCCGTACCACTCCAGGAGGGACGGCGCGCGACCGCCACGGGACGCGATGGCGTGGCGGGTGACCATCGAGGGCGACCGGGCGCTCATCGCGCTGCGGCTGGCGGACCGGCCGCTGCACCGGCGGGCGTACAAGACGGACTCGATCCGGGGCACGCTGCACCCGCCGGTGGCCGCCGCCATGGCGGCGCTGGCCCGCCTCGGGGGCGCGGGGACGGTGCTCGACCCGTGCTGCGGCGCGGGCACGACGCTCATCGAGGCCCACGCGCTGGCCCCCGGGGCGCGTCTCCTGGGCTTCGACCACGACCCGGCCGCACTCCGCGCCGCGACCGCCAACGCACGGGCCGCAGGCGCAGCAAGCGCCGGGGTCGGGGCGGCGTTCGGGTGGGGGGTGGCGGACGGCGGGCGGATCCCGCTGGCCGACGGGAGCGTGGACCGGGTGCTGGTGAACCCGCCCTGGGGGCGTCAGGTGCCGCCCCGCGGGCTGCTCGCGCGGGACCTCGGCCCGCTCTGGCGGGAGGTCCGGCGGGTACTGGCCTCCGACGGGCTCGCCGTGGCACTGGTGCACGACGGGATCCCGCGCGGGTTCGCGCTGGAGGAGGCGGTCCGGGTCAGCCTCTCGGGGCAGCATCCGGAGATCGCGGTCCTCAGGAAGGAGGCGGGCCGCGTCAGGAGGTGAACCCCCGCGGGCGGACCTGGGTCATCTCGGCCGCGGACGGCGAGCCGAGCCAGTCCAGGATCAGCCGGTTGACCTCGGCCGGGCGCTCCAGGTGAAGGAAGTGCCCGGCGCCCGCCACCAGCTCGGCCCGCGACCCCGGGGGCAGGTGGCTCATCGCGTTCTTGGCCAGCTCGGCGCTCAGGCATCCGTCCTGGGCGCCGTGCAGGAACAGGACGGGGGCGGTGATCCCGCCCTCCAGCGCCGGGTAGCGGCCGGACGGAGGCGTGGTGCCGAGCATGGCCCGGTAGTAGCCGAGGGCCGCGCTCAGGTTGGCGGGCTCGCCGATGCTGCGCCGTACGAACTCCAGGTCCTCGCGCGCGTCGTAGCCGGGCGACCAGTCGCGCCAGAGGTTCTCGAGGAAGCCGGGGCTGGCGGCGGCCGCCTCGCCCACGGCCGTCTGGAAGAGGAAGACGTAGAACGACCGCTTGAGCTGCTCGTACTCCAGGAACCCGGCGCCGAGCGAGCCGGGCGGCGGCACCGCGAGCGTGACGGCGCGCCGGAAACGTCCTGCCAGGTGGTACACGGGGAAGGCGCCCCAGTCGTGCCCGATGACGACCGCGTCCTCGTCGCCCCCGAGCTCCTCGTGCAGCGCGCGGACGTCGGCGACCAGCGCGGCGTCCTCGTACGCGCCGTCGGCGGGCACCTCGGTGGGCGCGTATCCCCGCATGAACGGCGCGACCGCGCGGTAGCCGCGCTGGGCCAACGCGGGCATCAGGTGCCGCCAGGTGTGCGCGGAGTCGGGGAAGCCGTGCAGGCACAGCGCCAGCGGCCCCTCACCCAACGACAGATACGCGAACTCCACCCCGTTGGCGTGGATAGTCCTGATCTCCATGACTGCGAAACCTAGCATTCGGCCCGCCTCAGGAGTACCACTACTCGAAGGGGGCTGCCTCACAGAGGAGAACTCATGCGGCGGGGATGGGTGCTCGCGCTCGCGTCATTGACCATCGTGCTCGTCGTGGTGGACCTGACCGCCGTGACGATCGCGCTGCCCGACATCCGCTCCGGCCTGGGGGCGAGCCTGCCCGAGGTGCAGTGGGTGGTGGACGCGTACGCGCTCACGCTGGCCGCGGTCCTGTTACCCGCCGGGGTCCTGGCCGACCGCTACGGCAGGCGCCGGCTGCTGACGGTCGGGGTCTCGGTCTTCACGCTGGCCTCGCTGGCCTGCGCCCTGGCGCCGACGGCGCCCCTGCTCGACCTGGCCAGGGGCGTGCAGGGCCTGGGCGCGTCGGCGCTGTACGGGACCACGACGCCGTTGATCGCCTCCGTGTACCCCGAGGGGCCGGAGCGGGGCAAGGCGCTCGGGATCTTCAGCGCGGTCTCCGGCCTGGCCATGACGCTGGGCCCGGTCGTGGGCGGGGCGCTGACGGGGGCGTTCGGCTGGCGGGCGATCTTCCTGATCAACCTGCCGATCGGCGCGTTCGTGCTGGTGGCGCTGCGGCAACGGGTGGCGGAGTCGCGCGGCAGGGGCCACCTCGACCCGGCGGGGATCGTGCTGGTCGCGGCGGCGCTGTTCGCGATCATCCCGGCGCTCATCCACGACCTCCCGTGGCTGCTGGTGGCGGGGCTGGTCCTGCTGGCGGCGTTCGTGGTCGTGGAGCGGCGCTCGGCCGAGCCGATGATCGACTTCGGGCTCTTCAGGAACGGGGTGTTCGCGGTCGGCTCGGGGACGACGCTGCTCATGCTGGCGGCGCTGCTGGGCGCGTTCACGTACCTCACCCTGTACGTGCAGGGCGAGCTGCACACCAGCCCCGTCGAGGCGGGCACGCGTTTCCTGGCCTTCAGCGCGGCGGCCGTCATCGGGCCCGTCGCGATCGGCCGGGTGCTGCACCGGTGGCCGATGGGCGTGCTCATCGCCGCCGGTCCGGCGCTGATCGGGGTCGCGCTGCTGGTCATGAGCGTCCCCGCGGCCGACCCGTGGACGCCGATCATGTTCGGGCTGTTCCTCGGCGGCCTGGGCCTGGGCGCCGGGAACGTCGTCGCCAACCAGGTCGGCCTGACCGCGCCGATGGACCGGGTGGGCATGGCCACCGGCGTCGTGAACACGGTCAAGCAGGTCGGCACGGCCGTGGGCGTGGCCGTGCTGGCGGCGCCGTACCGGGCGGGGGTCACCTCGATGTTGCTGGTGGCGGCCGGGCTGGCGCTGGCCGGAGCGCTGCTGCCGGTGGCGCTGCTCCGGCGCGCAGGTCAGAAGGTGTAGCTCATGTGCTTGATGCCGTTGATGAAGTTGGACAGCAGGTGGTCGGGCTCGCCCACGGCCTTGATGTGCGGCACCCGGGTGAACAGCTCGCGGAACATCACGGTCATCTCCCTGCGCGCCAGGTGCGCGCCCAGGCAGTAGTGCGGCCCGGGCCCGCCGAAGCCGACGTGCGGGTTGGGGTCGCGGGTGATGTCGAAGGTGTCGGGGTCGGCGAAGACGGCCTCGTCGCGGTTGGCGGAGTTGTAGAAGAGCAGCACCTTGTCGCCCTTCTTGTACCGCATGCCGTTCATCTCGTGGTCCCGCGTCAGCGTGCGGCGGAACTGGATCACCGGCGTGGCGTAGCGGATGATCTCGTCGCACGCGGTGACGATGTGGCCGTCGAAGTTGTTCAGCAGGATCGCGCGCTGGTGGGGATGCTCGGTGAAGAGCCTGAGGCCGTGCGCGATGGCGTTGCGGGTGGTCTCGCTGCCCGCCACCACGAGCAGGATGAAGAACGACCCGAGCTGCTGCGGGCTGAGCCGCTCCTCGCCGTTGACCAGCAGGCTGACCAGGTCGCCCGTGGGGCGCTTGCGCCGCTCGTCGCCGAGGCGGGCGGCCAGCCGGTTGAGGGAGTAGCCGGCGCGCAGCAGCTTGCCCAGGCCCTTGGCGACGTTGCGGCGGGTGAGGTCGGTGCCGACGCCGGTGTACTCGGGGTCGGCGTTGCCCAGGATGACGTTGGTCTGCTGCAGCACCATGTCATGGAACTCGGCCGGGATCCCCATCATGTCGCAGATGACCCGTACGGGGAGCTTGGCGGCCACCTGCGCGACGAAGTCGCCCGGCCCCTGCTCGATCGCGTCGTCCACGATCTCGGCGGCGGCCCTGGCGAGGTCCTCCTCCATCTTCGCCAGGATGCGCGGCGTGAAGGCCCTGGAGACGATCCGCCGTAACTGCGCGTGCCTCGGGTCGTCCATGTTGATCATGGAGCCGAAGTACACGCTCAGCCAGCGGGGCATGTCGGGGATGCTGTTGGAGCAGGGCTCGCTGCTGAACACGGCCGCGTTCCTGCTGGCCTCGGTCACGTCGGCGTGGCGCACCAGGGCGTAGAAGCCGGGGCCGCCGCCGATGAACGGCAGGATCTGCTCCCGCATGAAGACCGGGCGGTCCATCTGTCTCAGCCTGCGAAAGGCCTCATTGCGCTCGGACTGCGGCAGGCCCCAGAACGGGATCTGCGACAGGTCCAGGTCAGCGGACAGTGTCATATCACACAAGCCTTCTGCAAGTGCCCACTTACGTCAAGGGGCACTTACCGGTGCTTCCCGATCAGATCGGCTGCCTTTTCGCCGATCATGATAGCCGGGGCATGGGTGTGGCCGCGGTTCAACGTCGGCATCACCGACGCGTCGACGACCCTGAGCCCTTCGACCCCGCGTACGCGCAGGGAGGGGTCGACCACGGAGGCGTCGTCCGTCCCCATGCGGCAGGTGCCGACCGGGTGGTAGAGCGTCTCGCCGCGCTCGCGCACCCACCGCGCTAGCTCCTCGTCGCTCTCCGGCGCCCAGTACGGCGCCATCGGCCCGCCCGCCCACGGCTTCATCGCGGCCGTGGCGAAGACCTGCTTGGCCGTCTTCAGCCCCGCGACCAGGCGTTTGACGTCGGCCTCCGCGCTCAGGTAGGCGGGGTCGATGACCACGTCCCGGCCATTGAGCCCGACCCTGCCGCGGCTCTCCGGCTGCAGCAGCACGACGCCGACGGTGAGCCCGTGTCCGGTCGGCGGGGTGAGGCCGTGGTCGACGAACGGCCCGGGCGCGAAGATCAGCTCGATGTCGGGGGCGGGCTCCTCGGCCGAGGTCCTGATGAACGCGACCGCCTCACCCACGTTCGTGGTGAGCATGCCGGAGCGCAGCACGATGTAACGCAGCAGGTTGCTGATCGACTCGGCCTTGGTCAGCGTCACCGGCTGCTTGCACTCGACGTACACGCCGCTCGAAAGGTGGTCCTGGAGGTTCTTGCCGACCTCGGGCAGCTCGTGCACGACGGTGACCCCGGCGTCGCGCAGCTCGTCGGGGGCGCCCACGCCGGAGCGCATCAGCAGGTACGGGGACCCGATCGCGCCCGCGGACAGGATGACCTCACCCTTGGCCCTGACCTGGGCCCCGCCGCCGTGCTCGATGCCGATCGCGCGCCTGCCCTCGAACACCACCCGGTCCACGGTGGCCCCGGTGATCACGTGGAGGTTGGGCCGCCCCTTGGCCGGGCGCAGGTAGGCGTCGGCCGAGCTCCATCTGCGGCCCCGGTTCTGGGTGACGGGGGTGGGGCTGTAGCCCTCGTTGGAGGGGCCGTTCAGCTCCTTGAGCCGGGTGAGACCGAGCTCCTCGCACGCCTTGAGGAAGGCGGCGGTGGTGACGTTGGGGCTGCGCAGCTCGGAGATGTAGAGGGGTCCGGAGGTGCCGTAGACGCCGCCCTCGTTGCTGCCGACGCGGTGCTCGGCCCTGGTGAAGTACGGCAGGACCTCGCCGTACGACCAGCCCGGGACGCCCCACTGGTCGTAGTCGCGCTCGCAGCCGCGTACCCACATCTGGGCGTTGAGCGAGGACGAGCCGCCGATCACGCGGCCCCGGGGCCAGTAGAGCTCGCGGCCCGACATCTCGCCCTGTTTGGCCGTGGTGTAGTTCCAGTCGTAGTCGGTCTTGAACAGCTTGGCGAAGCCCGCGGGCATGCGGATCTCCAGTTTGTCGTCCTGGCCGCCCGCCTCGACCAGCGCGACCGTCACGCCGGGATCGGCCGAGAGCCTGTTGGCCAGCACACACCCGGCGGATCCCGCCCCGACGATCACGTAGTCGTACTCCATGGCTCCTCCAAGTAACTTGTTACTTGCTTACTCCAGGCCGGGCGGCACGTCCATACGCAGTTGTGACCTCCGTTACCTACCGGTCGGTATGGGGTCCTGCGAGGATGGCGCCCAAGCCCCGGCTTTGAGGAGGAAGGCGCCATGCTCAACCTGTCGACCGTCCTGGAGGACAGCGCCAGGAACACCCCCGACGGCACCGCCATCGTCTTCGGCGACATGCGGCTGCCGTACTCCATGATCGACACCATAGCCAACCAGGTCGCGAACCTCCTGGTCGCCCGCGGTGTCGGCAAGGGGGACAAGGTGGCGCTGGCGTGCCCCAACCTGCCGTATTTCCCGTTCGTCTACTTCGGCATCCTGAAGGCCGGCGCCACGGTGGTGCCGCTCAACGTGCTGCTGCAGTCGCGGGAGATCACCTACCATCTCGGCGACAGCGACGCCAAGGCCTTCTTCTGCTTCGAGGGCACCCCCGAGCTGCCGCTGGGCGAGCGCGGCAAGGCGGGCTTCGAGGCCGCGGAGGGCTGCGAGCACTTCTTCGTGCTGCCCGCGACCCCGCTCGCGACCGAGTCCGAGTACGGCGAGTCGATCTGGGCAGCGCTGGGCGGCATGGCGGGCGAGTTCGAGACCGTGCAGACGTCGCCGGACGACACCGCGGTGATCCTCTACACCTCGGGCACCACGGGCCAGCCCAAGGGCGCCGAGCTCAGCCACCAGAACATGCTGCTGAACGCCATGGTCAGCGACAAGATGTTCCCCCGCTCCGACGAGGGCGACACGTACCTGGCGGTCCTGCCGCTGTTCCACTCCTTCGGCCAGACCGTGGTCATGAACACCGGCTTCCTGCGCGGCGCCACCGTCGTGCTGCTGCCGCGCTTCGACCCGGGCGACGCGCTGGCGCTCATGGCCAAGGAGGAGGTCACGTTCTTCGCCGGGGTGCCGACGATGTACTGGGGCATGCTCACCAAGATCCACGCGGACGGCGTGGAGGTGCCCCGCTCTCTGCGCGTCGCCGTCGCGGGCGGCGCGTCCTCGCCGGTGGAGGTGCTCAAGGACTTCGAGCGCACCTTCGGCGTCGGCATCCTGGAGGGGTACGGCCTGTCGGAGACGTCGCCGGTGGCCAGCTTCAACCAGCTCGGCCGCCCCACCAAGCCCGGCACCATCGGCACCCCGATCTGGGGCGTGGAGATGAAGCTGGTCGACGGCGACTGGAAGACCGTCGAGGGCGAGGGCCCCGGCGAGATCGCCGTCCGCGGCCACAACATCATGAAGGGCTACTACGGCCGCCCGGAGGCGACGGCCGAGGTGATGAACGACGGCTGGTTCCGCACGGGCGACATCGCGACCCGTGACGCGGACGGCTACTATTCCATCATCGACCGGGCCAAAGACATGATCATCCGTGGCGGCTTCAACGTCTACCCGCGGGAGCTCGAAGAGGTCCTGATGACCCACGAGGCCGTGTCGCTGGCCGCCGTGGTGGGGGTCGCGCACGAGTCCCACGGCGAGGAGATCAAGGCGTACGTCATCCCCGCGCCGGGCTCTGCGATCACCGAGGACGAGCTGATCGCCTGGGCCAAGGACAACATGGCGGCCTACAAGTACCCCCGGATGGTCGAGTTCCGCGACTCCCTGCCGATGACGGCCACGGGCAAGATCCTCAAGCGCGAGCTGCGGTAACCGGTCGACTCCTTTCCCTCAGGCGCGGGCACTCTGCCCGCGCCTTTCTCTTTGCGGAGGTCTCGTGGCGGACGGATACGTCGTCATCACCGGAGGGCCGGGCGCCGGGAAGAGCACCCTGGTCGAGCACCTCGCCTCGCTGGGGTTCCGGGTGCAGCCGGAGGCCGGGCGGGCGATCATCCGGGATCAGGTGGCGATCTCGGGGCCGGCACTGCCGTGGCTGGACCCGGAGCTGTTCGCCGAGCTGATGCTGGCGTGGGACCTGCGGTCCTACCACGCCGCCTCGGGGACGGGGCCCGTGGTCTTCGATCGGGGGCTGGTCGACACGATCGGATATCTGCGCATGCTGGGACGTACGGTGCCGCGGCACCTGCACAACGCGGCGCGGACGTACCGCTATCACCGGCGCGTGTTCGCCGCGCCGCCGTGGCCGGAGATCTACGAGCACGACAGCGAGCGGAGGCAGAGCCTCGGGGAGGCCGAGCGGACGTACGACGCGGTCGTGCGGGCCTACGCCGACTACGGCTATTCGGTGGTCACGCTGCCCCGGGCGCCGGTCGAGGAGCGGGCCGCGTTCCTCATCCGCGCGGCCGGCTGGCCGGCACGTACCTGAACGACACCGCCTCCATCAGCGGCCGGCGCCGGGTGTTGTGGAAGGACGCGATGCGCCACCTGCCGTCGGCCTCGCGGACCAGCGTGTACGTCTGCACCTTGGCCGGCTTGGCGGGGCGCTTCCTGGCCACGTCTCCCCTGCCGGTGACCACGGCGGCGCCGGGGCCGTAGAAGCGCACCTCCGTGATCTCGTTGAACATCTTCGTGCCCTTGAGCACCGTGTCGAAGAGGGCCTGGTGACCGGTGGCCAGGTCGTCGCGGCCGTGGTAGACGGTGCCGACGAAGGTCGTGTAGCTGGCGTCCTCCGTGAAGCACGCCCCGTACGCGACGCCGTCGCCGCGGTCCCAGGCGCTCTCCAGCTCGGTGAACAGGTTCTGGATCTCGCTGGTGATCATTGCCGCTCCCTCTGATATTATTTGCACTAGTTAAATCTCTGCCCTCATGCAGATATCAACTTAAGGAAGAGGAGTTGGGCTTGTCAACCGACCCGAGCGCCGTCTTCCGGCGCTACCTGAGCGCGATGGTGCTCAACAGCCTGGCCGCCGCCGAGGCCGCCGGGCTCAACGCCACCGACTACTACGCGCTCAACCTGCTCGACCTCACCGGCCCGCTCACCTCCGGCGAGCTGGCCGCCCAGACGGGGCTGACCACCGGCGCCACGACGCGGCTCATCGACCGGCTGGAGCAGGGCGGGTACGCACACCGCGCGCCCGACCCCGCGGACCGGCGCAAGGTGATGGTCGAGTCGGTGGGCCGGCCGGAACGGCTCGACGAGGTGCTGGCGGGGACCAGGGCCCGGCTGGCCGAGTTGCTGCAGGGATATCCGGAGGCGGAGCGGGCCACGTTGTTCGACTACTTCGAGCGGGCCGCGACGGCGTACCGGTCGGCCACCGACGAGCTCATCGCGGCGCGGGACGCATGACCCGACGCCTGGCCCTCTTCGACCTGGACAACACGCTGATCGACCGGCTGGCCGCCTTCGAGCTGTGGGCCGCCGAGTTCGCCGCCGAGCGAGGGCTCGGCGAGGGGGCTGCGGCGTGGATGGTGGCGACCGACGCGGACGGGTCCCTGCCCATGGACACGTTCTTCCGGCTGGTACGCGACCGGTTCGGGCTGGCCGAGCCGGCCGACGAGCTGTGGGCGGCGTACCGGGCCCGGCTGCCGCACCTGGTCCACTGCCCCGGCGAGGTGCTCGACGGGCTCGACCGGCTGCGGGCGGCCGGATGGGCGGTGGGCATCGCGACGAACGGGATGGCCGACAACCAGACCGGCAAGATCGAGCGTACGGGGCTCGCGACCCGCGTGGACGGCTGGGCGATCTCGGGGGCGGAAGGCGTGCGGAAGCCCGACGTACGGCTGTTCGAGATCGCCGCCCGGAGATGCGGCGCGTCGCTGGAATCGGGCGGCTGGGTCATCGGCGACGACCCCGAGAAGGACGTCGAGGGCGGCCGCCGGGCGGGGCTGCGGACGATCTGGATCGACCGGGGAGTCACCGGCGGGGTCGTGGCCGATCACACGGTGACCGACGCGCTCTCCGCCATCGAGCTGCTGATCCAGCTGAATTGAACCGCCCGGATCGATAGCGTGGCCGGATGCGGGACAGGCCGGATGCGTTCGACGAGGGGTTGCTGCTGCCCGCGCTCGGCGCGTGGGGCATCGGGGCGCGCACGCTGGACTACGCGCCGGTCGGCTTCGGCGACTACCACTGGGTCGCGGACGGGCGTTGGTTCATCACGGTCGCGGACGTACGGCGGCGCGGCTTCGACGGGCTCGGGCTGGCCATGGACACGGCCGCCGCGCTGCGGGCCGAGGCGGGGCTCGACTTCGTGGTGGCGCCGCTGCGCACCGCCGACGGCGCGACGCTCCTGCGGCTCGACCGCCACCGATGGGCGATGAGCGTCTTCCCCTACGCGAACGGGCTCGCCGGCGAGTTCGGCGAGGAGCAGCCGGCGGGAGACCGTGCCGCGATCATCGACCTGCTCGCCGCCCTCCACGCCACGCCGCCGCCCCTGTCCACTCCGCCGCGCCCCCTGGAGCTCTCGGGCCGGGCCGTCCTGGAGCAGGCGCTCCAGGACACGCGCCTGCCCTGGCCGGGCGGCCCGTACACGGAGCCCGCCAGGGAGGTGATCGCCGACCACGCCGGAGTGCTGCGCCGCAGGCTCGCGGAGTTCGACCGGACGGCGGCCGGCCCCGGCGAGCCCGTCGTGACGCACGGCGAGCCGCACCCGGGCAACCTGCTGCGGTCCGGCGAGCGGTGGCTGCTGGTCGACTGGGACACGGTGGGACTGGCGCCGCCCGAACGCGACCTGTGGCTGGTCGCCAGGGACGCCGACGACCTGGCCCGCTACGCCGACGCCACTGGCCGCTCGCCCGACCCGGCGGCGCTGGAGCTCTACCGGCTGCGGTGGGCCCTCGACGACGTGGCCGAGTTCGTGGAGTGGTTCCGCTCGCCGCACGGGCGCACACCGGACGCCGAGGAGAGCTGGGAGGCGCTGACGGGCACCCTCAAGACCCTGGCGTCCTAGGGCGCCGGCCGGGCGGTCCACCACGCACGACATCGTGATCAAGCGATACCGCTCGTGGGAGCGTGGCGAACACCGCCGCGAGTGGGCCGTCCTCAACGTACTCGCCTTGCACGCCCCCGGCCTCGCGCCCGCTCCCGTGCGTGCCGACCTCGACGGATCGCCGCCCAGGGTGGTGATGAGCCGTCTGCCCGGCACCCCGCTCCGCGGCCTCCCCACCGGCCCCGCCACCCGCCGCAATCCCCCCGGCACCCTCGACCGTCAGGCCGAACGCGTGCTCGCCCTCCTGGATTCGTGAATCTTACTCTTGCTTCAATGCATACTGTAGCCATATGGTCACCCTTAGCAATGACGTTCGCCAAAGGAGATCACGTGGGCAGGCACGCCAAGCCCCATAGTCCCAAGGACGAGCTACCAGAGCCCCAAGAGGACTCCACCGAGGACGAAATCCACACCAGCCGCGGAAAACACGCCAAGGACCGGCAGCCGTCACAGTAGACGCGCACCGCTCCCCACCAGGGGACGGTGCGCCGCCGCTCCACACCCCCGACAGCGTTGAACTTGCATAAACTGCAAGCTACCTTGCAGTTCATGAAACAACCGCCGCCCGTCCTGCTCCCGTTGTTGCGCTCCCCCTTCCAGGGCGAGCTGCTGGCCTGGCTGTTCCTGCACCCGGGCGAGGAGTATTCCCAGATCGAGCTGGCCACAAGGTTCAAGGTCTCGCCCTCGACCGTGACCCGGGAGATCGATCGCCTGGCCGCGGCAGGCTTGGTCGGCACTCGGAAAGCAGGCAACATGCGGATGGTCAGCGCCGACACGAACGTGGTCGTGGCCCGCCCGCTGACCGAGCTGCTCGCCTTGACCTACGGCCCGGTGGCCGTGCTCGGCGAGCAGCTGTCCGGCATCGCCGGCATCGAGGAGGCCTGCATTTACGGCTCCTGGGCCGCACGCTACTCCGGCGAGCCGGGCAGGGTGCCGAACGACGTGGACGTCCTCGTCGTCGGCACCGCGGACGAGGACGAGCTTTACGACGCCGCCAGGGCCGCGGAGCGGCAGCTCGGCCGCGAGGTGAACATTCGGCGGCTGAGTCGCCAGGACTGGGACTCCCCGAAGGGGGATCCTTTTCTGGAGACGGTCAAGGCCCGACCGCTCGTACGCCTCACGATCGACAAGGGTGAGGATCAATGAGGTGGGAACAAGGACGTGCCGCGATCGAGGGCATGCTGACCCGCGGCGAGCTCGAGAAGGTCGCGGCGAGTCGTTCGCAGGCCGAGGAACTGCTCGACCAGGCCGGGAGACACGTGGCGACGGCCCGTCTGGCGTTGGAGCAGGATTCGATCGGGGCCTACCAGCTGCTGTACGACGCGGCCCGGAAGTCGCTCTGCGCCATCCTGGAGAACCAGGGCCTCAGGGCCAGTAGCCGGGGCGGCCACATCGCGGTGTACGAAGCGGTCGTGGCGCAACTCGATCCGCCGCTGGGCAAGAGCCTGCGGCCGTTCGACCGGATGCGCCGACGGCGGAACGAGGCCGAGTACCCGCGGCCGGGCGCTCCGCGATTCACGGCGGACGATGTACGCGCCGACATACCGAAGGTCGAAGCGATCCTTGCGATCGCGGCAACGGTGCTCGACGAAATGCAACCCTTCTGACGGGTGGACGAGACCCTGATCGCCGCGGATCGGCAGCGTGGCCGCCTTGACGCCGTGCGGCCGTCCGCGAGGGTGAGCCGCCTGCCCTGACGTGCCCGTCCGGTATCGGCCGCGCCGTCCATCGTCCATGCCATCCCACTGGAAAGTTGCGCACTGAAACAAGCGGGGGATAGTCTCGCACTAAATCTTCCAGTGCTGAACTAACAGTGGAACGGAGCCCCGGCATGCACCCCAGCGACCTCACCGGCACCTACACCCTCGACCCCGCCCACAGCCGGTTCGGCTTCGTGGCCCGCCACGCGATGGTCACCAAGGTTCGCGGCAACATCCCCGTCAAGGAGGCCACCGCCTCCCTGGACGCGGGCGACCCGGCCGCCTCCACCGTTCACGTGGTCCTCGACGTGGCCGGCATCCAGACCGGCAACCATCACCGCGACGACCACCTGCGCACCGGCGACTTCCTGGACGCGGCCGCGCACCCGTACATCACCTTCGACGCCACCGACGTCAAGCACCTCGGCGGCGACAGCTTCGAGGTCACCGGCGAGCTGACCATCCGCGGCGTGACCCGGCAGGTCACCGTCCCCCTCGACTACACCGGCACCGCGATCGACGCCCAGGGCCTGACCCGGGTCGGCTTCGAGGGCAGCACGGTGATCAATCGCAAGGACTTCGGCATCACGTACAACGCGGTTCTGGAGACGGGCGGCGTGATGATCTCCGAGAGGGTCACGCTCGAGTTCGACCTGTCCGCCGTCAAGGCCGCCTGATCACCGGACGTCGCCGCCCCGGCGCCACGCCCGCAGTACACTCACGGCGGCGAGCAGGTCGGCGACCAGCCAGATGTCCAGCAGCCCCGCCTCCGTGACCAGACGCAGCAAAGGCGTCGGGAGCGACGGCGTCCAGATCCACGTCGGGCCGCCGCCGGCCAGGTTCGCGACGGTCGGGATCGCGACGAGCACCAGCAGGACGCCTGCCGGAGACCTCAACGAAGGTTGGCCAGACGGTAGCCGTCGCCGGACCTCCACAGCAGCCAGTCGCCCGCCGCCAGGACGACGTCCGGGCTCTTGTACCGCCGGCCGGTGACCGGATCGAGCACGAACGAGGTGGCCCCGGTGTTGTAGGTGATGATCCGGTTGCCCGCCGTCATCCAGGGGGAGACGCCCTTCTTCGGCGTCGGCACTCCGGGCAGCACCGACACCGCCCCCCAGGTGTCGCGCGGCGTCCACCGCAGCGTGTCGCCGGCCACCCAGGCGAACCACTTCCCGGACGCCGCCGCGTACCACTTCTGGTCAGGATCACCCATCCTCTGCGCGCGGACGCCGTCGGGCAGCGGATGCTCGGCTGTCACCTTGCCGGTCTCGACGTCGACGATGCGCAGCACCTTGTCGTTCGCCCGCTCGGCGGTGAACAGGTCGGGGTAGGAGAACGCCACCGCGACCCCGCTCGCCGGTTCCCCGGACTTGACGACCGTACCCACCTGCGCACATCCCTTGGCCATCCATGGCTGCCGCATGACGTCGTTGCCGACGACCACGCCGCCGTCCACCCAGACCCGCCCCCGAGGGTCCGTGCCCTGCGGGCTGATCGTGCGCGTGGTCCCGTCCGCCGCGCGGCACCGCTGGTCGGCCGCCGATCCGTTCAACTCCGTCCAGGTACGGAAGTCCGCGGCCGTCCCCAGCCCCGACCTCGCCAGGAAGCCGAGCTCCTCGGGCGTGCCGCCGCCGGCGTCCACCGCCGCCACCTGTCCGTCGGGCGTCGCGCCCAGGACCGTCCCGTCGCTGCCCAGCGCCGCGGGCACGAATGGCTGGCCTTGCGCCGTGCGGCCCCCGACGTCCACGACGCTCGTCACGTTCATGAACTGACGCAGGGCCTGTTCGAGGCGGACCCCGGCGGGGAGGCGGACGTCAGCCTGATGCGGGGTGGCCGTCACGGTCCTGGTCACGGTCGGCTCGGGCCGCTTGGACGCCGTCACGGTCGGCTCGGCGGGTGTGGTGGAGGCGGGGGTCGGGCTCAAGTTCGCCGTGGTCGCGGCGTCGCCGTTCCCGCCGCGTACGGCCAGGGGCACGCCCACCAGCACCGCCGTCGCCCCCGCCGCGACGGCCAGCGCCAAGGCCCGCCTGTTCCTGCGGCGCGTGGCCACGGCCCGGTGGACCCGATCGGCCAGGCCGGGCGGCGGATCGTCCGGGGAAGGTTCGCCGAGCAGCGCGGCGAGACGGCGTTCCAGGTCATCCATGCTCGATCTCCTCGGTCTTGACGGCCTCACGCAGCCGGGCGAGCCCGCGCGACGCCTGGCTCTTCACGGTCCCGCGGCTGCAGCCGAGCAGCCGGGCGATCTCCTCGTCGCCGCGTTCCTCGACGTAACGCAGCACCAGTACGGCCCGCATGCGCGGAGGCAGTTCGGCGATCTTGGCGCGGAGGCCGTCGTCCAGCAGGCGTTCCAGCCCGGCGTCCTCCGTCGCGGGCTCGGGCGGATCCGGCACGCTCACCTCACGCTTCGGCCGCCGCCAGCGGTTGGCCATGATGCGGACCATGGCCGTGCGGACGTACCCCTCCGGGTCGTCCTTGCGCCTGATCGCGCTCCACCGCAGGCCGGTACGGGTCAGCGCTTCCTGCACCAGGTCCTCGGCGTCATGCCTGTTCTGGGTCAGGACCATGGCGTAGCGATAGAGCGCCGGCAGCCGCTGCTCCGCGAATCTCTCAAACGTCGGATCGTCCACTCCCACCTCCGGCATCCAAGGACACTTCAGTCGGCCGGATGGTTGAGTGGCGACGGAAAAATGCCGCGGACAGCACTCGGGCCGGGAGCCTCACCAGGTGTCGCGGACCTTGGCCATGATGAACGGCGACAGTGGGGTCGTCACTGCGTGGCGGTTTCGGTCGTCTCCTTGATGTGCGCGTTCCGCAGCAGGATCAGCTTGGTCATGTAACGCCGCAGCACGAGAGCGTCGGCGAGAGTGCCCAGTGGACCGGCGGGCGCGGCGAAGTCGACGATGTCTTTCATGAGGGTCGCCTCGACGCCGCTGTCGCCGTCGTGTGCCGGTTCGAAGGTGTGCGCGTGACGCCAATACCGGAACGGGCCGCTCACCTGTTCGTCGACGAAGTACGACGGGCGGATGTGGGCGCTGATCGTCGAGGTCAGGTGCCAGGTGAAGCCGAAGTGCCGCGCTCGCCACGTGACCTGGTCGCCCGGGGAGAGCTGTCCGGAAGTGACCCCGGCGACCGCTTGCTCGCGCGAGCCGCGCATGGAGGAGGCGTGCAGCTCGACCGACAACGACGCATCGAAGACGACCGACGGCGGCGCGAGGACCAGGGTGGCCACCTCGAAACGGGACATGCGCGGATCTTAGCCATGACGTGAAAGGCATCACCGTGCGAGTGCGGCGCTCGGGTGCTCGGTCCGGGTCCGGCACGCCCTCCTCCGGACGGAACTCGCGAACGGGGTCCCTGCCGGTGCCGTCGCGCTCCGAGGACAGGGCGTCACCCCGAGACGTCTCACGGTGGAGGTTCTTCCTACCAGGGGGAAGGATCCTCCGCTCTGGAGGAGAAAAGGCACCCCATGCCATACCGATCATTCAAGAGGAACCTTCCCAGCTCTACGGTGTCCATGCCGATGACGCCCGTAAGACGGTCGAGCTGAACGGCGAGCGCCGAAGGCGGGCAGATCAGGGCGCGTAGCACGGGCTCCCAGAGGATGATGTGATAGCGCCTGCCTCCGCTGTAGAGGAGCTCCTGCCGTTTCATACGAGACCGGACGGCATCTTCGGTATCCCGTGGCGACTTGTGCAGTTCGGCGGAACGAGTGAGCACAGCGCGCGCATAGTCGGGTGTCTGGAGGACGCCGACAATCCATGAGGACTCCCACGCGCGCAGCACGGCGGAATTGGCCTGAGCCTCGTCATGCGCGTCCTGAACCGGCCTGTGACCTGCGGCAAGTTGGCGTCGCCAAGATCTGATATGGGACTCGAAGCCTCGTAGCTTGGCGAGCAGTTCGTCGTACGTCTCGGACTGCCCGCACGCGTCCACCCACATCCGCAGATCATCGGGCGTAGGAGTCTGCTTCCCGTTCTCCAGTCGGCTGACATTGGACTTGTTCCAGCCGTATATCTCGGCGAGCTGGGTACCGGTGAGTCGACCCCCGGAGGCCGAGAGTTGTGGGCGGGTCGTCGACGATGCGGACGCGGCCGACGGCCGGGCGCCTGCCGCCACCTGATCGGCGACTGCCTGGACATCACCGGAGCCCGATGGTCACTGGCCGGCGCCGAAGCCGTCCTGAGACTCCGCGCCCTGCTCGCCAACGGCGACTTCGACCGTTACCGGACCTTCCAACTCGACCAAGAACACCAGCGCAACCACCGGGCCCGCTACCGACTCGCTGCTTGATCTACGAGGTCAGTCTCAGCAGTCTGCACCCGCCGCGCACTGTCCCCAGTCGAGCGCGAGCCGCCCGCAGGTGCGCCTTTCGCCGTTGAACAGCAGGCCCGCAGCCTGCCCGCAGCCGCGCGATGTCCGTAACCCCGGGCCCAGTGGCGCCCGGAGGAGCGCGCGCACAACCGACAGATGCGTCACAAGTGCGCGTTTTACGCGTTCGGGTCCCAGTCTGCGAGCTGCTCCATCGGCTCGGTGTCGCCGGTGGTCTCCAGGCCGTCGAGCGGGACGCGCTCGTAGAAGTAGAGGACAAGTTCGCTCGCTGCGCCTCGCATCGCCATGTCGCCCGGCTCCGCGTCGGCGGCGAGGTCGTCACAGCGGACGCCGTCGGCGTTGAGGGTCAGGCGCCAGGAGCGGCCCTCGGTCGTGTGCAGGTCGATGGTCGCCGGCTTGAACGGCCAGGGGACGGTCGTCGCCGAGACGGTCGTCAGGAACTCGTCGACGCCCTCGACCGCGACGTCCGTCGGCAGCGGCTGTGCGGCCCCCTGGGTGAGCTGGGCGTCGTAGGTGTGGACGGCGATCTCCTGGATCTGGTGCCGGGCCACGGCTCCGCTGGTCTCCGGGGCCTGCGAGCGGCCCCACCAGGTCCAGCAGCCGCGGTCCGGGCCGGCCTCGCGCATCGCGTCGAGCATGAGCTCCGTCGACTCGGCGAGCCAGGCGTCCAGGGCTTCGCGGTCGCGGGGCGCGGTCGGGGCGCCCTTCGGGTCCGTCCTCGCCGGGGGCTCAGCGCCCGGGCCCGCCGCGACGATGGCGGCCTGGCGGCGGCGGCCGTCGCCGAGGTGCTGCGCCAGTTCGCGCAGCGTCCAGCCCGGGCAGGTCGGGACCTGGACGTCAAGGTCGGGGGCGGACGCGATCGCGGCGCGGAACGCGGCCGAGCGGTCTTCGATCAGCCGCAGGACCTCGGGGAACTCCAGAATGTTTTGCACCTCGGTTGTGTATCACGGCGCTCCGGCCGCCGGGTAGCGAATTTGTCGGAGCACCTCGACGACGAGGGCGTGTTCATCAACGAGCAGGACGGCGACGACGTCAAGCTGCTCGGCATCTACTCCTCCGAGGCCGTGGCCGAAGAGCGGATCCGCCGCGCGCGTCTTCTACCGGGCTTCACCGACGAGCCAGACTGCTTCCAGATCGGAGAGTACGACCTCGATGAGGACCACTGGACCGAGGGCTTCGTCCGCGTGCCGGTCTAGGCCTTCGGGTGGGCGACCCTGCAGAGGCAGGCCGTTCACGCCGCTTCGGTGAATGTCCTTCCTCCCCAGCGAAGGCCCTTTTCGCTGCGGATGCGCGCGCGTTCCTTGCGGTGGGCGGCCAGGACGTCGGGATGGCGGGCGTTCGCGTTGCGCCAGCGCAGGTAGGCGTGCAGCGCGCGGGTCTGGACCGTGTGGTCCGGATAGTTCGAGTTGGCGAGCGTGAACTGCCGCAGCGGTCCGAAGTGCGCCTCGATCGGGTTCGCCCAGGACGCGTTGGTGGGCGTGAAGCACAGGTGGACGTTGTTGTTCTTCGCCCGGCGCAGGATCTTCTTGCCGTTGTGGGCGGACAGGTTGTCGAGGATCACGTAGACCGGGGCGCCGTCGGGGCGGGCGGCGCGGATCACCCGGCCGTGCACCTTGCGCAGGTAGGCGAGCAGTTTGCGGATGGACCAGCGGGTGAAGGGCTGGCCGAGCTTGGTCGGGCGGGTGGTGGCCGTCTGGACGACGAAGTCCTCGTCGTCAGGGCTGAGCAGGCGGGGACGGCCTCCCGCCCACCGAGGGTCCAGGCAGGCCGGGCCGATCTGGTTGAACCGGTGGATCACGTCCCGCACCGTGTCCTCGTCGGCCTGCACCAACTGGGCGATCACTGGACTCGGTTGCCGCCGGCCGAGGCCGGCAGCATCATCGCCCGTCGATAGCGCACTGTGTTGGTGCTGCCCCACCGCAAAACCCGCTGGCGCTCCGGCGAGCGGAGCGAGCGGGCTTTGGGGTGGGCTCCAACAGGCCCACCGTGTAACCACGCAACGGGGGCTTGCGGGGGATCGAAAGGGGGGCGGCAGCCCTTGGGAGGCGCTGCCTGAGCGCTCGCATGGCGCGTAGCGCCTCCCAAGGTGAAGGCCGTGCCTCAGGGCCAGTCGAGAGCCGGGCGGAGGGGGATGCTGGAGCGGCCGTTCTTGTCGAGCTTGACGCCCAGCACCTGGTGCAGCTGGACCTTGTTGCGCTCGAAGCCCACGATGCAGCCCGCCATGTACAGGGCCCACACCCGGGCCGTGCCCATGCCGACCTCCTCGACCGCGTCCGACCAGTTGGCGTCGAGGTTGTCGCACCAGTGGCGCAGCGTCCTGGCGTAGTGCTCGCGCAGGTTCTCCTCGTGGCGGATCTCGAAGCCCGTGTCCTCCATCTGCCTGACCAGCCAGCCGACCGACTCCAGCTCGCCGTCGGGGAAGACGTACCGGTTGATGAAGCCGCCCTTGTTGAACGTCTTCTCCTTGCCGGTCGGCCGCGTGATGCAGTGGTTGAGGATCCGGCCGCCCGGCCTGAGCTTGCCGTACAGGAACTCGAAGTACGACGGGACGTTGTCCTTGCCGATGTGCTCGGTGAGGCCGATCGAGCTGACCGCGTCGAAGTTCGACTCCTTGACGTCGCGGTAGTCCATGAAGCGGACCTCCGCCAGGTCCTGCAGGCCGGCGTCCGCGATGGCCTTCTGGGCCCATTCGGCCTGCTGGCGGCTCAGCGTCACGCCGAGGGCCTTGACGCCGTAGTGCTTGGCGGCGTGCATGACCATCCCGCCCCAGCCGCAGCCGACGTCCAGCAGGCGCATGCCCGGCTTGAGGTCGAGCTTGCGGGCCACCAGGTCGAACTTGGCGTACTGGGCCTCCTCGAGCGTCGACTCCTCCGAGGGGAAGACGGCGCACGTGTACGCCATGGACGGCCCCAGGACCCACTCGTAGAAGCGGTTGGAGACGTCGTAGTGGTGGTGGATGGCCTCGGCGTCACGCTGCTTGGCGTGACGGGAGCCCAGCCTGGCCAGGGCGCTCTGCCGCATCTCCTGTGGTGGTGGTGGCACCCGCATGAGGAGTGGTTTGACGCCCAGGGCGCGGACGGCGGCGATCTTCTCTTGGGTGGTCAGGTCGTTGGTGGTGATGTTCCACATGCGGTCGAGCAGTGCGTACATGTCGCCGTGTACGTCGATGTGGCCGGAGATGTACGCCCTTGCCAGGCCCAGCTCGCCGGGCGCCTGCGCCAGATAGGCGACCGCGATCGGCGACTTGACCTCGATGCTCAGGTCGGACCCGTCCGGACCTGCCTTGCTGCCGTCGTACGCCTGGAACGCGACGTTCGCTTCCGAGCCGACGATTTTCTCAAAGATGGTTGCCAGCGCCACAGCTCACCTTCCCGCTACACATTTTTCGTAGAGGTCAAGCAGGCGACCGTTCGGGTCGTATTCCCGCTTGACAGGCCAGTAGGCGTCGCCGTTGTACAGCTGCCAGAACTGCTCGCGCGCGTAGAACGAGGTCGAGTAGAGCGACTTGTGACCGTCGAGCTCGTGCACTTCGCGCTCGATCAGCCGGTTGTAGTAGCCGTCGAACTGCCCCCGCGGCAACGGCACCATGCCCCAGAATCCGAAGTTGACGTAGAGCCTGCCCGGCTCCAGAGGGTAGAGCGGCCAGCGCGAATTCGAGCGCAGCGGGCACATCCACACCGGTGTCATGCCCACCTTGTCGTGGAAGAACTCCAGGAACTCCGCCCCCCGCTCGACCGGAGCCTCGACGTCCTGGATCACGGACTCCTGCACGGGCTGGTCGCGCCACCTGTCGACGCGGGCGGTGACCCCGTACTTCCTGTCCAGCGCCACCAGGCGGCGGTAGACGTCGGAACGCATCCAGCGGCGCGGCATGAGGGAGCGCACGACGGGCTGCTGCACGCCGAACGCCCGCGAGCACCAGAACCAGTCGGTGTCCCAGCGCCACAGGTAGTCGCGCACGGTCAGCCAGTCGCGGTTGCGCTGCCTGATCGACTGGTAGTAGATGCGCATCCCCGTGTAGTCCGAGGCATAAGGGGCACGCTCGGCGAACCGGCCGACCGTGATGTACATCTCCCCCGGGTTGAAGTAGACGCCGTCGACGAAGTCGACGCTCTCCCCGTCGTGCACCATGCTGTCGCAGATCTCCTGCAGGGCCAGCATGCACTTGGCCGCGTCCGTGAACTTGACGTGCGTGAGATGCACGTACGGCTGGACCTTGCGGAGCTTGATCCGGATGCGCAGCGCGTAGCCCAGCGTGCCGTAGGAGTTGGGGAACGCGCGGAAGAGCTCCCGGTGCTCGTTGTCGTCGCGGGCCACGACGACGCGCCCGTCACCGGTGAGGATCTCGAGCTCCTCCACCGACTCGTGCGGCAGGCCGTCCCGGAAGCTCGTGGACTCGATGCCGAGCCCGGTCACGGCGCCGCCCAGCGTGATCGTCTTGAGCTGCGGCACCACGTACGGCATGAGCCCGTACGGCAAGGTGGCGTCCACCAGGTGCTCGTACGTCGTCATGCCCTGGACCTCGGCCGTCATGGTCTCGGGGTCGACGCTGATGACCTCGTCGAGATCCCTCGCCGAGAGCTTGGCCGTCCTGCCGCCGTCGCGGAACCTGAAGAGGTTGGACGTGGACTTGGCCAGGCGCGGGGCGGCACCGCCCGGGATCTCGGCGTACGACTGCCGGATCTGCTCTACTGCCCGTTGGTGTGTCGACATCTTCGTCGGCACGGCAAGCACCCCCTTGAGCTGGTAGAGATCGTCCGTAAGACGGTATCTCCCGGGAGCGACCTCGAATAGACCGGGGTCGTTAAAGACACGAAAACTGTTCATAGTGACAGGTGAAATGCCTACGTGGTAGGCGATTGCGTAAACTTTCTGAAGATCACGGAGCTTACGCCGTTAAGCACGTTATGCACCTCGCGGCCCTCGACGGCGGCGGTGAGGTTGTCCAGGGTCGCCGTGAGCAGCCGGCCCGTGGCCTCGGGCGTGACGCCCGCGACGTGCGGCGACAGCAGGACGTTCGGGAGGTCCCTCAGCGGGTCGTCCGCCGGCAGCGGCTCCACGTCGAAGACGTCGAGCGCCGCGCCGCCCAGGTGCCCCTCGCGCAGGGCCGTGACGAGCGCCTGCTGGTCCACGACGCCACCCCGCGCGGCGTTGACGAGCAGGGCGCCCTGCTTCATGCGGCCGGGGTCGACGAGCCCGCGGGTCTCGTCGGACAGCGCGATCACCACGACGAGCACGTCACTGGAGGAGATCAGCTCCGGCAGGTCCGCGAAGCCGGGGTCGGCGCGGGGCGTGCGGGTCCAGTAGGAGACGTGGCAGCCGAGGGCGCGGAACATCTCCGCGCAGGTGGCGCCGATCGGGCCGTACCCGACGATGCCGACGCGGCGCCCGCGCAGCTCGTACGGCTGCAGGCCCTGCTGCGGCCATTCACCCGCGCGTACGGCGGCGTCGGCGGCGGCCAGCTTGCGCGACAGCGAGAACGTGGCCGCCAGGCACCACTCCGAGACCGCCACCGCGCTGACGCCCGGCGTGTTGGCCAGCGGCACCCCGGCCGCCGCCAGGGCGTCGAGGTCGTGGCCGTCCACGCCCACGGACGGCTGCTGCACGAACGCCAGCAGGGGCGCGGCCTTGACCGCCTCGGCGTCCATCGCGAGCGTGCCCGTCCAGTCGCCGAGCACGATCTCCGCCTCCGGCAGCGCGGCCAGGAGCGCGTCCCTGTCGCGGGCGGCCGGCACGCGTACGGTCACCTGGTCGCCCAGCGGGGCGAGCAGGTGGCGCAGGAGCTCTTCGGGGAGCGGGGGCAGAGCGAGCAGGTTCCAGGGGCTCATGCCCCCACAGTAAAGCTGCTGATCACCTGCCGCATCAGTCCTCTGTTACGCATCCACTGGGCCTCGTCGACCGTCCAGGACAGGACGTACGCCGTGTCGCCGATCGCGACGGCCCGGCGTATCTCGTGGTACCGGGTGCCCGGCGTGGCCCACGGGGCGTCGCCCCCGGTGCCCGCGGTCCAGGAGAACTCCCACTCCACGGCCTTCGTACCCTGGTGCACGACCACCCTGCGACCGCGGTTGACGACGTTCTGGGCGTTCTGGGCGACGGTCTCCTGCGCGTCGCGCATGATCTGGTGCGGGTCGACGACGGAGTAGACGGCCTCCACCCCGAGATGCGCGTTCCGGTCCCGGCGCGTCCACTCCGTGTAGGCCTCTTTGAGAGCTCCGCGCCAGCCGGTGGGCCGCATGATGGACCAGCCGTCACGCGACCTCCACATGCGCGTGATCGGGACGGCCCTGGTCACGCTGGGCGTCGGAGTGGGTGTCGTGCTCGGCTCCGGCGTGTCCGTGGCCGCCGGCGTGAGCGGGCGGGTCGCGGCGGCCGGTTGAGCGCTCTGCCGCGGGGCGCCCTCCGCCGGGGGCGCGAGCTGGAAGTACGCCACCGAGCCGCCCGCGATCACCAGGACCGCCGCCGCGGCCGCCGCGAGCACGGCACGGCCCCGGCCGCCGCCGGGTTTCCGCTCCGGCACGTCCCGGTCGGCGCTCGCGGGCTTGGCCGTGAGGATGGCCTGGAGCAGCCGCTCGGCCTCCGCGGCGTCGACCCGCTGCGCCGGCTCCTTCTGCAGCAGCCCGCGCAGGACCGGGTGCATGATCGGCGGGATCCTGCGGTAGTCGGGCTCCTCGCTGAGCAGCGCGTTGAGCGTCGACATGGGGTCGCCCCGCTCGAACGGCGAGCGGCCCACCATGCACGCGTACAGCGTGGCGCCGAGCGACCACAGGTCCGAGGGCGGTCCCGCGTGCTCGGCGCGGACCCGCTCGGGAGCGAGGAAGCTCGGCGAGCCGGTGACCATGCCGGTCTTGGTGAGCGACGCGTCGCCCTCGGCGGTGGCGATGCCGAAGTCCATGAGCACGACCCGGCCGTCCTCGGCCATCAGGATGTTGCTCGGCTTGACGTCGCGGTGCAGGATGCCCACCTCGTGGGCGGACCGCAGCGCCGACAGCACCTGCCGGCCCAGCTCGGCCGCCTCCCGCACCGGGAGCGCGCCGGACGTGAGCACGACCTCCTCCACCGTGGGATGGCGCAGCAGCTCCATCACGATCCACGGACGGCCGCCCTCCTCGACGACGTCGTAGATCGCGACGACGGACGGATGGCTCAGCTTGGCCGCGGTACGGGCCTCACGGGCGGTCCTTAAAAGCTGGCGCTCCTGCTCGCCCGGCGACAAGCCGTCGGGCAGCAGCACCTCCTTTATGGCGACCTGCCGGTTGAGCAGGGTGTCCTGCCCTTCCCAGACGACGCCCATGCCCCCGCGGCCCAGTTCGCGTACTAACTGGTAGCGTCCCGCGATGAGCCGGTTGCTATCCGAAACCATGTCCTACCCCTGTTGACCACCCGAACACAGTGGGCAAGTTTCCCATACCTCCCACCTCTTCGCGGGAAGGTCGCGAAGGCCGCTTGCGATAGATCACCGAATGTTGTTCTACTGGGGGGATGCCTGAAGTTCACAACGGCCCGCTCGCCGGGGTACGCGTACTCGAGCTCGCAGGGCTCGCACCTGGGCCGTTCGCCGGGATGATGCTGGCCGACCACGGCGCCGAGGTGCTGCGCGTGGACCGGGTCAAGGCGGTCTCCGACCGGCCGCGCGGCGATGTCATGGATCGCGGGAAGCGCACGATCGGGCTGGACCTGAAGTCCCCCGAAGGCGTGGCCGCATTCAAGGGGCTGGCGCGGCATGCCGACGTCGTGATCGAGGTGTTCCGCCCGGGGGTGGCCGAGCGGCTCGGCATCGGCCCCGACGACCTCCACGCGGTGAACGAGCGGCTGATCTACGGCCGGATGACCGGCTGGGGCCAGGACGGGCCGCTCGCGTCCACGGCCGGCCACGACATCGACTACGTCGCGATCTCCGGCGTCCTGTCGATGCTGGGGCGCGAGGGCGGCCCGCCGACCCCGCCGATCAACATCCTCGGCGACTTCGCCGGCGGCGGGCTGATGCTGGCGTACGGGGTGCTGATGGCCCTGTTCGAGCGGGAGCGCACCGGCAAGGGGCGGGTGATCGACGCGGCCATGGTGGACGGGGCGGCGATCCTGTTCTCGATGTTCTACCAGGCGGCGCAGAGCGGCTACTGGGGGCCGCGCGGCACGAACCTGCTCGACACCGGCGCCCCGCAGTACGACACGTACGAGACGGCCGACGGCGAGTTCGTGGCCGTGGGCTCGCTGGAGCCGCAGTTCTGGGACGCGATGGTGAACCTGATGGGGTTGGCCGACCTGCCCGACAGGAACGACAGGGCGCAGTGGCCCGCGCTGAAGGCCCGCCTGGCCGAGGAGTTCAGGAAGCGCACGCGGGCCGAGTGGGAGGCGCTCTTCGAGGGCTCGGACGCGTGCGTCTCGCCCGTCCTGTCCATGGCCGAGGCCCCGCACCACCCGCACAACACCGCCCGGGGCTCCTTCGTCGAGGTCGGCGGCGTCACCCAGCCGATGCCCGCGCCCCGCCTGCTCGGCGCGCCCCGGCCGGACCTCTCCCCCGCGACCCGCCTCAGCGACCTTTCGGAGTGGGGGCTGCCTCAGGAGGAGGCGGACAAACTTCGCGACCAGGGGGTGCTCGCGTAGTCCTTCAGCACGATCGAGTCGTGCAGCCGCACGCCCTTGCTGCTGATCTTGGCGGCCGCCGTGGTGAGCGCGACCGGCAGGTGGTTGATCAGCCGCACCGTCGCGGCCAGCGCCCAGAGGTCGAACCGGCTGCCGGGGACGATCTTCTTGGCCGCGTTGATGGCGAACGTACGGCTGCGGCGCACGTAGTCGCCTATCTCGGCCTCATAGGCGGGGAAGGCCCGCGTGTGGTCGCCGCCGTAGGTCGCGAGCTCGCCCGCCAGGATGTACGCCCCGACGACCGCCAGGCTCGTGCTCCCGCCGACGGCCGGACCGGGGCAGTACCCGGCGTCGCCCACGAGCGTCACCCGGCCGCGTGACCAGGTGTCCATGCGGAGCTGCGTGATCGAGTCGAAGTAGAAGGCCGGCGTGCGGTCCAGCTCCTCCAGCAGCCGCGGCACCTCCCAGCCCATCCCCTCGAAGTGCTCGCGCAGCAGCTCCTTCTGCCGGGGGACGTCGCGGTGATGGTAGTCGAGCTGCCGCGGCGTCCTGAACAGGAACAACGCTCGCGCGTCCCCCATGTCCACGGCGCCGATCCCGGCCATCCGGCCCGCCCCCGCGATGACCTCCGTCCGGCCGTCGAGCCCGAGGTAGTCGGGCACCGAGACGACGGCCAGATAGGCGCCGATCCACGTGGCGTAGTCCGACTCGGGGCCGAAGACGAGGCGGCGGACGTTCGAGTGCAGGCCGTCGGCGCCGATGACCAGGTCGAACGTGTCCGTCCTGCCGCTGTCGAAGGTGACCTCGCCGTCGTCGGAGATCGAGGCGATGGAGTCGCCGAAGACGTAGTCGACGTCTTCCTTGGTGGCGTCGTAGATGATCTCGCTCAGGTCGTCGCGCATGATCTCGACGTGCCGGTCGGAGACGGCGCTCATCACGCGGCGCAGCTCCACCTCGATGGGCCGCGACTCGCCCTCCCGGTGCACCGTGAGCCGCTCGATGCCGGTCTTCTTGGCCATGACCTGCTCCAGCAGGCCCATCTTCTCGACGATGTCCATCGCCGGCCTGAACAGGTCGACGGCGTGGCCACCGGTCTTCCTGAGCGCCGGGGCCCGTTCCACGACGGTGACGGTGGAGCCGTACCTGGTGAGCCAGTACGCGAGAGCCGGGCCCGCGACGCTCGCTCCCGAGATGAGGATCCGCATGACCGCCTCCTTACTTAACGATAGGTAAGTGCCAGGCTAGCAGCTTACTTAACGATAGGTAAGGGGTATTCTTCAGCCATGCCCAGTGACACGAGGACGCGCATCCAGGAGGTGGCCCGCGAGCTGTTCGTCTCCCAGGGCGTTCAGAACACGAGCCTGCGCCAGATCTCAGACCGCCTGGGCATCACCAAGCCCGCGCTCTACTACCATTTCGCCTCGCGCGACGACCTCGTCCGCAGCATCGTGCAGCCGATGGTGGAGGACATCGAGCGGTTCGTCGCGACGCGTCAGCCCGGCGACGCCCGGCAGCTGCTCGACGACTACTTCGAGCTGATCTGGCGGCACCGCGAGGTGACCATGATGATGGTGCGGGAGCTGTCCGTGCTGGGCTTCCTCGACCTGGGCACCCGCATGTTCGACTGGCGGCGGCGGATCATCACGCTGCTGCTGGGCCCGGAGCTCACACAGGCGCAGCACATCCGGGCGACGGTGGCGCTGGGCGGCATGTCCGACTGCTCGGTGGAATACGCGAACCTGCCGGTCGAAGAGGTCAAGCCGGCGGCCGTCGAGGCGGCGGCCGCCGCGCTCGGTCTCTAGATGGCCAGGTAGAGGTCCACGCCGTCCGGGTGGTGGACCTCGAGGTCAGTGGTGAACGCGCGGGACGGCGTACCCCCTGACTCGGTGTGCTTCCACACCTGCTGCCACATGTCGACGAGGGCCTGCGGCATCGGGCCGCGGACCTCCACCCGCAGTGACGGGACCGCCGGCACGCGCACGGCCACCATGCCCTCCGGCAGCCGCGGCACGGTGCGCACGCCGGTGCCGACGATCTGCGTGTACGCGCCGTGATGGTCGCTCTCGTAGTCGGTCAGCACCGCGTACAGGTTCTCGTCCACGCGCCCCGGCACGTGCGCGAAGGCCCCCGGAGCGCCGGCCCGCTGCCAAAGTACGGGCAGCTTCGCCCGCGACGGATCCATCTCGTCTGCATTCGTGGTGCGTACGGCGAAGCCGACCACGATCAATTCGCCCCGTTCGGTGACGTCCACAGGGCCCTCCCTCCCCCAAAAGTGTCCCGGCCGATCATAAGCCCCATCCAACGGGGGAAACCCCTCAATGTGCGGTCACCGCATAAGATGAATGAACGTGAAGTTTCTCAACGACCTCGAGCCTCATTACGACCTGACCTATAGCGACGTGTTCATGGTGCCGTCGCGATCCGCGGTCGGTTCGCGGCTCGCAGTCGACCTGTCGACGAACGACGGCACGGGCACCACCATTCCCGTCGTCGTGGCGAACATGACCGCGGTCGCCGGCCGGCGCATGGCCGAGACCGTGGCACGGCGGGGCGGCATCGCCGTGATCCCGCAGGACATTCCGCAGGACGTCGTGACCGACGTCGTCGACTGGGTCAAGAAACGCGACCTCGTCCACGACACACCGCTCACACTCACCCCCCACGACACCGTCGGCGAGGCGCTGCAGCTGCTGCCCAAGCGGGCGCACGACGCGATCATCGTGGTCGACTGGGACAACCGGCCGGTCGGGGTCGTGACCGACGCCGACTGCCAGGGCGTCGACATGTACACCCAGCTCTCGCAGGTCATGTCGAGCGAGCTGCTGACGCTGCCCGCCGGGCTGGACCCGCGCACGGCCTTCGAACGGCTGCACGGCGGCCGCCACCGGCTGGCCCCCGTCGTCGATCCCGGCGGGCGGCTGGTCGGCATCCTCACCCGCCTCGGCGCGCTGCGCGCCACTCTCTACCAGCCCGCGATCGACGCGCAGGAACGGCTGCGCATCGCGGCCGCGGTCGGCGTGAACGGCGACGTGGCCGCCAAGGCCAAGGAGCTGCTCGACGCCGGGATCGACTGCCTGGTCGTGGACACCGCGCACGGCCACCAGGAGAAGATGATCTCGGCCCTGCGCGCCGTCAAGGCCCTCGACCCCGGCGTGCCCGTCGTGGCGGGCAACGTGGTGACGGCCGAGGGCGTGCGCGACCTGGTGAACGCCGGGGCCGACATCCTCAAGGTCGGGGTCGGGCCCGGCGCCATGTGCACCACGCGGATGATGACCGGCGTGGGCCGGCCGCAGTTCTCCGCCGTGCTGGAGTGCTCGGCGGAGGCCCGGCGGCTGGGCCGGCACGTGTGGGCGGACGGTGGGGTACGCCATCCGCGCGACGTGGCGCTGGCGCTGGCCGCGGGGGCGTCCAACGTGATGATCGGCTCATGGTTCGCGGGGACGTACGAGTCGCCCGGCGACACCCACACCGATGCGAACGGGCGCAAGTACAAGGAGAACTTCGGCATGGCCTCCGCGCGGGCCGTGCGGCTGCGGACGGCCGACGACTCGGCGTTCGAGCGGGCCAGGAAGGCGCTGTTCGAGGAGGGCATCTCGACCTCCCGCATGTATCTAGACCCGAAGCGGCCGAGCGTGGAGGACCAGATCGACGGCATCGTGGCGGGGCTGCGGTCGGCGTGCACGTACGCGGGGGCGTCGAACCTGGAGGAGTTCCACGCGCAGGCCGTGGTCGGGATCCAGAGCTCGTCCGGCTATGCCGAGGGGATGCCGCTGCACCAGAGCTGGTGACTTGTGCGTTCTTGACTTCGGCTGCTTCGGCTTCGACTGTTTCGGCTTCAGCTGCTTCGGCCTCGGCTGCTTCAGCCTCGGCTGCTTCGGCTCCAGCTGCTTCAGCTTCGGCTGCTTCAGCTTCGGCTGCTTCAGCTTCGGCGCCAGCCGCCGGCTGCGTGGATGCCGCCGTCCACGTGCAACGTCGCTCCCGTGACGAACCTGGCCAGGTCGCTGGCCAGGAACACGGCCGCGCCGGCGGCCTCCTC
This sequence comes from Nonomuraea sp. NPDC052116, assembly GCF_040680035.1. Classification (NCBI taxonomy): domain Bacteria; kingdom Bacillati; phylum Actinomycetota; class Actinomycetes; order Streptosporangiales; family Streptosporangiaceae; genus Nonomuraea; species Nonomuraea sp. NPDC052116. The sequence continues at coordinate 65,764 of NZ_JBFAWA010000030.1, read as the reverse complement.
CGGGCCGCCCAGCCGGCCGAGGGGCGGGACGCGTACCGGCTCGTAGGGCAGGGGGCGGGCCAGCATGCGCTCGCGCACCCCCGACTCGCCCTCGGTCCGCAGCGCGTCGGGCGCGATCGCGTTCACCCGGATGCCCCTGGGGGCGAGTTCCAGGGCGAGCGTCTTCGTCAGGCTCTCCAGACCGGCCTTCATCGCCGCGTACACCGCGAACCCCGGGGCCGCCTGGTGGGCCTCGCTCGAGGTCACGTTGATGATCGACGCGCCCGGCGACATCATCGGCAGCAACCGTCTGATCATGCCGGTGACCTGCGTGAAGTTCTCCTCGACCAGGATCTGCTCGCCGCGGGGCGAGGTGTCGGCGAAGGCCGCGTGGAAGGTGCCGCCCGCGTTGTTGACCAGGATGTCCACCCGGCCCCACCGCTCACGGATGGCCTGGGCGAAGATCTCCACCGCCACGTGGTCGCGTACGTCGAGCTTCATCGCCAGCTCGGCCCGCGGCTTGTCGCGGTCGCACACCGCGACATGAGCGCCGAACGCGGCGAACGTCTCCGCGATCGCCAGCCCGATGCCCCTGGCCGCCCCGGTGACCACGGCGACGCGCCCGGTGAGCAGGATCCCATCCGGAGAAAGGGCGGTCATGAACGATGACGATATCCCGACCGCATAGAGTCGTCGGGTCTCATTGTCAGCAATCATCAACAGGAGCACTTCGTGGCACTCGAAAAGCCCGAGATCGACTTTCCCGAGGGCAACCCGCCCGCCGACCTGGAGATCGTCGACCTGACCGTGGGCGACGGCCCGGAGGCCAAGCCCGGCCACACCGTACGCGTCCACTACGTGGGCGTGGCCTTCTCGACCGGTGAGGAGTTCGACGCGTCGTGGAACCGCGGCGACGCGTTCGAGTTCCCGCTCGGCGCGGGCCGCGTCATCGCGGGCTGGGACCAGGGGGTCGCGGGCATGAAGGTCGGCGGACGGCGCAAGCTCGTCATCCCGTCGCATCTCGGTTACGGCAGCCGGGGGGCCGGCGCGCGCATCAAGCCGAACGAGACGCTCATCTTCGTCGTCGACCTGCTCGGCGTCAGCTAGCACCTCCCCGGGGCGGGCCACTTGACCCAAAACGGCCCGCCCCACCCCTCCCCGACCCGACACCCCACCCGTGTCCAGCCCGACACCCACCCCTTCCAGACCCGACGCTCCTCCTCACACTGGCCGCCCGCCCAGACCCAACGCCCCCACACAACTCACCCCCACCGCTTCCGGACCCGCGCCCCCATTCCCTCCCACCTCGCCCCTCCGGATCGACACCCCCGCGCGCCTGCGCCGCCTTTCCAAACCGACGCGCCCACGCGCCCTGCGTCGCCCTTCCGGACCGACGCCCCGCTCCCTCCCGCCCCGTCTTTCCCAACCGACGTCCCCCAAGCGCCCTGCCCCGCCTTGCCCCGATACACCGGCCCACCCCGCTTCGGCGATCGCCCATTCAACGCGACAGTCGCCCTGACGCACGTACCGACGTGACACCGCATCACCCTCGCCCTCCCGAAACGAGAGGCCCCACCCACGCACCCGAGCGCCCCGCCCGAGAAGCCCCAAATAAGGGCCCTATACGCGGCACCCATATACGAGATCCCAAAAGGGAGCAACGCGCACGAGGGGCCGTGCCGGGAACAAGGCAGACACTTGGCCGATATCGGGTGGGGAAATGTCGGCACCATAAGGCAACATAGGCGTGTGCTTCTGATCGACGTGGTCCGGGTTTCCGAGGCGGTGGCGCGCACGTCCGCTCGGCTCGGCAAGGTGGGCCATCTGGCGGAGCTGCTGGGCCGGGTCGGCCCGGAGGAGGCGGAGATCGCGATCTCGTACCTCTCGGGCGAGCTGCCCCAGCGGCAGGTGGGCGTGGGCTGGCGCACGTTGGAGGACATCCCCCAGCCCAAGCTGGCCGCCACCGCCACCCTGACCGCGGTCGACGAGCTGCTGAGCAGGATCAAGGCGGTTTCCGGGCCGGGCTCGCAGGCCGCGCGCAAGGCGCTGGTGGCCGAGCTGTTCGCGGGGCTGACGAGCCAGGAGCAGCAGTTCATGCGGCGACTGCTGTTCGGTGAGCTGCGGCAGGGCGCGCTCGACGGCGTCATGATCGAGGCGGTGGCCAAGGCGTCCGGCGCGCCGTCGGCCGACGTGCGCCGCGCGCTCACGCTGCGCGGCTGGCTTCCCGCCGTCGGCGCGGCCGCGCTGAGCGGCGGGGTAGAGGCGCTGCGCGCGTTCCGGCTGCAGGTGGGACAGGCGGTCTCGCCCATGCTGGCGGGCAGCGCGCCCAACGTCGCCGCCGCGCTGGAGAAGGCCGGCGCCCCCGCGGCGCTGGAGTGGAAGCTCGACGGCATGCGGGTGCAGGCCCACCGTTCGGGCTCTGAGGTCAAGGTTTTCACGCGTACGCTCGACGACATCACGCCGCAGGTTCCCGAGCTGGTCGAGGCCGTGCTCGACATGCCGTACGACGATCTCGTGCTGGACGGCGAGGTGCTCGCGCTGCGTCCTGACGGGCGGCCGCACCCGTTCCAGGTGACGGCGAGCCGCGCGACCAGCAAGATCAACGTTGCCCAGCTGCGCGAGCAGACGCCGCTGAGCGTGTTCTTCTTCGATGCCCTGCGGGTGGACGGCGCCGACCTGCTCGACCTGCCCTATTCACAACGCCAGGAGGCCCTCGCCCGCGCGGTCCCCCAGGGGCTGCTGACACCGCGGCTGGTGACGGGTGACGTGGCCGAGGCGGAGAAGTTCTTCACCGATTTGGTCAAGGCGGGCCACGAGGGCCTGGTGGTCAAGTCCCTGGCCTCCCCTTACGCGGCGGGCCGCCGGGGTGCCGGATGGATCAAGGTCAAGCCGCGTCACACGCTCGACCTGGTGGTCCTGGCCGCCGAATGGGGTCATGGGCGGCGCGAGGGCAAGCTCTCCAACCTCCACCTCGGAGCGCGTGACCCTTCGGGCGGGTTCGTGATGCTCGGCAAGACGTTCAAGGGCCTGACTGACGAACTGCTGGCCTGGCAGACCGAGCGCTTCCTCGAGCTGGCCGAGGGGCCCACCGACAACTGGACGGTCACGCTGCGGCCGGAGCTGGTGGTGGAGATCGCCTTCGACGGAGTCCAGCGCTCCCCCCGCTATCCCGGCGGCATGGCCCTCCGTTTCGCCAGGGTCCTGCGCTACCGCCCGGACAAGCGCGTCGAGGACGCCGACACGGTCGACACCGTGCGCTCTCTGATGCTGTAGCCGGCCCTGCCTGAAATCAGCAAGCCGCAAACCCTCAAGCACAAAAACACCCACGATTGACGGCTTGATCACCAGGCGCTCGGAATATCAACCCACCCAGCTCGGCCGATCACCACACCCACCTCGGCCCATCACCCACCCAGCGCCGCCGATCACCACACCCACCTCGGCCTATCACCACCCGGCTCGGCTTATCACCCACCCGAGCTGCACCATTTGCCGATCAAGCCTGCTTTCTCGCGTTTCCCGGAGCCCCAAAGATCCATAGCGCCCACTGGGCGTTCTTAGCAATCTTGCGGCTTAAGTGAGATATGTCACTGACTGTCACATTAAGTTGCCTTTACTCGGGCTTTGTCGCATATGTTCGTCCTCACTGCGCGGGATCCCCCTCCCCGCTTACGGATCGGCCGCCGTGCGCCCTCCACCCCCTCCGGCCCGGCCTTTCCCTGCCCTATCCCCTAGCTAGGACTGTGGTTTACCTTGGGCCAGCATTCCCTCAAGCCGACCCCTCAGTACCGCAAGCTCATCGCAGGCAAGCGCCGCTGGATCACCCTCGCGGCCGGCGCCGCCGTCGTGGCCGCCGCCTCCACCGCTGCCTGGGCCGCCATGGACACCACCGGCTCCCCCAACCATCCCTCGGCAGCCCCCACCCCGCTCCAGGCCAAGCCCCTGAACGAAGCCGCTCGCCAGGCGACCCCCCAATCGCCCTCGCCGCTCCCCAAGCCCGCGGCGGCCCGCCCGAGGCCCACCAAGTCCCCGGCGACCGCCCAGCCGAACACCACCGCCTCCCCGGCAGCGGCCTCCTCGAGCCCGGCCGCCAAGCCCACGGCGACCAAGCGCTCAACCCCCGGGACCACGTCGCCCACGCCCGCGAAGGCCACCAAGTCCCCGGCCCACAAGCCGAAGACCCGCGTACTCTCATCCGGAACCTGCGGCGCCTCCTACTACGGCGACCCCCAGATGACGGCCAGCGGCGAGCGCTTCGACCCCTCGGCCATGACCGCCGCCCACAAGACCCTCCCCCTGGGCAGCAAGGTCCGCGTCACCAACCCCGGCACCGGCGAATCGGTCACGGTCCGCATCAACGACCGCGGCCCGTACGTGGGCGGCCGCTGCCTCGACCTCTCCGAAGCCGCCTTCTCCGCCATCGGCAACACCAGCGCCGGCGTCATGCGCGTCAAGTACGAGGTCCTGTCCCGCTAACCCCGCCCCACGCCAAGGCCCTGCCCCGCGTACGCCACCCCCACGCCGGGGCCCTGTCCGCTTACGCCACCCCCACGCCGGGGCCCTGTCCGCTTACGCCGCCCGGTCCCGAGGTCCTGCCCCGCTGCCGCCAGCACGCCCTAAGGTCCTGTCCCGCTGCCGCCGCCCCACCCACGAGGCCCGCCCCGCGAGGTTCTGCCCCACTACCGCCACCACGCCCTAAGGGCCTGCCCCGCTACCGCCGCCCCGCCCCGCAGGCCCTTTCACCGCATCTGAACCACGCGGCCATTCAGTGCGACGCCAGCACGAGGCGCCCGGCTCAACGGTGACGTCAGTCCACCGCACCTCTACGCCTGGCCGGAGCCCCCACAGCCCTTCCACCGCACCCAATGCACTCACTTGACGGCACCAGACGGGGCACGGTCGTCACACCGAACCACCACGCACCAAGCCCCGCCCAGACCCCCACCCTTAACCAGCCGACGCGACCGTTCAACCGAACCAGCGCCCGCCCACATCAATCCCCGCCCTGACTCCCACCCCAAAGCCAGCCAACGCGACCGTTCTACTGAACCTGCACGCGCCCGCATCAACCCCCAGCCCCGACACCCACCCCCAAACCCAGCCGACGCGACCGTTCAACCAAACCAGTACGCGCCCGACATCAAGCCTCAGCGCTGAAACCCATCCCAAAGCCAGCCGGCACGACCGTTCAAACGAACCTGCACACGCCTGCGTCAACCCCCAACCCAGACACTCACCCCAAAGCTGGCCGGCGTGCGGTCGTCACACCAAGCCAGCGCACTTCTCGCGCTGAACCCCGACCCAGTCGCCACTCCGAAAGGGCTTAACTGGATGCGCTCCCTTGCTGGGCTGGACCAGGCCGGGCTCGTATAGATCTCGGGTGCTGGCGAGTGGAGTCACTTCACCAGGCGCAGCGTCATCGGGTAACGGAAGTTGCCCTCCGTCAGGGACGTAATGCCGCCGACGATGGAGAGGACGACGGCGGCGACCCAGATGACCGGGAGCAGCACGACACCGATGACCGTGAACGGCAGGAGAATCGTGGCTCCCACCACCGTGAGCTGGAAGTTGAGTGCTTCGAGCGCCTGCCTGCGAATGTAGGGCGAAGTCTTGGCGCCGGTGAGCAGCAGGATCAGAGGGCCGGCGATCGGGATGCCGACGACCATCAGCAGATGACCGACGGCGGCGGCGGCGAGACGTTCGTTGCTCTCCGGCGCCCGCTCAGGGCGGACCGGGGGCGGGAGTGGGGCGAGCCGGGGTACGGCTTGAGCGCCGTACAGCTCAGTCATGATGGGCATCAGGTCACCGTGCGTGCGCGCCGTCATCGCGCGCTCCAGCCGGTCGTCGAACTCGAGCTTGTCGAAGCGGCCCTCCGCGTAGGCGGCCTTGACGTGCTCGACCACGTGCTCTCTGTCCTGGTGGGTGACGCGCAGATGAGCTGGCTGCACCTGTCCCGGCCCAGGGGTTTGCGGTACCCCAGCCATAATCGCCATGCCTCTCCTTTGAGAATCGGGCAGTCACCTCTCATACTGCGTCCCTCGGACCCTCGGTGCTATCGGGAGAATCCCGGATGTGACCCCTAGATCATCCCCGACGCACGGAGGCTCCAGACGGTATAAAAAGGATGCATGAGATGGCGAGACCGCTACGGCATTCGTCGACTGCGCGGCCCCAAGGTCGCGAAGTTCGACCGCGAGGCGACTGACGCCGACATCGAAGCGCTTATCGCTTTTGCCCGCTCGCGCCGCGGCGTCGAGTTTTACGTCGAGCCAGAGACTTTCGCCACCGACACGACCGCCGTGGCGGTCGCCGACGACGGCGAATGGACCAGGCGCAGGGTCGGTTCCCCTGCCGTGATCCACAAGGTTGCCCGCGATCTTGCCCTCCCGGTTTATGACGTACAACTCACCGGCTATCCGCCGCGCATGCGCGCTTACAACGAGCGCCGCCGCCGCGAAGAAGGCACCGGCAGCTGACCCCCGACAACCGTCCGCCAGCGGGTCACCCGTTGGCGGACCACTGACTGACTGACGATTGGCGCAGTGTCTGCTGACACCGAGAGCCGCCAACTCACAACCGGCAGCCGGCGACCGACAGCCACTCGACCTGCAATCAGGCTGGCGGCTCACAACCAACAGCCGCCGTCCCACGGCCAGCGATCGGCGATCGGCGATCGGCGACCAACCCCGCTTGCGGCTGCGGCCGTCAACCGCAAACAGCAGCCGGCGACTGGCGGCCAACCGCTCACGATTGGCAACCGGCGACCGACAAGCCTCCGAACTGCGACCCGACCAACAGCCGCACCCTCGCGGCCAGCGACCGGCAGCCAACCGCTCACGGCCGACAACTGGCAACCCGCAACCCGCGAGTCAGCGGTCGGTGGCCCGCGACCTGCAACTGGCAGTCGGTGGTTCACGACTGGCGACTGGCGGATGGCGACGATCCACTTCCTCGTGGCTGGTGGATGGCGACGATCCGCTTTCTTGTGGTTCGTGGATGGCGACGATCGGCGCCTCCCTGTGGATCAGGTTGTCCCCCCACTGCGTGGTTGCTCGGTGGTCTCGATCGGTGCTCTTGGCAGGGCGCTTGTGAGTGGTGGTGGGTGGGCGTTATTCGGGTGGGGAGTGCGGGTCGTCTTCGTCCAGGAGGTTCACCAGGGGGAGGAGCCAGGAGGCGTGGGGTGGGCCCATGGCGGCGTCGAGTTCGGCCGGGGTGGGGAGGCGGTCTCGGAGGATCGTGGGAGACAGGAGGTTTTGGAGGGCGTGCATGAGGAGGTTGGCCATCGAGTAGCTGGGGTCGATGGTCAGTGCGCGTTCCAGGGCGATGGTGGCCTGGACGTTGTTTCCCGCGCGCCAGGAAGCCATCGCCAGGAGGGATGCGGCCGGTGGGATGAAGCGGGGCTCCAGCCTGCGGGTCAGGTCCTTCCAGAGGAGTACGTGGGAATCTTGCATGAGGGTCCAGGCCTCGTCACGGGCTCGGGTGATCGATAGGGCCAGGCCTAGTTTTGCCGCTTCCGCGTCGTCCAGGCGGCCGCCTTCCTCGTGGGTCTGGAGGGCTGATCGGACTCTGTTCAGGCTTTCGGCGATGAACTGCGTCGCGAAGGTGTCGAGGTTTGTGGTGGCTGTCAGGTCGACTCGGAATTCTGCGATCGCGTCGGCTGTGGCTTGGCGCATGGCCATGCGTACGGGGCCTGCGATGGGGGCGATCGTACGTTCCAGGGATTCGCGATCGGGGAGGGCCACCAGGCCTCGGATGGTCGCCTCGGCGGCGATCTGGCTGGTGGTCAGGTCGTACGGAGTGCCTTCGGCCGGGCAGCACGTCGCGAGATCGCAGATGTAAGACCAATAGCGGCCCTCATGTGCTCGTAGTGCTTCGCCTACATGGAGTTCGGTCTTGTCGGCGAGGAGTCTGGCCTCGTCGGCTGCCGGTGTCACCAGCTCCCCCGGGCCGTAGCCGACGACGACGATCTCTGTCACGCCCTCCCGGTCGAAGACTGGCTCCAAGGAGGCGAGGGTGCCGGGAGGGAACGGGAGGCTCCATCTGGCCACCAACTTGGCCTGGCGACGGTCGAGGCCGATCACGATGAGGCTGGTCTTCGGGTGGAAACCGACGAGGTATGGCACTGCGGCCAGGATGTCGGTGGGGCTGGTGAGGGTGAGACAGGGCTCCAGCGACGTGAAGCTGGATGAGGGGGAGGAGGAAGGGGAGTGAGGGGAGGGAGGGGAGGGTGACGTAGGGGAGGTTGAGGGTGACGGCGAGGGAGCGATGGTGGTGGGGTCGGAGTCCTCGGAGGTGGAAGTGGAAGTGGGAGTGGGGTTCGGGGTTGGGGTGGTCGCGGGGGTGGAGTGGTTGGTCGTCATGGGCCCTTAGGGTGCCTGGGCGGCGGCTGTGGGATCGAGACCGAATGCGATTCTGGGGATAGTGGGGGGCGTCCGGGAGCGGGGTTGTGGATAACTGCCCGCTGGTTTTCGGCTGGGCTCTTTGGGTGATGGTGGTTCTTGCTGCCCAAGCCATGGCCGCCCAAGCCATGGCCGCCCAAGCCATGGCTGGTGCTGGTAGCGGGCGGCGGCGACGGCTGGTGCCCGATGGGCGATGACGGGTGATTGGCCCGCGAGGCCCCCAAGCGAAGTGGCCGGAGCCGGAGGGGGCAGGCTGAGCAGGAGGGGGCAGGCTGAGCAGGAGGGGGCGGGCTGAGGGGTGGGCCGAGCCGAAGGGGCTGAGCGGTGAAGGCTCTGAGGGTGAAGGCCCTGGGATCGAAGGGCTGGGGTCGAAGGGCTGGGGTCGAAGGGCTGGGGTCGAAGGGCTGGGGTGGAGGCGCTGACCGTGAAGCCGCTGACCGTGAAGGCGCTGACCGTGAAGGCGCTGACCGTGAAGGGATGAAGTGGGAGGTTATGAGGTGGGAGGTTATGAGGTGGGGGTCAGGTGGGCGCGGACGAGGAGGGCGGCGCCGGCCACGGCGGCGGGCATGGCGATGACTGCGACGAACGGCACCAGGAACAGCAGGAATCCCACCACCCCGAACCCCAACGCGCTGGCCTTGTTCGCGCGCAGCAGCGCGAAGCGTTGCTTGCGGGCCATGCCCCGCCGCTCCAGCGCCAGGGTGGTGAGCTCCACCGTCAGGAAGAAGCCCGAGACGAGCGCCCCGAGCACCGGCACCACCGTCTGGCCGACCACCGGGACGAAGCCCAGGAAGAACAGCGGGATCGTGAAAAGGAGCACGTAGAACAGCGTGATCAGGCTGTCCCTGAGCGAGCGCGGCAGGGTGCGCCACCACGGCTGCTCGTCGGCGTCCGGGAGCGGGTCCACCTCGGCCGACAGCCGCTCGTAGAACGGCTCCCCGATCGCCAGGGTGAGCGCGGTGAAGGTCAGTACGGCCAGCGCCAGCCCTCCGAGGAACAGCACGATCCCCACCAGCGTCCGGAACAGGTCACGCCAGCCCCACGACTCCGCGAACGGCGTCAGGAACGCGGCCAGGTCGGTGGCGTACGTGCCCAGAAAGATCAGCGCCGCGACGTACACCGCGAACGCGATCAGCGCCGGGATCAGCCCGAACAGCCACCACCGCCCGTGCCTGGCGACCCACCCCAACCCCTGGAAGAAGAAGCCGACGCCGGACGTGAAGTCGCGCAGTGATCGCATGCCCGGCAGGCTAGCGCCAGAACGACGTCACCGCGTAGCCCAGCTCCGCGAACAGGTCGTGCAGCAGCGGCAGCGAGATGCCGATCACATTGCCGTGGTCGCCTTCGATGCCCTCGATGAACCACCCGCCGCGCCCGTCGATGCTGAAGGCCCCGGCCACGCTGAGCGGCTCCCCCGTGGCGATGTACGCGGTGATCTCCTCGTCGGACGGCCGGCCGAAGCGGACCACGGTGGTGGCGACCTGCGCCGCCTGCTTGCCCGCGGCCACGTCGATCACGCAGTGGCCCGTCACCAGGCGTCCCGTGCGCCCGCGCATGAGCCGCCACCGCTCGGCGGCCTCCTCAGGCGTGGCGGGCTTGCCGTACGGGCGGCCGTCCAGCTCCAGGATCGAGTCGCAGCCGATGACCAGGCCCTCGTCGAGCTCGTTCGCGACCGCCTCCGCCTTGGCCTTGGCGAGCACGAGGCTGAGTGCCGCCGGGGTGTGCGCGGAGAACGAGTCCTCGTCGACGCCGCTGACGATCACCTTGGGGTCGAGCCCGGCGCTGCGGAGGAGGGCGAGGCGGGCGGGGGAGGCTGAGGCCAGAACGATCACCGCATAAGCCTACCGTTGACCTGCGCCGCGTCATTCACCAGTCGGGGTTGGAGGTGCCGGGGGCCACCTCGTGCGGGTCCCCCTCCTCATGACCGTCCGGGGCGCCGCGGCGGCCCACGGTGCCAGCGTCGGGGCCGGTGCCGCGGCGGCCCACGGTGCCAGTGCCAATTCCGGTGTCGCGGCCGGTGCCGGGGCCAGTGTCGGGGCCGGTGTCGGGGCCGGTGTCGGAGGGCGGGCGGGACTCGTACGGGCCGCCCTGCGCGGGCACCCCGCCGCCGAAGACGGCGTCCAGCAGCCCTTGGAGCAGCTCACCCAGCTCCCCCGGGCAGCCCGGCTGCTCACGGTCCAGATCGTCGGCCAGAGCGCCCGCGTTCATGCCGCGGCTCTCGGCCCGGTTGGCGAGCAGGGACATGATCATGGGCGCGACGAGGGGCAGCAGCCTCATGATGATCCCCGGGTCGACCCCGGCGAACCGCGCCAGCCCGTCCGCGGCATCCTCCGTTCCCTGGCCGCCCAGGACGTGGCCGAGGATGTTGTGCCCGTCGCGGGTCAGCGAGGCCACGTCGCCGGTGAACGGATCGGTGTCCACGTGGTCGTCCAGGGCCGCGCGCAGGGCGTCGGCGCCGTCCGGGTGACGGGCGTTGCGGGCCATGCCCCCGACGATGACGCCCGACACAGCCTCGACCACGTCGCGGGCCATGGTCGTGTCCGTGCCGAGCATCCCTGCGATCTGCTCCAGCCCTGAGTCTCCGAGCTCGGTGAGGAGCTCGTCCGTCAGTGTCACGACAGTCCCCCGATCGTTGTTCCGGGAGAGCTGCCCTGATCAGGGCCGGAGCAATGCCCGATTTGCGCTAATTCTCGGAAAAGCCGCTCACGGGGACGGGAGTGGCCGACGAGGTCAGGCCCGCCGCCGTGTAAGCGCCGGCCTCGTCGAGCGTCTCGTGTTCGAGCAGGGCCTTCACGATGGCGTCGAGCTTGTCGCGGTTGTCGGTGAGGATCTGGATCGCGCGCTCGTAGCACTCGTCCACGATCCGCCGCGCCTCCTCGTCGACGGTGGCGAGCGTCGCGGGCGAGGCCTGCGGCTGCTGTCCGTCGTTGGGGAGGATGGTCAGCGGACCGACCTTCTCCGACATGCCCCAGCGGCCGACCATGCCCCGGGCGATCATGGTGACCTGTTCCAGGTCGTTCTCGGCGCCCGTGGTGATGACCCCGTACACGACCTGCTCGGCCGCCATGCCGCCGAGCGCGCCGGTGATGCGCCCGCGCAGGTACTGCTCGTCGTAGGCGTACCGGTCGGTGTCGGGGGTGGACAGCGTGACCCCGAGCGCCCGCCCGCGCGGGATGATCGAGATCTTCCTGACCGGGTCGGCGCCCGGCTGGAGCATGCCGAGCAGCGCGTGACCGGCCTCGTGGAAGGCGGTCCTGGTGCGCTCCTCCTCCGGCATCACGATGCTGCGGGCCGCGCCGAGCTGCAGCTTCTCCAGCGCGTCGGCGAAGTCGGACATCGTGACCTTCTCCTTGCCGCGCTTGGCGGCGAGGAGGGCGGCCTCGTTGACCAGGTTGGCCAGGTCGGCGCCGGTCATGCCGGGGGTGGTCTTGGCGAGCTGGTCGGGGCTGACCTCGCCGTCCAGCGGCACGCCCCGCGTGTGCACCTGCAGGATGGCGGTGCGGCCGGCCGCGTCCGGCAGCCCCACCTGGACCGTACGGTCGAAGCGCCCGGGACGCAGGAGCGCCGGGTCGAGCACCTCGGGACGGTTCGTGGCCCCGATGACGATCACGCCCTCGGCGCCGGAGAAGCCGTCCATCTCGGTGAGGATCTGGTTCAGCGTCTGCTCGCGCTCGTCGTGGCCGCCGAGGCCGCCGGCACCGCCGCGGGCCCGGCCGATGGCGTCGATCTCGTCGATGAACACGATCGACGGCGCCACCTTCCGCGCCTCCTCGAACAGGTCGCGCACCCGCGAGGCGCCCACGCCCACGATCATCTCGATGAACTCGGAGGCGCTGGCCGAGAAGAACGGCACCTTGGCCTCGCCCGCGACCGCCCTGGCCAGCAGCGTCTTACCGGTGCCGGGAGGGCCGGCGAGCAGCACGCCCTTGGGCAGCTTCGCGCCGAGACGACGGTATTTCCCGGGGTCCTTGAGGTAGTCGACGATCTCGACGAGCTCGTTCTCGACCTCGTCGATGCCGGCGACGTCGTCGAACGTGACCCGCACCTGCCCGGCCTCGACCGGCTTGGCGGCCTTGGACCTGCCGAGCCCGCCCAGGCCGCCGCCCATCATGCTCGCGCCGCGGCGCATGACCCAGATCCACAGCCCGGCCAGCAGCAGCACGGGCAGCAGCGAGAGCAGCAGGTTGGAGAAGAAGCCACGGGTGATCGGCTTGGAGGTGATCTCGACCTGGCCGGTGGACAACTGCTGGTCGAGCTGGTCGGTGTTGGCGAAGGCCGGGATCTCGGTCGCGAACTTCGTGTAGGACTCGTTGCTCTCGGGGTTCTTCGCCGCCGACCGCAGGTCGCCCTCGACGGACAGGCCCTGGGCGTAGATGTCCTTGACGTTCTTGGAGTTCACCTGCTTGGTGAACTCGGTGTACGAGATCGTCTCGACGGATCCGCTGTCTACGAACGACGACACGACGAAAAAGCCTGCGTACACCACGAGCAAGGTGACGACGAAGCGCCACCAGTTGATCTTGGGCCGGCCTCCGGGTGTGCCGGGCAGGCCCTCCGAACGCCAGGGCGGCTTGCCCTTGCCGTTCTTCGGTGCCTGCGGCTGTCCCGAGCGTTCCACGGCGTCACTCCCCACATCGCCGCATACATGATCCTTTTAGCCTAGAACACGCACCCCGGCGACCACGCGGCTGATGTCACGCCACTGCTTGCGCTGCGAGTCAGGCACTGTGACGAACGCCAGCCCCGGCTTACTCATTCCCCCGTCCATCACGACGACGGCCGCCCGCGACTGATGCTTTCCGTATTCGACGCGATATACGAGCATCCAGCCGCGCTTGACCGGTTGCGAGGCGAGCCAGGTGATCCTGGAGCCTTCGGGGTGGTGGTTGAGCGTCCAGCGGGCCGCGAGCAGCGCCGTGTCACGTGGGGACTTCTGCCGCATGGTCGGGAGCGGACATGTGACGAACATCCCACGCAGGCCGGCGCGCGTCTTGGGGAGCACCTGCTTGGAGGTGAACGGCGCCGCGCCGTACGACTTCCACGGCTTGGAGAGGTTCGGTACGGCCAGCCCGATGCGCCTGTCCTTGACGACCTTCCTGGACGGGGAGGCCAGCGACATCCGCTTGATCCGGCCTGTCAGCTTGGGGACGCGCGGGTCGGCGTACAGGGCCTGCATGGCCGTGTAACCGGGCGCGAGCGACGGGCCGGGCGAGGGCGTCGCCTCCGCTGTGGGAGTTACAGACGGAGGGGCCGCAGACGGAGGAGCCGCGGTGGAAGGCCCAGTGGAAGGCGCGGTGGAAGGCGCGGTGGAAGGCGCGGGGCCGGACGAGGACGGTGCGGCCGGCGGCGCGGTTACCGGCCCCGCCGCGACCTCGTCCGGCCCTGACGGGAGCACCACGGCCAGCGTCGCGGCCGCGGCCACGACCAGGCCGATCGCGGCGAGCCCCCGGTACACCACCCGCATCCGGATATCTCCGATACGGGAGCGTTTGGGCGGAGAAGCAGGGGTTCCGGGCCTCGCCGCGGTCCTCACTTGGGAACCCATGATCTCTTCTTCCCCATCGAGCACGAGCGGAGCGTACGACATATCCAGCCATTGCGCGTCGGAAGCTACCGAAGTGCAATCATGGACGACGTGGAACAGGTTGAGCTGCGATTCGACCATGCCGCGCGAGCGGCCCAAACGCACACGAACCTCTCAGCGATCCGGCAGGGCTCCGCCGGTCTCTGGGTGGCCGGCGACGAGACCGCGACCTTCGAGCACCTGACCTGGCTGGGCGACCATTTCGGCGACCAGCGCACGTTCCCGCTGGCCGACTACGTCGAGCTGCCCGCGGGCCCCGAGGACGAGGCCGACATCGAGGGGCTGGCCCGCGCGAACGGCTATCTCTGGCTGGTCGGCTCCCACAGCCTCAAGCGCAAGAAGGTCAAGTCGAAGGACCCGGAGAAGGCCGCCGACCGGCTGGCCACGGTGGTCAGGGAGGAGAACCGGTTCATCCTGACCCGGCTGCCGCTCCACGACGAGACTCCGGGCCCTGGAACGATCCTCGCCGGCCGGGACAACCTGACCACGCACATGCGCGACGACCGGCACCTGGCGCCGTTCCTGGAGCTGCCAGGCAAGGACAACGGGCTCGACGTCGAAGGCATCGCCGTCGTGTCCGAGCGGATCTACCTCGGGCTGCGCGGCCCCGTGCTGCGGGGCTGGGCGGTGCTGCTGGAGCTGCGGCTCGAGGAGGCGGGCAGGTCACGGCTGCGGCTGCGGGAGCCGTACCGCAAGCACTTCCTGGACCTGGGCGGGCTGGGCGTGCGGGACCTCTGCCCGGACGGGGACTCGCTGCTGATCCTCGCCGGCCCGACCATGGACCTCGACGGTCCCGTACGGATCGTGCGCTGGCGGCCCGGCACCAGGCAGGGGGTCGTCCCCGAAGGGGAGCTGGAGACGGTGATCGAGCTCCCCTACGGCGTGAAGTCCGACCACCCCGAAGGGCTGGCGCTGCTGGACGACGGCAGGATCATGGTCGTGTACGACAGCCCGTCGCCCGCGCGGATCACCCCGGCGGGAGGCGTGCTGGCGGACGTCTTCACGATCTAGCGACGCGTCCGCGCAACCAGGGCGCCTCGGCCACGAACGTGCACGAGCCCGGCTCGATCTCCGTGAACCCGGCATCGCGCACCACGGGCAGCCCCGCGGCGGCCATGGCGTCGAAGTCGCCCTGGGAGGCCGCGGTGCGCACGGACACCGCGAGCCCGCGGGCGCGCCAGGCCTCCCGCTCGGCCGCGTCACTGGCCCACCAGGCGAGCTGGGCGGCGTGCCCGGCCTGCGCCATGGCCTTGCCCGCGGACATGGCCAGGCCCGGATTGGCCCACAGGACCGGCGGCTCCGCGGGCGGCGGATCGGCGGTGTCGCTCAGCTCGGTGCCGCCCACCTGCAGCCGCGCGAGGTCGCGCGGCCAGCCGTCGAGCGGCACGGGCGGATGTACGCGCACCTCGGCCGTGCGGTGCTCGACGGTGCGCCCCGGCAGCGCGACCGCCCTGCGCCACTCGGCGCCCCTGGCCCGGCGGACCACCTTGCGGATCTTGCCGGTGGACTGCCAGGAGTGCAGCTCGGCGGCCCACTCGCCGGGGTCGTCCAGCAGGCTCAGCACGGCCATGGCGGCCGCTTCCAGCGCGTCGGTGCGTTCGGGAGGCGCGGCTCTCTCGATCCTGACGACCAGCGGCAGGACATAAAGCTCAGAATTCATCGCCCTCTAGCATGCACGATGGCCATGGACATGCCCGCGGCGAGGAGGCACAAGGCGCCGGCGCCGTACCAGGCGAGGTCGTAGTTGCCCAGGTGGTCGCGGGTGAGCCCGGCGGCGACGGCGGCGAACGCGGCCCCCACCTGGTGCGAGCCGAACACCCACCCGAACACCACGGCTCCGTCTGCCCCGTAGATCCGCCGGCACAGCGCCACCGTGGGCGGCACGGTCGCCACCCAGTCCAGCCCGTAGAACACGATGAAGATCAGCATGCTGGGCTCGGTCGTGGCCGCGAACAGGCTCGGCAGCACCATCAGAGAGAGCCCGCGCAGCGCGTAGTAGACGCCGAGCAGCACCTTGGGGTCGACCCGGTCGCTGAGCCAGCCGGACGCGATCGTGCCCGCGATGTCGAAGATCCCGATGACCGCCAGCAGGCCGGCGGCCACGGGCTCGGCCATGCCGTGGTCGTGCGCGGCGGGGATGAAGTGGGTGCCGACCAGGCCGTTCGTGCTGGCGCCGCAGATCGCGAAGCCGCCGGCGAGCAGCCAGAACGGCCGGGTCCTGGCCGCCGAGGCGAGCACGGTGACCGCTCTGACCGCCGCGTTCACCTTGCTCGGCGGCGCGGTGCGAACGGCTTCCGGCTCCGCGCCGAGCGCCGTCGTGCCCACGTCGGCGGGGTGGTCGCGCAGCAGCCACCACACGAACGGCACCACCGCCAGCGCCGCACCGGACACGGTCAGCGAGGCGAAGCGCCACCCCGGCCCCTCGGCGAGCTGGGCCAGCACGGGCAGGAAGATCAGCTGCCCGGTGGCGCCGGCCGCGGTGAGCACGCCCGTGACCAGCCCGCGGTGCCGGACGAACCAGCGGTCCACCACGGTCGCGGCGAACACCAGCGCCATCGAGCCCGTCCCGAGCCCGACGAGCACGCCCCAGAACAGCAGGAGCTGCCAGCTCGCCGTCATCAGCACGGTCAGGCCGCTGCCCGCGGCGATCAGCAGCAGCGCGAGGGAGACCACGCGGCGCATGCCGAAGCGGTCCATCAGGGCGGCGGCGAAGGGGGCGGTCAGGCCGTAGAGCACCAGGTTGATGGAGACCGCGAGGGAGATCGTGCCGGCCGACCAGCCAAACTCCTCCTGCAAGGGGGTGATCAGTACGCCGGGGGTGGCGCGGAACCCGGCCGCGCCCAGGATCGCCACGAAGGCGACGGCCGCCACGAACCAGGCCCGGTGCAGGCGGCGCGTGGGGGCGGTGGTGCTCAACGTCATGCGCCAATCCTGCTTTATCTCCTTACAAGGTCACGAGTGGCCGGATGGTCAATATGTGAAAGAATTCGGCCATGACACATCGCGTGGCAGTCGTCGTGCTCAACCACTTCGCCACGATCGACCTCGGCGTGCCCGGCCAGGTGTTCGGGACGGCCGAGACGGCGGACGGCGAGAAGTTGTACGAGGTGGTGACCTGCTCGGAGGGGCGGATGCCGGTCCGCTGTTCGGCGGGCTACAGCGTGCTGCCCGACCACGACCTCGATGTCCTCGACACCGCCGACACGGTCGTGGTGCCCGGCATCCACGCGGGCCGGGCGCTGCTCGACGGGACGATCTCGGACACGCTGGCCGCGGCGCTCCAAGGACGGCGCAGGATCCTGTCGATCTGCACGGGGGCGTTCGTGCTGGCGGCGGCGGGCCTGCTCGACGGGCGTCCGGCCACCACCCACTGGCGCGAGGCCGACCGGTTCGCCCGGCTCTTCCCGCAGGTCAAGCTCGACCCCGACGTGCTGTACGTGGACGACGGCGACGTGCTGACCTCGGCGGGCGTGGCGGCCGGGCTCGACCTGTGCTTCCACGTGATCAGGAACGACCACGGCAGCGAGGTGGCCAACCGCGCGGCCCGCCGCTGCGTCATGCCGCCGTGGCGGGACGGCGGCCAGGCCCAGTACATCGACCGGCACCTGCCGGAGGCGGGCGGCGGCACGGCGGCCACCCGCGACTGGATGCTGGCCCACCTGGAGCGCCCGCTCGACCTGACCGCGCTGGCCGAGCACGCCAGGATGAGCGTGCGCACGTTCACCAGGCGCTTCCGCGACGAGACCGGCGTGAGTCCGGCCAGGTGGCTGAACGGCCAGCGGGTCCAGCACGCCAGGCACCTGCTGGAGACGACCGAGCTGGGCGTGGAGGAGGTGGCCAGGAAGGCGGGGTTCGGGACGGCGGTCTCGCTCCGTCAGCATCTGCACGCGGCCGTGGGGGTTTCGCCGCTGGCGTACCGGCACACGTTCCGGCGACTCTGATTCCACCGGCAAAAGCCGCATTTCGGCCCTACAATCGGCCCCAGGAAGATCGACTAGAAAGGGTCGTCACATGGCCGAGGCGGATCGCGTACCCGCCGGGATCAACCCGAACGTGCCCAGCGTCGCCCGCATGTACGACTACTACCTCGGGGGCCGCGACAACTTCGCCGCCGACCGCGAGGCGGCCGAGAAGATGATGGAGATCGGCCGGCGGATGGGCAACGACGCCCGCGAGATCGCCCTGGCCAACCGCGCCTTCATCGGTCATGCCGTACGCATGCTCGCCGAGGCCGGGGTGCGCCAGTTCGTCGACATCGGCGCGGGCCTGCCCACCCAGGACAACGTGCACCAGGTGGCCCAGCGGCACGCCCCCGGCTCCCGCGTCGTCTACGTCGACAACGACCCCATCGTGCTGGTCCACGCCCGCGCGCTGCTGGCCAGGGACCCGGACGTCCTGGCGATCGAGGGCGACCTCAAGGATCCCGACGCCATCCTGGACGACCCGCGCGTGGCGGAGCACCTCGACCTCTCCCAGCCGTACGCCGTGCTGCTGGTCGCGGTGCTGCACTTCATCCACGACGACGCCGAGGCCGACCGGATCGCCGCGCGCATCCGCGAGCGCCTGCGGCCCGGGGGCCACCTGGTGCTGTCGCACCTGCTGTACGCGGGCCACGACATGGACGACGTCGCGACGGCCGGCCAGCAGGTCTACTCCAGCACGACCTCGGGCGGCCTGGCGCGGCGCGGCTACGACGAGATCGCCTCCTACTTCGACGGGCTGGAGCTGCTCGGCCCGGGTGTCGTGCCGGTGGCCGACTGGACGCCCGACGCCTCCCCCGGCGGCTCGTACGACCTCTCCAAGGGCGGCATCCTGGCCGGGGTGGGCCGCCGCCCGGCCTAGGCCGCCACCTCCAGACCCTCGCCGAACCAGGTCCTCAGGGCCTCGTCGAGGGTCTCGTCGGGCTCGCCCGCCCAGGCCACGTAGCCGTCGGGGCGCACCAGCACGGCGCCGTCGCCCTCGAAGGGCACCACGTGCACGCGCCCGTGCCGCACCCGCAGGCCGCCCGTCCCGTCGAGCAGCACGGGCCACGCGCGGGCGGCCGGCTCGGCCGGCAGGTCGGCCAGGAACCGGCCCGCCAGCGGATGCGCCGGCGCGGGCACCGGGTAGGCCAGGTCCGCTCCGGCCATCATGGCGGCGATGCGGCGGCGGGCGTCGTCGTCGCCCAGCAACTCGCCGAACACCTCACGCAGGGCCGTGATCTCGGGCCCCGGCGCGGCCAGCGCGAGCTGCGCCTGGGTGTGCACGGCGACCCGCAGGGCGGCCGGGCGGCGCTCGGCGTCGTAGGTGTCGAGCAGCCCAGGCGGCGCCCAGCCCCGCACCTCGGCGGCCAGCTTCCAGGCCAGGTTGGCGGCGTCCTGCAGGCCGAGGTTGAGGCCGGGCGCACCCATGGCCGAGTGGACGTGCGCGGCGTCGCCCACCACGAAGACCCTGCCCTCCCGGTAGCGGTCGGCGACGCGGGTGTTGCGGCCATTGAGTCGCCTGAGCAGGTGCGGGCCCTCGCCGGTGGGCTCGGCGAGCGGCAGGTCGGCGCCGAGCACGCGGGCCAGACCGGCGCGCAGCTCGCCGACGGTCATCGGCACGTCGTCGTCGGGCGCGGAGGCGTCCCATTCCATGGCGCTGACCAGCAGCGTCCCGTGGTCCGCGGGGAGGATCGCGTACGCGCCGCGCTCGGTCCTGTGCCAGGCGTACATCACGTACGTGCCCAGCCCCGGCACCTCCAGCTCCACCGTCCCGGGCCGGATCACCGCGCCCGGCACGGTGACGTGGGCGCTGCGGCTCACGACGTCGGTCGAGGTGACGCCGGGGAAGCCGATGCCCGCGAGCTTCCTGACCGTGCTGTGCGCGCCGTCGCAGCCCACCAGGTAGCGGGTGCGCAGCTCGTAGGCGCCCTCGGGCCCCCGGAGCTCCACCGAGACGCCGTGGGGGTCCTGGGTGAAGCCGAGCAGCTCGTGCCCGCGCCTGATCTCCACACCCAGCTCGACCGCCCGCCGCTCGATCAGCTCCTCCAGGGCGGGCTGCTTGATCCCCATCCCGTACAGCGGGTTGTCCTCCAGTCCGGCCAGGTTCAGCGGCAGCGCGCCGAACACGAACCCCGGCATCGGCGCGTCCCCCACGGCGAGGCCGCGCTGGTGGAGCAGCCTGACGACCTGGCCGACGATCCCGTTGGCCTTGGGCTGGTCGCTGCGCCGGGGCAGGCGCTCGACGACGGTCGGGCGCACTCCGGCCAGGGCCAGCTCGCAGGCCAGCATCAGCCCGTTGGGGCCGCCGCCGATGATCACGATGTCCATGCGTTCTCCTCAGAGGGAAGGGTCGGGCAGCCCCGCCGCCAGCGCGCGCAGGGCCTCGCGCAGCAGGGGCACGAGCGGCACCGGCGGGTCGGAGCGCAGCCAGTGGGCGACGGCCGCCTGCACGGCGGAGCCCACGGCGACGGCCACGAGGTGGGGGTAGAGGTCGCGGGCGGCGTCGGTGCCGGTGCGCTCGGCCACGGCCGCGGCCAGCTCGTTGTTCCCGGCGAACACCATCTGCAGCGACTCGGCCCGCAGCGCGGGCTCTTCCGCCAGCATCCTGATGCTCGCCAGCACTTCGGGGTCGGGCGCCACGTCCGTGCGGGCCAGCGCCCAGGGCTCGACCATGGCCTCGGTCAGCGCCTCCCACAGCGGCTCCGCCGGCGGCCGGGCCCGCAGCGCCGCCACCGAACGCGTGATGCGGTCGATGTGGCGGGCGGCGATCGCCTCGTACTTGCTGGAGAAGTAGTTGTTGAACGTGCGGGGCGAGACGCCGACCTCGGCGGCGATGTCCTCGACGCGTACGCGCTCCAGCCCGCGCTCGTGAGCCAGCCGGAGGGCGGCCGTCATCAGCGCCTCGCGCGTGGCCTGCTTCTTCCGCTCTCTCAGTCCGCTCATGGACTCACCGTAGGCAAAAAGTGCGGAGTCCGCAAATTTTCTGACTACGCATGTTTTGGTCTAACGGATGACAGAGTCCAAACGCGTTAGATTGGGAGCATGTCCCTGACCCTCGAATTCGTCAGCACGATCAGGGCCGAGCGGTCCGGATTGGTCGACAGGCTGGCCGACACGGACGGCATGACGGCCTGGGTGCGGACGCACGCGCCCGACCTCGGCGACCTCACCGTCACGGAGGAGCTGCGGCAGGAGACGGTGCGCCTGCGCCAGGCCGTACGCGCCCTGTTCGCCAAGACCGTGGCGCCGGGCCCGCCGAGCCGGGCGGACGCGGCGAGCCTGCCCGGGTTCGAGGAGTCGCTGGCCCTGATCAACGCCACCGCCCTGGCCGCCCCCACCGCACCCCAACTGCACTGGAACGGCGAACCGTCCCTCGCCACCGCGCCCGCGACGCAGGCCTCCCCCGGCACGCGACTGCTGGCCAGGCTCGCCACGGCGGCCGTCGAGTTCCTCGCGGGGCCGGACCGCGTCCTGGTCCGCACCTGCCAGGCCCCGCGCTGCGTGCTCTATTTCGTCAAGGAGCACCCCCGCCAGGAGTGGTGCTCGACGGGATGCGGCAACCGAGCCCGGGCGGCCAGGCACTACAGAGAGCACAAGAAAATCTAACGCTTGCAAGACCGAGTTGCCGTTATAGTGTTTCTAACGGCAACTCGGCCGCGCATGCGTTAGAGGAGTGGGAATGTCCTTCCAGACCGGGCACGTCGGGCTCAACGTCACCGATCTCGACAAGTCCAAAGAGTTCTACACGCGGGTCTTCGGCTTCGCGGTGGCGGGCGAGTCGCACGAGGACGGCCGCCGGTACGCGTTCCTGACCCAGGACGGCACGCTGGTGCTGACGCTCTGGCAGCAGAGCGCGGGCCGCTTCGAGGCAGGCCGGCCGGGCCTGCACCACCTGTCGTTCCAGGTGGCGGACCTCGACGCGGTACGCCGGGCGGAGACGGTGATCAGGGAGATCGGCGCGACCCTCTTCCATGACGGCGTCGTGCCGCACCGCGAGGGCGCCTCGTCGGGCGGCGTGTTCTTCGCCGACCCCGACGGCATCCGGCTGGAGATCTTCGCCCCGGACGCCGCGGGTGACCGGCCCGCGCCCAGCTCTGACGCGCCGACCTGCGGGTTCTTCTAATGAGGCATCCGGGCGAGGTCGCCGTGCAGCGCCGGACGGGGGTGCGGCTGGAGGACCACGGGAGCTCGCGGACACGCCCGGAGATCCCGGAGCCGGCCGCCGAGTTCCTGCGGAACCAGCACATGATCGTCCTGGGCGCGGCCGACGACGGCGGGCGCGTGTGGGCGGGCGTGCTCACGGGCCCCACGGGGTTCGCCTCCGCGGCGGACGACCGCACGATCGTGCTGCACGCCTTGCCGGGCGCCGACGACCCTCTCCACGGGCTGTTCGAGCGGGAACGGGACGTCGGCCTGATCGCCATCGAACCGCACACGCGGCGCCGGATGCGCGTGAACGGCACCGCCGTACGGGCCGGCGACACCCTGGTGGTGTGGACGGAGCAGGTCTACTCCAACTGCCCCAAGTACATCCAGACCCGCTCCCCCACCTCCGCTCCGGGCGAGCCGGCGGGGCTGGGGCGCGGGATCGCGCTGCCGGACCGGCACCGTACGTGGATCGCGGAGGCGGACACGTTCTTCATCGCCACGCGGGCCGAAGGGCTCGGGGCGGACGTGTCGCACCGGGGCGGCAACCCCGGATTCGTCCGGGTGACGGGGGCGCGCTCGCTGGAGTTCCCCGACTACCAGGGCAACGCGATGTACATGACACTGGGCAATCTGGAGCTGGACCCGGCGGCCGGGCTGCTGTTCGTGGACTGGGAGCGTGGGGAGACGCTGCAGCTCACGGGCCGGGCCCGGGTCGAATGGGGGGACCGGCGGACGGTGCGCTTCGAGCTGGACGAGTACGCGCACCTGGGCGGGACCATGTCGGCCGGCTGGACCGCCCCCGGCTATCACCGCTTCAACCCCCCGGTCGAGGCAGGCGCTTCTCGAACCAGTGATGCGCGTACGGCTCGTCGCTGAACGCCGCCACCTCCCGGTAGCCGCTCGCCCGATAGAGGGCGACGGCTTCCGTGAGCGCCCGGTTGGTCTCCAGCCGTAGTGTGCGGACGCCCTGGGCGGCCGCCTTCCCCTCCGCCTCGGCGAGCAGCCGCCGCCCCAGCCCCAGCCCGCGCACGGCCGGGTCCACCCACATCCGCTTGATCTCGGCGGACCCGGCCTCCGGATGGAGCTTGAGCGCCACGCACCCGACCGGCTCGGCGTGCAGCGCGGCGACCAGCAGCATCCCGGCCGGCAGCCGCAGCTCGGCGTCGGTGGCGGAGATGCTGCGGGCCGGGTCGAAGCCGCCCTCGAACCGGCGGGCCAGCTCGTCGGCGTAGGCCTGGAGGCAGCGGCGGGCGCCGGGATGGCGCGGGTCGAGCACGTCGATGGCGATCATGGAGGCGAGCAGCAGGCGCTCGACCTCGGACATGGCGGCCACGAGGCGGTCGCGCTGCGCGTCGGAGAGCGGCTCGAGGAGGTCCGCCGCCGCCTCGTCGGACCGGCGGTCCAGCTCCTCCCGCTCGGCGAGCCCCGCCGGCGTGAGCCGGGCCGTGCGAACCCGGCCGTCGGAGCCGCCGTCGTCCGTGACCACCAGCCCGTCGGCCTCCAGCGACCGCAGCAGCCTGCTCAGGTAGCCGGAGTCGAGGTCGAGCCGCGTCCGCAGGACGCGCACCTCGCTGCCCTCCGCGCCGATCTCCCAGAGCACCCGCGACTGCCCGAGCGCCCGATCCCTGGCCAGGAAGCTGTCGTTGAGCGCCCCGATCCGCTGCGTCACGGTCCGCTGGAACCTGCGCACCTGGCCGATCGCCGCACCGTCCATATCTCTGACCTTAGTCAGGGAATCCCTCCTTCGCGAGGTCACAGCCACGGACCGGCGATCGGCACCGCGCTGTAGTCCTCCCCCGTGACCGGGCGGATGTCCTTCCAGTGCACCCATCGCGCGCCCTCGCTCGCCTGCGGCGGCCAGAGCAGGAATCCCCATCGCACCCCTTCGGCGTCGTCGCCCCACGCCAGCAGGTAGCGGGCCGCCGTGGCGTGCTCCACCACGGGCGGACGCCAGAGCTCGGGCAGGTCCTGCGTGTCGGTATCCATACCGATCATTATACGAACACGCATTCGATATCTCCAGAAGTGCTAGGCTATGACTGAATATCCGATCCAGTCATAGGGACACACATGGCTGTGGCATTCACGACCGAGGACCGGGCGCGCATCACCGCGTCCCTGCTCGACACCGCAGAAGAGCTCTTCGCCACCCAGGGCCTGAAGAAGACCTCGCTCGACGAGCTGGTCGCGGCCTCGGGCATCGCCAAGGGCAGCTTCTACGCGTTCTTCGAGTCCAAGGAGGAGCTGTACAAGGAGGTGATGATCCGCAGGGCGCCCATGCTCGGCAAGCGGCTGGCCGCCGCCCTGGACCGGCCGCCCGGCGTCGAGGCGCTCGCCCACATCATGCGCGAGTTGATCGACGTGCTCACCACCGACCCGTTCTACCGACGGCTGCTCACCCGGCCCGAGGAGCTGGAGGCGGTGGCGCGCAGGGTCGGGGCCGAGGAGGTCGCCCGCGTCACGCCCCACCTGCTGACGCCGCTGCTCGACTACCTCGCCCGGGGGCAGGCCGACGGCGTCATCGTCGCGGACGTCCCGCCCGAGGTGCTGGTCGGCGTGCTGCGCACGGCCGGCCTGCTGGTGCTCAACCGCGACAGGTTCGGGCCCGACCACTCCCAGGTGGTCGAGGCCACCGTCAACGCGCTGGCCAGGGGGCTCGTCGCATGAATGTGCTGAAGAAGTACGCGCAGGCCGCGGGCATGACGGACGAGGCGTGGAAGCGGCACGCCAACCCGTGGAGCGTCTGGACCCGGTTCGCCGCCATCCCGCTGATGATCGCGGCCATCTGGAGCAGGGAGTGGCTCGGCTGGTGGGCCCTCGCCCCGGTGGGCCTGGTCGTCGTCTGGCTGGCGGTCAACCCGCACGTCTTCCCGGCGATCGAGCAGCCCGGCAGCTGGTCGGCCCGGGGCATCTACGGCGAGAAGCTGTGGCTGCGCGACCGGTCGCTGGTCACCGGCGACCACCGCAACGTGCAGCGGCTGCTCATCGGTGTCGGCTCGGCGGGGTTCGCGCTGCTCATCTGGGGGCTGATCACGCTCGACATCTGGCCGACGGTGTTCGGCGCCACGCTGGTCACGCTCGGCCAGCTCTGGCGCATCGACCGGCTCGGCCAGCTCTACCTGGCCCACCAGGACACCGCCCGCGAGTAGGAACACCGGGACAACGCGAAACCGCCCCTACCCATCGAAGTGGGGTAGAGGCGGCCAGGTCGGGGTGGAGCTATGGGGATTCGAACCCCAGACCTCCTCCATGCCATGGAGGCGCGCTACCAACTGCGCCATAGCCCCTTGCTGCGTGTACGAGTGTATCCGACTTACGGACCCTTCAAGCACACGTTAAAAAGTAAGCATACGCAGGGTAAAAGCTTGCTACTGTCCGTTGCCGTGCCCAGCGTGCGACCACTACCCCTGACCCCGCGATGCGCCCAGCTCCTCGACCGCCGCGAGCATGCCGTGATCGGCGTCAGCGCGCTCAACGGGTACTTCACCCCCCGCACCATCAGACACCTGCTCGACTGGGCGACCCGGACGTTCGCCCGGGTGCACGTCCTCGTGCCCGGCGTCGAGCTGGCCGGGACGCTGGTCGCCAGGGGGTGTCCGGAGGCCAAGGCCGGGGCCAAGGCGAGGGCGGCGGCCAACAACACGCGCAACCGGGTGATCCGCGCGCTCGACGCCCTCGACCCGCCCAACGCCACCGTGTTCGACTGGAACGAGCTGGCCTCCGTCCCGGCCTACGACGGCGCGCGGACGAGGCTGGAGCGGCTGTTCGCCACCGACCCGGTCTTCAGGGAGCACTGCATGGACGCGGTACGGCCGATCGTCGGCGCGCCGGAGCTCACCCGCGAGCAGGCCGAGAACGCCCTGCCGTTCCTCCTGGCCGAGCTGCCCTTCGTGATCGACACCCCGTCGATCCTCGGCACGGGCTCGTCGGTGTTCTGCTACCCCCGGCCGATGCCGATGGTGGACCTGCTCTACGCCGGCCTGCTGCCGGTGCGGCCGGCATCCGCGCAGGGATTCGTCTCCACCGCATTGACACAGGCAGCCCGCCCCGCCGACCATTTCAGTGACACTCTGTAAACACATCGTCACCAGAAGTGGCAGGCTATGGATGCGGATGCTCGAAATGCTGGACATGCGTTCGACACGAGCGACATGGATCACAACGGCTACCTCGACCACCGCGACATGATCGTGGTCGCCTCCGCGCTGTGCGCCCGGCTCGGGCTCTCCGGGCAGGGCGCGCAGCGGGTCTCGGACGCGTACGAGCGGGTCTGGCAGTACGCCGTCCACAACATCGGCACCGACCCCGAGGGTCGCATCAGCAGGGAGTCCTACATCGGCTACGCGCTGGCCCCGGAGCTCGACCGCGCCGAGTTCGTGGCCAACGTGGTCAGGCCGATCACCGACGCCCTCTGGGACGCGCTCGACGACGACGGTGACGACCGGCTCGACCGGGCCGAGTTCCTGCGCCTGTGGTCGGCGTACGACGTGGCGGGGGCGGCGTCACGGGCGTCCTTCGATCGGCTGCGCGGCAACAAGGTGGCGCACGTGTCGAAGGACGGGTTCGCCCAGGCGATGTACGACTTCTACTACAGCTCCGCCACCGCCGCCCCCATACTCGGCTGAAGCCCCTTACCCCACCGACCGGGCCTGGTCGATGAGCTGGACCAGCTCCGTCACCATCGGGTCCTCAGTGGCCGGCGCCAGCCGGGCGGCCCGCTCCTTGAGCTCGGGCAGGTCCATGCCGAACGCCTTGCGGTCCCGCAGGTAGACCGCGAACGCGGCCACCACCACGTCCACCTGGAACCTGACCGGCGCCTTGTCCAGCGACGCGGCCAGCTCGCCGGCCCGCAGCGACTCGCTCGCCTCGGAGGCGGACCGGGTGTCGGGGTCCTGCCAGCGCACGGTGGCCTGGGCGAGCTGCCCGTCGGCGCCCGGCTTGAGACGCAGCGAGTAGAGCGCGGTGACCGAGTGGCCGGGGCCGATCTCGCCGCCGTCCTGGGTGTCGTCGCGGAAGTCTTCCGTGTTCAGCGCGCGGTTCTCGTACCCGATGAGCTGGTAGCTCTCCACCACCGACGGGTTGAAGACCACCTGCGCCTTGGCGTCGCGCGCCCGCAGCTCGATGTTCGCGGGAAGCTGCGTGGTGAAGACCTTGTCGGCCTCCTCCTGGCTGCTGACGTACACGGCCATGCCGTCGCCGTTGTCGGCGAGCTGCTCCATCAGCTCGTCGCCGTAGTCGCGGCCGACGCCGACGGTGAGCAGCGTGACCTGCTTGCCCGCGTACTCCTTGACCTGGTCGAGGATGGTACGCCACTCGGTGGAGCCCTGGTTGGCCAGGCCGTCGGAGAGCAGGATGACCCGGTTCGTGGCGGCGGGACGGAACGCCTTGGACGCCTCCTGGTAGCCGGTGACGAGCCCGGCCGAGAGGTTCGTGCCGCCCGAGACGGTCAGCTCGTTCACCGCGTCGCGCAGCTCCTGCCGCGCGGTCAGCGGGGTCATCGACGCCAGCACCTCGGCGTCGTCGCTGAAGGACACGATCGACACCTGGTCGCCGGGCGCGAGCTGATCGAGCAGTTTGAGCAGGGCAGACTTGACCAGGTCCAGCCGCCCGGTCTCGGCCATCGAGCCGGACACGTCCACGACGAACGTGAGGTTGGCGGGCCGCCGCGCCGCCGCGTCCGAACCGCGCGTCTGCAGGCCCACGCGCAGGATCGCCTGGTCGCGCTCCGGCAGCTTCGCGCCGTCCACGTGCACCGCGAAGCCGTCGTCCGACGGCGGCGCGTAGTCCTGCCGGAACGCGTTGATCCACTCCTCCGGGCGGATCTCGCCGGGCGCGGGCCAGCGGCCTCCCTGGAGGGTCTGCCGGGCGTAACCGTACGAGGCCGTGTCCACGTCTAGGGCGAACGTGGAGATCTGGGCCGTGGTCGTGTCCTCCTCGCCGTTCGTCTTGGCGGGTGACGCGGACGGGCGGACCGGGGCCGGTTCCGCGTTCGCCGGGGCTTTCGCCGCGCGTTCACCGCTGGTCGAGCTTCCGGAGCCGCCTCCGCACGCAGAGAGGGCGAGCAGCGCAACAATGCCGATTCCCGCCGCTAAAGGGCGAAATTTCATTGCAACCACCTCCATGCCCTACGACGGAACTTGATCTGCCCAGGCCGAGCCGGTGACGTAAGCGAGCACAAACCGCGATCGACGCGTGATCAGTCGTGACAGCCGCGACAGCCGGGGTGACGAGGAGTGCGTCCGGGCCGTCGGGCTGTGGCCCTAGCGTGACAATGCCGCGTCCTCGACCCGCACCCGTACGGTGAGCAGCACCGCGTTGGCGGCGGCGAAGGCCGTCGCGGTGAGCCAGGCCGAGTGCACCAGCGGCAGCGCGAGGCCCTCGGCGACCACGGCCACGTAGTTGGGGTGCCGCAGCCACCGGTACGGCCCCCGGTGCACCAGCGGCATCCCCGGCACCACGACCACGCGGGTGTTCCACTGCCTGCCCAGCGTGCCGACGCACCACCAGCGCAGCCCCTGGGCCAGGACGACGACCGCCAGCATCGGCCAGCCCAGCCACGGGACGAAGGGGCGGCCGAGCAGCCACACCTCGGCGGGCGCCGCCCCGAGGAGCGCCGCGTGGGCCAGGACGATCCAGGGGTAGTGCCGCCGGCCGTACTCGACGCCGCCCCTGGACCTGGCCCAGGCCAGGTTGCGGCGGGCCACCGCCAGCTCGGCCAGCCGCTCCAGCGCGACCAGCCCGATCAGGACGAGGTACGCGCTCACCAGTGCAGCAGCAACAACTCGGCGGAGAACCCCGGACCCAGCGCGAGGAGCACAGCGGGCGCGTCCGGCCGGCCCCGCGTCTCCTGGAGCACGTGGAGCACCGAGACCGAGGACAGGTTGCCGTGCTCGCGCAGCGACCGCCAGGTCACGTCGAGCGCCTTGGGAGGCAGGTCGAGGGTGCGCGCGATGGTCTCGATGACCTTGGGGCCGCCGGGATGGCAGACCCAGGTGGCGACCTGCCCGGGGGTCAGGCCGTAGTCCGCCAGGAACGCCTTGATGTCACCGGCCAGCACCTGCTCCACGAACGTGGTCAGGTCCGGGTCCAGCACGATCCGGAACCCGTGCGGCCCGACCTCCCAGCCCATGAGGTGCTCGGTGTCCGGATAGAGCCGGCTGCGGGTGGCGACGACCTCGGGGCCCTGGCCGCGCCCGGTCGCCACGACGGCCGCCGCGCCGTCCCCGAACAGGGCGCTGGCCACCAGGTTCGCGACCGAGGTGTCGTTCCGCTGGATCGTCAGCGAGCACAGCTCGACGCACACCAGCATCGCGACGTGGTCGGGCCAGCCGCGCAGGTAGTCGTGCAGGCGCGACAGCCCCGACGCGCCCGCCGCGCACCCGAGGCCGAACACGGGCACCCGCTTGACGTCCGGCCGCAACCCCACCCGCTGGGCCAGCCTGGCGTCGAGCGAGGGCGTGGCGATGCCGGTGGTCGAGCAGAGCAGCAGGTGATCGACCCGCTCCGGGCGCACGCCGGCCTTGTTCAGGGCGCCCTTGACGGCCTGTTCTGTCAGGTCGAGGGCGGTTTCGAGGTAGATGTCGTTCGCGCGGGCGAAGGAGTCGAGCTTGGTGTAGTCGGCCAGCGGGAGCGCGAGATTGCGGCCCTCCACGCCGGCCGCCGCATGGAATCGGCGCAGCAGCTCCTCGTCGCAGTCGGTCAGCCGGGAGAACGCCTCGGTGATCTCCACCTGCGCGTAGCGATGATCCGGCAAAACGGTCTGCACAGCCGATATATGCATATACCTCTCTTGCCGCTGAAAGGCTGGGGCTAACATGCGAGGCATGCTCCTGCCGTCTCCCTCCCGGCCACACCGGGTGGCCGTGCTGGCGTTCGACGGCATGGCGCCGTTCGAGCTCGGCTGCGTCGTGGAGTTCTTCGGGCTGGCCCGGCCCGAGCTGGACCTCCCCTGGTACTCGCTCGCGGTGTGCGCGGAGACGCCGGAGCCGCTGCGGGTGGTGGGCGGGTTCACCATGCAGGCGGCGCACGGGCTGGACGTGCTGGCCGAGGCCGACACGGTGATCGTGCCGGGGGTGGCGGACGTGCGCGGCGAGGTCTCCGGCGCGCTCGTGTCCGCGCTGCGGCTCGCGCACGCGCGCGGCGCGCGCCTGGTGTCGATCTGCTCGGGCGCGTTCGCGCTGGCGGCGGCCGGGCTGCTGGACGGGCGCGAGGCCACCACCCACTGGAAGTACGCCGAGCTGCTCCAGGAGCGCTTCCCGCTCGTCCGGGTCAACCCCTCGGTCCTGTACGTGGACGGCGGCGACGTGCTGACCAGCGCGGGCAGCGCGGCGGGCCTCGACCTGCTGGTCCACCTCGTACGCGGCGACCACGGGCCGAACGTGGCCAACACTGTGGCCCGCCGCCTGGTCATACCGCCGCACCGGGAGGGCGGTCAGGCGCAGTTCATCCAGGCCGCCGTGACGCCGGTGGCGGACGACGGCGGGGTGGCCAGGGCGATGTCGTGGGCCCTGGAGCACCTGGCCGGGCCGATCGCCGTGGCGGACCTGGCCAGGGTGGCGCACATGTCGGAGCGCTCGTTCATCAGGCACTTCAAGCGGCAGACCGGCACCAGCCCGCTGCGGTGGGTGATCTCGCAGCGGGTGGCGGCCAGCCTGCCGATGCTGGAGTCCACCGGGGCGCCGGTGGAGGAGATCGGGGCTGCGGTCGGGTTCGAGAGCGCGGTGACGTTCCGGCACCACTTCACGCGGGCCATGCGGACGTCGCCGTCGGCGTACCGGCGGGCCTTCAGCGCGTGACCCTCAGGTCGTGAGCCTCCACAGGGAGGTGATCTCGGCGGCGCGGGCCTCGTGCAGCGGGTCCTGCTCGTCCTTCGGCCGGTGGTGCCGGGGCGGGACGTCCAGGCGCCCGGCCACGCGCAGCCCCGCCCGCTCGAACGCGGCCGGCAGGTCCGCCCTGGTGCGCAGGCCGAGGTGCTCGGCCAGGTCGGAGAGGATGAGCCAGCCTTCGCCGCCCGGCTCCAGATGCCCGGCGAGACCGTCGAGGAACCCGGCCAGCATCCGACCGCCGGGATCGTAGACGGCCTGGTCGAGGGGCGAGACCGGCTTGGCGGGCAACCACGGCGGGTTGCACACGACCAGCGGCGCCCGGCCGGGCGGGAAGAGGTCGGCGCGCACGACCTCCACCCGGTCGTCCAGCCCGAGGCGGGCGAGGTTGTCCTCGGCGCACTCGACGGAGCTCTGGTCGAGGTCGGTGGCCACGACCCGGTGCACGCCCCGCCTGGCAAGCACGGCGGCCAGCACGCCGGTGCCGGTGCCGATGTCGAAGGCCAGCCGGCGGTCCTCCGGCAGCGGCGCCCGCGCGACCAGGTCGACGTACTCGCCCCTGATCGGCGAGAACACGCCGTGGTGCGGGTGGACGCGGGCCTCGAGCGCGGGGACGTAGACACCCTTGTGCCGCCATTCGTGGGCCCCGATCAGGCCGAGCAGCTCGCGCAGCTGGCCGACCGCCGGAGGGGCCTCGGCGCCGTACACCTCGGCGCACGCCTCGCGCACGTCCGGCGCCCTGCGCAGCGGCACCACGTGGTCTTCCGCGAACGGGACGAGCAGCATGCCCAGCGTGCGGGCGCGCTGGGACCGGGCCTGGCGGTAGCGGTGGAACCCGGCGCCGGGGGCGGCGGGCTTGCACCGGCGCCCCATGGCCGACAGCAGCTGGCGGGCGTTCTGGAAGTCGCCCTGCCAGAGCAGCGCGGTGCCCTCGCAGGCCAGCCGGTAAGCGGTGTCGGCCGTCATCCGGTCGTCGGCGGTGACCACCCGCCTGGGTGGCGGCGCTCCCAGCGCCGAACGCCAGATCGCCGACCGTTCCTGCCCTGCCTCGGTCCAGTGGATCATCAGAACCCGACCGTTTCACATGCCGTGCCCGCGCGGCCACCCATTTACGGCAACAGTGCCTCCACGAGGTCGTCCTCGGCGACCTGGCCACCGTCCAGGCGGCCATCAGCGCCCCCTGAGCACCCGGAGGTCATTTTTCGCGTTCGGCGGTGACGAGCTCGCGGGTGGCCGGAGCGACCTCGGCCGCGAACAGCTCCACCACCGAGGGTTCGTCCGCCATCAGGATGAACGTGCTGACGCCGTGGTCCAGGGCGAGGCCGGCGAGCTCTTCCGCCCACTGGTCCGGCGGCCCGTCGAGCAGGCCGCGGCTGGAGCTCGCGAAACGGCCCGAGAGGTTCAGCAGCCGGCGTACATCGGCGGGCGAGCGGCCGGCGGACAGCGCGGCCTCGTCGATGTGCTTGTTCCCCTCTGTGATGTCCCCGGGGCCGCCCTGCAGGTAGGACAGCGACGGCAGCCAGCCGTCGGCGGCGCGGCCGGTCAGCTTGAGCATCTTCGGCTTGTAGGCGCCGAGCCAGATCCCGATGTCATGGGCCGGGGCCGGGCCGCGTTTGGCGCCTTTGACCTGGTAGTACTCTCCGTCCACCCGGACACCGCCCGGCTCGTCGGCCGCCCAGATCTCGCGGAAGATCCGGATCGCCTCCTCCAGCGCGTCCACGGCCTGGCCGGGGGACAGCCGCCGGCCGCCCATGGCCTCGATGGCGTCCCAGAACCCGCCCGCGCCGATGCCCAGCTCGAAGCGGCCGCCGCTGAGCAGGTCGAGGCTGGCCGCGCTGCGGGCCAGCACGGCCGGGTGCCGCAGCGGCAGGTTGAGCACGTTGCCGCTGAGCCGGACGCGCTCGGTGCGGGCGGCGACGTAGGACAGCAGGGTCCAGGTGTCGAGGAACTTGGGCTGGTACGGATGATCCTGGAACGTCACCAGGTCCAGGCCGGCGCGGTCGGCCGCCACGGCCACCTCCACCGCGTGGGTGGCGGGCTGCGCCGTGGGGGTGACGAACGCGCCGAACAGCAGGTCGTGCCCGTAGTCGGTCATCTATGACTCCTCAGGTCGGATGTTGAAGTTGTCGCGGAAGACGTTGTCCGGGTCGTACCGTGCCTTGAGCTCGCGCAACCGTCGCAGGGTGCCCGGCGGGAACGCGTCGCCCAGCCGCTCGGGCCGCCCGTCGGTCTCGAAGCTGAGGTAGAGGCCGTTGACGTACGGCTCCAGCCGGGCCCATTCCTTGTCCACCCGCTGCCGGTTCGCCCCGAAAGCGATGACCGAGAAATTGGCGGAGCGGTGGGCGTAGGCGGTGGCCTCCGCGGGGACGTCGGCCACCGCGCCGCCGACCGAGCGGATCTGGAAGAAGTAGACCGCGCCGCTGTGGATCAGCCGCGCCGCGGCGGCGGCGAACTCCGGGGTGAGGTGCTCGACCAGCCCGGAGCGGGTGACCGGCTCCCCCTGGCCGTTGTGGCCGTCGCCGGCCGCGTTGGCCATGACGGCGGCGTACGAGGTGATCACGACCTGCTGGTCGAGCAGCGGGGCGATGTCCGCCATCGGCTGGAGCCGGTCGATGACGGTCTCCGGCACGCCCGCGTTGACCATGGCCATCACGTGCCCGGTCGCCGGACGTCCGGCGCGCGGCGGGCTCACGATGAGGAAGCTCGTGAGGTCGCGCGGGGCCGACTCCTGGACCGCGCCCCATCTCTCGAGGAACGTGGCCGTGTCCCGGGCGTCCATGACGAGCTGCGCCCACCCGACGTCGCCGACCTCGTCCACCTCGAACTCGAACGCCGTGACGACGCCGAAGTTCGCGCCCGCGCCGCGTACCGCCCAGAACAGGTCCGCGTTCTCCGCCTCGCTCGCCCGCACCACCGAGCCGTCGGCGAGCACCATCTCGACGGCGCGCAGGTGGTCGATGGTCAGGCCGTGGTCGCGGGCCAGGAACCCGAGGCCGCCGGCGGTGGCCAGGCCGCCGACCCCGACCCCGCCGTAGTCGCCGGAGCTGAGCGCCCACCCGTACGGCTCCAGGGCCGCGGCGACGTCCGTCCAGCGCGCGCCGGGTCCGATCCTGACCAGGCGGTTCGCCCGGTCGAGCACCTCGATGGAGTCGAGCCCGGACACGTCGACGACGATGCCGCCGTCGTTGGTGGAGCGGCCGCTGATCCCGTGCCCGCCGCTGCGCACCCCCAACGGCAGGTGCGGGTGGGCCCGCGCGAACGCCAGCGCCTCGGCCACCTGGCCGGCGTCGCCCGGCCGGATGACCAGCCCCGGCGCCCCGCCCCGCAGGTACGTCGACCTGACCCGCGAATACCCCGGGTCGCCCGGCTCGATCACCGGGAGGGACGCGGGCACCAGGTCGTAGTCGATCCCGGCTCGCCGCACGGCGCGCACGGAGGCGCGGCGCAGCTGACGGCCGGTCGGTCCCACGGCCTCGCGCAGCGCGGGCGCCACCTCCAGGGCGAACCGCTCGACGGCCTCCGGGTCGTCCGACATGAGGATGAACGTCCCGATCCCGTCCTCGACGGCCAGCGGGAGGAGGTCTGCCACACCGGACTGCGCCGGGACGTTGACCAGCCGGCGGATCTCCCGGGGATCGCGCCCGGCCGCCATCGCGGCCTCGTCGATGAGCTTGTTCCCGGCCCTGATCCGATCCGGTCCGCGTTCGTCGAGGGACACCAGCCAGCCGTCCGCCCGCTCCCCCACCAGCCGCAGCGCCCGCGCGTCGCCCGCGCCCAGCCAGATCGGCACGTCGTGCGCGGCCGGCGGCCCCGGCTGCGCGCCCCCGAGCCGGTAGTGCTCGCCGTCGAACCGCAGCGGCCCGCCGTCCTCGTCCCACATGCCGCGGATCAC
This sequence comes from Nonomuraea sp. NPDC052116, assembly GCF_040680035.1. Lineage (NCBI taxonomy): Bacteria > Bacillati > Actinomycetota > Actinomycetes > Streptosporangiales > Streptosporangiaceae > Nonomuraea > Nonomuraea sp. NPDC052116. The sequence continues at coordinate 30,977 of NZ_JBFAWA010000030.1, read as the reverse complement.
GTCGATCGCCTCGCCGGTCCCCTGACCGGCGCCCAGCGCGAGCGACAGCCGGCCGCCGGACAGCAGGTCGAGGCTGACCGCCGCGCGGGCGAGCACGGCGGGCGGGCGCAGCGCGAGGTCCAGGACGTTGGCCGACAGGCCCACCCGCGAGGTCCGTCCGGCCACCCATGACAGAAGCGTCCACGTGTCGAAGGTGTCCGGATGATCCGGAAAGGTGACCAGGTCGTACCCCAGTTCCTCACTCCGGACCGCCAGCGACACGGCATCGGCTCCGGGGTCGGCTCCGGGGGTGATGAACGTGCCGAACGTCAGTGGATGGCCGTAGTTCATCCGAGCCTCTCGACAGAATTAGGTTGATGCATCAACCATACTAGACTGTCGACATGTCCACGCTCTCCACCCGTCAGGCGGCCCAGTGGGCCAGCTATCAGCGCATGCGCGTGCAGCTCACCGGACGGATCAACCGGGAGCTCGCCGGGGCCACCGGCCTGTCGGAGGCCGACTACGAGATCCTCGCCCACCTGACCGAGTCGCCCGACGAGTCGATGCGGGCGCTGGCGCTGCGGTGCGGGCTGGCATGGGAGAAGAGCCGGCTGTCCCACCAGCTACGGCGTATGGAGCAGCGCGGGCTGGTCACGCGCGCCGAGTGCGAGGAGGACAACCGGGGGTCGGTCATCCGGGTCACCGAGGAGGGCCGCCGGCTCGCCGCCGAGGCCAGGCTCCACCACGAGAGGGCCGTACGGCGCTACGTCGTCGACGTGCTGACCCCGGCCCAGCTGGAGGCGCTGGGCGCCATCGCCGAGACCGTGCTGGGCCGGCTCACGGATGAGGAGCACCACGCATAGGACGATCGGCGACTTCCCCTGACCTACGGCTGGCACGCGTGGCGCTTCAGAGGGTGAAGTCGAAGGTGTAGGAGTGCGAGCCGTCAGGGGCGATGATGATGTCCATCTCGCCCCTGAGCCCCCGCAACTCCCCCGTCGCCGAGTCGGGGACGACCGAGATTCTCAGCGACCGCTCGCCGCGGTCGCTGACCGCGTTGTGCTGCACGACGAAGGCCCCCGCGAGGCCGTCGAGGGTGCCCTCGATGCGCTCCAGCGCCACGTACGACCTCGAGTCCTCGACCTGCGTCGAGGCCGTCAGCAGGTGGACGACGCTGGTGGCCGTCAGGTCCCCGTGGAAGGTCTTGGACATGGTCACGAGCCCGATCGAGACGCCGTCACGCTCCACGAACGGTGCTTTGGCGTCCCAGCCTGCGGTGTCGAAGGTTCCCTTGGCGGTCATGGCTCCATCGTGCCGGTCATACCTGTCAGGTCCCGTCAGGTACCGGTGAGGCGTTCCACCACCGGCGCGAACTCGTCCAGGTACTGGGCGTTCACCGACACGTACGAGACGCCGAGCCGGTCGCGGCGCCTGCGGAGCGTGTCCGCCATCTCGTCCGCGGTGCCCAGCAGGACTCCGGTGCCGCCGGCCGGGACGTTCAGCCAGGAGGGCGGCTCGGCTCCGGCGGCCGCGAGGTTCATGCTGAGCTCCAGGTCGTGGAAGCGGTCGCCGGCCAGCTCGTACAGCTCGTCCAGCTTCGCCGCCACCTGATCCTCCGTGTAGTGCGGCGGCAGGCCGAGCGCCACGGTGTCCGCCTTCTGGGCGGCGAGCTTGAGGAGCCTGGTCCCGGACGCGGCGACCAGGACGCGTACGTCCTTGACCGCTTCGATCGTCCGGGCGACGCGCTCGATGCGCTGGCCGGGCGTGCCGTACCCGACGCCGAGCGCCGCGGCGTCCCGCTCCGCGTCCGGGCGGCCGGCGCCCAGGCCGAGCTCGAAGCGCCCGTCGGTGAGCGCGTGCAGGGTGGCGGTCTCCCACGCCACGGCCTCGGGAGTCCGGTTGGCGGCGCTCAGCACGAACGTGCCGACGCGCAGGGTCGTCGTGGCCGTCGCGGCCACGGCGGCGGCGACGAAGGGCGACAGCGTGCCGAGCGTGTCGGGGACCAGCAGCGTCGAGTAGCCGAGGCTCTCCGCCCTGCGGGCCAGGCCGGTCCACGCGCCGGCGTCGGTGGCATGTCCGGCGACCGCGCCGAACCTGAACGGGTGATCGGTCATGCCACCAACGATCGCGGATCCGCGTCCCGGCGACATCGTCCCCCGGACCGGTGGTCTCCTACATCCGGGGGCGCACGCCCGCGCGAGAGTGCTACTCCTGCAGCAGTATCCGCGTGAAGTCGTTGGCGAACTTGCCCTCGGGGTCGAGCCGCCGTGCCAGCGAGCGGAACTCGCCGGGGCACTCGGGCCGGCGGGTGAACAGCTTGCCCCAGTGCGGCCTGGGCGCGAACGGCGCCAGCGTCTCCTCCACCAGCTCCAGCACCGGCAGCACCGCGGCCACGTCCCTGATCCAGGTGAAGTGGATGCCGACGCTGTCGCGACCGCGGAAGGGACTCAGCCACAGGTCGTCGGGCGCGATCGAGCGCACCTCGGAGATCTGCAGGACGGGCCGGATCCGGTCGCCGATCGCGTACAGCTCGCGCAGCGCCTTGACCGCGTGCTCCCGGGGCAGGATGAGCTCCGACTGCAGCTCGTTGCCCGCGCCGCTCGGCTCGGCGTCCGGCCGGAAGTGCGGCAGCCGCTCGTGCCACGGCCCGGGCACGCCGAGCTGGACCGTGCAGTTCTCCGCCGACATCGCGGGCAGGGGGTGGCGGGGGCCGTCGGCCGGGGTGGTGCCGTGCCAGTCGGCGTCGGTCAGCTCCTCGGTGCTCTTCAGCCAGACGCGGGTGTCGCGCCAGTCGGTGAAGAGGCTGACGCTGTAGGCGGCGGACATGATCTGGTCGAAGTCGGCGAGCGCGGCCACGGTCAGGCCCTCGCGTACGTACTGGCGCAGCTCGAAGGCCGGCACCAGGTCGAGGGTCAGCGAGGTGACGACGCCGAGCGCGCCGAGGGCCACCACCGCGCCGGGGAAGTCGGCGTCGCCGCGGGAGAGGGTGAGCACGGAGCCGTCGGCGGTGACGAGGTCGAGCGAGGACACGGCCGAGGCCAGGCCGGGGATGGCATCGCCGGAGCCGTGCGTGCCGGTCGCGACCGAGCCGGCCACGGAGATGTGCGGCAGCGAGGCCATGTTCGCCAGCGCGAACCCGGCCCAGTGCACCTGCGGCGCGAGCCGCGCGTACGTCATGCGCGCGGGGACCCGCGCCGTGGCCGCCGCGCTGTCGATCTCCACCGCGTCCGGCATCCGGTCGAGCACGACGAGGTCGCCGTCGGTGTCCGCGACGTCGTTGAACGAGTGGCCGCTCCCCAGCGCCCGCACGCGGGAGCCGGCCGAGACGAGCCGCTGGAGCTCGTCGAGCGAGGTCGGGTGATGGACATTTTGCGCCCGAAATGCGGTGTTTCCCGCCCAATTGGTCAGCGTCACGGCATTACCTTCCCACAAACCACCTTGTCAGCCCTGCCCGGGTGCCGCTAGCTTTCGTGAGCCGCTGACGGAGGTGTCCGTGCTCTACCTGTCCGAGGCCATCGGCCTTGTCACGCTCGTGCTCTGGCTCTACTGCCTCTTCGACGCGATCACCACGCCCGACGTGCTCTGCAGGAACCTGCCGAAGATCGTCTGGGTGATCGTCGTGCTGCTGTTCCCGCTGATCGGCTCCATCGCCTGGCTGGTGGCGGGCCGCCCGGACCGGTCGCAGTCAGCCACACGGCCGAGCGCGTTCCCCGAGTACGACCGCCCGGGCCGCTTCGCCGCCGGCAACCCGGACGACGACGAGGAGTTCCTGCGCCGCTGCCGCGAACGCGCCGAGGAGCAGCGCAGGAACGCCCCCAAGAAACCGCCCGAGGACTAGAAGCCCTGGGCCAGGCGGTAGTACGCCTGGTTCCAGCGGATCTCCTTGGTGAACCGCTCGGTCGTCGTGTCGGCGTCGATGATCAGCAGCTCCACGCCGAGCATGTCGGCCAGGTCGGTCAGCTCCGCGCGGCCGATCGCCGTGGAGAGCACCGTGTGGTGCGGCGCGCCCGCCGTGAGCCACGACTCCGTGGACGTACGCAGGTTGGGACGGGGGTTCCAGACCGCGCGGGCGACCGGCAGCTTGGGCAGCGGCTGGGGCGGGGCCACGAGGTCGATCTCGTTGGCCACCAGCCGGAACCGGTCACCCATGTCGGCCAGGCCCACCACGATGCCGGGGCCGGGCTCGGCGTCGAACACGAGCCGGACCGGGTCCTCCCGGTTGCCGATGCCCAGCGGGTGGATCTCGCACGACGGCGTGCCGGAGGCGATCGAGGGGCAGACCTCCAGCATGTGCGCGCCCAGGATGAGCTCCTGGCCGGGCGACAGGTCGTAGGTGTAGTCCTCCATGAACGAGGTGCCGCCGGGCGCCATGGACTTCAGGGTGCGCAGGAGGACCGAGGTCTTCCAGTCGCCCTCGCCGCCGAAGCCGTACCCGTCGGCCATGAGCCGCTGCACGGCCAGGCCGGGGAGCTGGCGCAGGCCGCCGAGGTCCTCGAAGTTCGTGGTGAACGCCTTGAAGCCGCCCGCCTCCAGGAAGCCGCGCAGGCCCAGCTCGATCCTGGCCGCGTAGCGCAGCGACTCGTTGCGCTCGCCGAGCAGCTCGGGAGCGACGTTGTACTGCTCGGCGTACTCCTTGACCAGCGCCGTCACGTCCGCGTCCGAGGCCGCGTCCACGGCCTCCACCAGGTCGTTCACGCCGTACGTGTTGACCGAGACGCCGAAGCGGAGCTGCGCCTCGACCTTGTCGCCCTCGGTGACCGCCACGTCGCGCATGTTGTCGCCGAAGCGGGCCAGCTTCAGCGTGCGCACCTCGGCCAGGCCCTTGGCGGCCCGCACCCAGGTCAGGATGCGCTCGCCCACGGACGGGTCGCTGACGTGCCCGGCCACGGTCTTGCGCGGCACGCCCAGCCGCGTCTGCACGAACCCGAACTCGCGGTCGCCGTGCGCCGCCTGGTTGAGGTTCATGAAGTCCATGTCGATGGTGCTCCACGGGAGCTCCACGTTGGCCTGCGTGTGCAGGTGCAGCAGCGGCTTGCGCAGCGCGTCGAGCCCCGCGATCCACATCTTGGCCGGGGAGAACGTGTGCATCCACGCGATCACGCCGGCGCACGAGTCGTCGGCGTTGGCCTCCAGCATCACGCGCCTGATCGCCGCCGCGTCAGTGAGCACGGGCTTCCACTCGACGGGCATGGGCAGCTGCTCGGCGATCCGCTGAGACTGCTCGGCCACCTGGCGCAGCGTGTCCTCGCCGTACAGCCCCTGGCTGCCGGTCAGAAACCAGATCTTCAACGCGGGCTCCTCTGTCCGTAGACGTTCTGATAGCGGTCGTACAGGCGGTCGATGTCGTCCTGCGGGATCGGCAGCGGCTCGCCGAGCTGCCTGGCCACGTGGACGGTGCGGGCCACGTCCTCGCACATGACGGCGGCCTTCACGGCCGCCTTCGGGTCCTTGCCGATGCTGAACACGCCGTGGTTCTGCATGAGGACGGCCTTGGAGCGGTGGCCCTTGAGCGTCTCGACGATGCCCTGGCCGATCGAGTCGTCGCCGATCAGCGCGAACGGGCCGAGGGGGATCTCGCCGCCGAACTCGTCGGCCATCGCGGTCAGCACGCAGGGGATGGCCTCGCCGCGCGCCGCCCAGGCGGAGGCGTAGGTGGAGTGGGTGTGCACGACGCCGCCGACGTCGGGCATGTTGCGGTAGACGTACGCGTGCGCGGCGGTGTCGCTGGACGGCGAGTGCTCACCCTCCACGAGGTTGCCGTCGAGGTCGCACACGACCATGTTCTCCGGGGTCAGCTCGTCGTACGAGACCCCGGACGGCTTGATGACGAACAGGTCCTCGCCCGGGACCCGGCCCGAGACGTTGCCCGCGGTCCAGACGACCAGGTTGTAGCGGACCAGCTCCGCGTGCAGGTCGGCGACGATCTTCCTCATGCTCATGCCTGGGCCTCGTTCCTGATCGCGCGGAGGGTGTGCAGCATCTTTCCGTCCCCGAAGAAGTCGTGGAGCCTGTGGTACTCGGCGTAGAGCCGGTCGTAGGCGTCGGCACTGGCCTCGTCGGGCACGTACGCGGCCTCGGTGCGCTTGCCCATGGCCGCGGCGGCCTCCTGGATGCCCGGGTAGGCGCCGGCGGCGACGGCCGCGTGGATGGCCGAGCCGAGCGCGGGGCCCTGGTCGGAGCCGATGACCGACAGCGGGCGGCGCAGCACGTCGGCGTAGACCTGCATGAGGAAGCGGTTCTTCAGCAGGCCGCCGGCGACCACGAACTCCTCGACCGGCACGCCCGACTTCTCGAACGTCTCCACGATCATCCGGGCGCCGAACGCGGTGGACTCGATGAGCGCCCGGTAGACGTCCTCGGGCTTGGTGGCCAGGGTCTGGCCGATGATCACGCCGGAGAGGTTGTGGTCCACGAGCACCGAGCGGTTGCCGCCGAACCAGTCGAGCGCGACCAGCCCGTGCTCGCCGACCGCCTGCTTCTCGGCCAGCGCGGTCAGGCTCTCGTGGTCGAGGTCGCCCCCGAAGTTGTCCACGAACCAGGCGAAGATGTCGCCGACCGCGGACTGGCCGGCCTCGTAGCCCCAGAGGCCGGGCACGATGCCGTCGCGTACGACGCCGCACATGCCGGGCACCTCGGCGAGCTGGTCGCTGGGCATGATGTGGCAGGTGGAGGTGCCCATGATGGCCACCATCTGGCCGGGCCCGACGGCGTCGGCGGCGGCCGAGGTGACGTGCGCGTCCACGTTGCCGACGGCCACGGCCGCACCCTCGGACAGGCCGGTCCACTGCGCGGCCTGCGCGGTCAGGCGCCCGGCGAGGCCGCCGAGCGGGGCCAGCGTGGTGCCGTTGACCTGGTCGCCGACCTGACCGGTGGCGAGCTTGCTCGCGAACCCGGCGAATCCGGGGTTGAGCTCGGCGAGGAACTCCTCGGACGGGTAGGAGCCGTCCTGGAAGATCCCCTTGTATCCCACAGTGCAGATGTTGCGGCTCTCGACGCCGGTGAGCTGCCAGATGATCCAGTCGGCGGCCTCGATCCAGCGCTCGGCCCTGGCGTACACCTCGGGGGCCTCCTCCAGGACCTGCAGGCCCTTGGCGAACTCCCACTCCGAGGAGATCTTGCCCCCGTAACGCGGCAGCCAGCTCTCCCCCCGGCGAGCGGCCAGCTCGTTGATCCGGTCGGCGTGCGACTGCGCGGCGTGGTGCTTCCACAGCTTCGGCCACGCGTGCGGCTCGGACGGGGTCTCGACGCACAGCGGCGTGCCGTCCGCCGTCGTGGGCAGCACGGTGCAGGCGGTGAAGTCGGTGCCGATGCCGATGATCTGCTCGGGCGCGACGCCCGAGGCGGCGACCGCCTGGGGTACGGCGATCTTCAGCACGTCGATCCAGTCCTGCGGCGACTGCAGCGCCCAGTCCGGGCCCAGCCTCTCGTCGGATCCCGGCAGGCTGTGCTCGATGACGCGGTGGGCGTACTCGTGGACGGCGCTGCCCAGCTCCGCGCCGTCACTCACGCGGACGACGACGGCACGCCCCGAGAGCGTGCCGAAGTCGACTCCGACCACGTAACTGTTAGCGTTCACATTGCACTCCAGGGGATTTTCTTCTGTGGCATGCACATCATCTACCGCCGCTGCGAGGTACTCGACCTCACCACGAAGCTGGGAGGGACGACCAGGCGCTCGTACGCGGTGGGCCCGGCGTCGATCTGGCGCAGCAGCACCTCGATGCAGTGCCTGCCCACCACGTCGAAGTCCTGCCTGACCGTGGTGAGCGGCGGCGAGAAGAACTCCGACTCGGGGATGTCGTCGAAGCCCACCACGCTGATCTGGTCGGGCACCCGCACGCCCGCCTCGCTGAGCGCGCGCAGCACGCCGAGCGCCATCTGGTCGTTGCCGGCGAACACGGCCGTGACGCCCTCCATCGCCGCCAGGCTCTTGCCGGCCTCGTAACCCGCGCGCGGGCTCCAGTCTCCGGCCAGCGGCTCGGGCACCGGACGGCCCGCCTCCTCCAGAGCCGCACGCCAGCCCTCGATCCGGCCCTCGGTCTCCAGCCAGTCGGGGGCGCCGCTGACGTGCCAGACGGTCTCGTGGCCCAGCTCCAGAAGGTGGCGGGTGGCGAGCCTGGCACCTTGCACCTGGTCGATGCAGACCACCGACACGTCGGCGGCGTGAGTGCCCTCGACCGCGACCGCCGGCATGCCGCTCGGCAGGTTCTCCAGTGCGCGCCCGGCCGAGCGCTGCGGCGCGACCACCACGACCCCGTCCACGCCCTGCTCGGCGAGGTAGTCGATGGCGTCGCGCACGCTGGCCGCGTCGATCGACTTCAGGCTGACGATGCTCACGAAGTAGCCCGCGGTCCTGGCCGCCTGCTCGATGCCGTAGATCGTGCTGGCCGGGCCGTACAGCGTGGTGTCGAAGCTCACCACGCCGAGCGTCCTCGACCGCTTGGTGACCAGGGCGCGGGCGACCAGGTTACGTCGGTAGCCCAGCCGGGTGATCGCCTCCTCCACCCGGGCGCGGGTGTCCGCCCGGACGTTCGGGTGGTCGTTGAGCACCCGGGAGACCGTCTGGTGCGACACGCCCGCCTCCTTGGCCACATCGGCCATGACCGGCATGCGGCGCTTGGGGGTCGTCACGGTCTCTCCTTTCGCTGGGCTCAGGGGATCTTACTAACGCGCGGCACCTGCCCTGCGCTTGGTCCACACGTCGAACGCGACGGCCGCCAGGAGGACCGCTCCCTTGACGAGCATGACCCGCTCGCTGGGCGAGCCGATCAGGGACATGCCGTTGTTGATGACCGCCATGATCAGACCGCCGGTGATGGCGCCGACCACCTTGCCGACGCCGCCCTGGACGGCCGCGCCGCCGATGAAGGCCGCGGCGATGGCGTCCAGCTCGAAGCTGTTACCGGCGGTGGGACCCGCCTGGTTGAGCCGGCCGGCGAAGATGATGCCGGCGATGGCCGACAGCACGCCCATGTTGACGAAGATCCAGAAGACCACCGACTTGACCTTCACGCCGGACATGACCGCCGCCTGGAGGTTGCCGCCGATGGCGTAGATCTGCCGGCCGAAGACCGTGCGGTTGGCCATCAGCGAGTAGCCGAGCACGAGCACCGCCAGCAGCACCAGCACCCACGGGAGGTTCTTGAAGCGGGCGAGCTGCACGACCAGGAAGAGGATCAGCGCGGCCCCGGCCGCCAGCTTCAGCACGAACAGCGCCATCGGCTCCACGGCCTGCCCGTAGCCCTGGCGCGCGTTGCGGGTGCGCCACTGGGAGACCGCCATGCCGGCGATGGCCACGATGCCGATCAGCAGGCTGAACAGGTCGGCGCCGCCGAGCGGGCCGAGGCCGACGTTCTTGAGGTAGCCGTTGGTGAAGCCGTTGGCCAGCGTGCGGACCTGGTCGGGGAACGGGCCGATGCCCTGGTTGCCCAGCACGGTCAGGGTCAGCGCCCTGAACAGCAGCATGCCGGCCAGCGTCACGATGAACGCCGGGATGCCGAAGTACGCGATCCAGTAGCCCTGCCAGGCCCCGATGAGCGCCCCGGCCACCAGCGTGACGAGCAGGGCCAGCGGCCAGGGCCAGCCCATGTTCACCATGAGCACGGCCGCCAGGGCTCCCGTGACGGCCACCACCGAGCCGACCGACAGGTCGATGTGCCCGGCGATGATGATCAGGATCATGCCGATCGCGAGGATCAGGACGTAGGAGTTCTGGACGATGATGTTGGAGATGTTCTGCGGCGTGAGCATCGCGCCGTCGGTCAGCACCGAGAACAGCACGACGATCAGCGCGAAGGCGATGTAGATGCCGCTGGATCGCAGGTTGAGCGACACTCCGCCGAGCGACACCCGGCCCGGCTGCCGTGGAGCTCCCCCGTCGCCCTTGGCGCCGACCTCCACGTCGGTGGGCGTGATGCTACTCATTTTTCCTGTCCCTTGGTCATCAGGTACATGAGGTGTTCCTGGGTGGCCTCCTGGCGCGGCACCTCGCCGGTGATCCGGCCCTCGGAGAGGGTGTAGACGCGGTCGCACAGACCGATCAGCTCGGGCAGCTCAGAGGAGATCACGAGCACGGCCTTGCCCTGGTCGGCCAGCCGGTTGATGATCGTGTAGATCTCGTACTTGGCGCCGACGTCGATGCCTCTGGTGGGCTCGTCGAGGATGAGCACGTCCGGCTCGGTCAGGATCCACTTCGAGAGCACGACCTTCTGCTGGTTGCCGCCGCTCAGCTTGCCCACGATGCTGTTGACCGTGGGCGCCTTGATGTTCATGCTCTTGTGGAACTGCTCGGCGACCTTGTACTCCTCGTTCTCGTTGACCCAGCCGCGCTTGGACAGCCCGGTGAGCCCGGCCGCCGAGATGTTGCGCTTGATGTCCTCGATGAGGTTGAGGCCGTACCGCTTGCGGTCCTCGGTGGCGTAGGCGATGCCGTGCTTGATCGCGTCCTGCACGTTGCGGATCTCGATCGGCTTGCCGTCCTTGAAGATCTTGCCGGAGATGTGCACCCCGTACGCGCGCCCGAACACGCTCATCGCCAGCTCGGTGCGCCCGGCGCCCATCAGCCCCGCGAGGCCGACGATCTCGCCCCGGCGCAGCGTGAGGGCGGCCCCGTCGACCACCTTCCGGCCCGGCTGGCTGGGGCTGTAGACCGTCCAGTCCTCGATGCGCAGCACCTCGTCGCCGATGGTCGGCTCGTGCGGCGGGAAGCGGTTGTCGAGCGCCCGGCCGACCATGCCGGCGATGATGCGGTCCTCGGTGACGTCGTCGGTGGCCATGTCGAGAGTCTCGATCGTCTGCCCGTCGCGGATGATCGTGACGGAGTCGGCGATGGCGGTGACCTCGTTCAGCTTGTGAGAGATGATCACGCAGGTGATGCCCTCGTCCCGCAGGCCGCGCAGCAGGTCGAGCAGGTGGGCCGAGTCGTCGTCGTTGAGGGCGGCGGTCGGCTCGTCGAGGATGAGCAGCCTCACCTCCTTCGAGAGCGCCTTGGCGATCTCGACGAGCTGCTGCTTGCCCACGCCGATGTCGGAGATCGGCGTCGTCGGGTTCTCGCGCAGGCCGACCCGCTTCATCAGCTCGCCGGCCTCGTAGTTGGTGCGGTTCCAGTCGATGAAGCCGCGCTTGGCGCGCTCGTTGCCGAGGAAGATGTTCTCGGCGATCGACAGCTGCGGGCTGAGCGCCAGCTCCTGGTGGATGATGACGATGCCGGCGTGCTCGCTGTCGCGGATGCCGCCGAACTCGACCGTCCTGCCCTCGAAGGTGATCTCGCCCTCGTACTCGCCGTGCGGGTAGACCCCGGAAAGCACCTTCATCAGCGTCGACTTGCCGGCGCCGTTCTCGCCGCAGATCGCGTGGATCTCGCCCCGCCGGACCGACAGGTTGACGTTCTGCAGCGCCTTGACACCGGGGAACGTCTTGGTGATCCCGCTCATCCGCAAGATGTGCTCGGTCATATATCCCTCGCTCAGAGAGGAAGCCCCGGGGACTTCTGGGGTCCCCGGGGCTCTGGCCCTTACTTGAGCTGGTCCTCGGTGTAGTAGTTGCCGCCGATGATGACTTCCTTGTAGTTGCTCTTGTCCACGATCACCGGGTCGAGCAGGTACGACGGGACGACCTTGTTGCCGTTGTCGTAGTCCTTCTCGTTGTTGACCTCGGGCTTCTGGCCCTTGAGCACGGAGTCGGCCATCTTCACCGTCTGCTCGGCGAGCTTGCGGGTGTCCTTGAAGATGGTGGAGTACTGCTCACCGGCGATGATCGACTTCACCGACGCGAGCTCGGCGTCCTGGCCGGTCACGATCGGGTACGGCTGGCCGCTGGTGCCGTAGCCGGAGCTCTTGAGCGCCGACAGGATGCCGATCGATAGACCGTCGTACGGCGACAGCACGCCGTCCACCTTCTTGCCGCCGTAGGTCTTGGTGAGGATGTCCTCCATGCGCTTCTGCGCCGTGGCGGGGTCCCACCGCAGGATGGCGGCCTGCTTGAAGTCGGTCTGACCGCTCGCGATCTTCAGGGTGCCGTCGTCGATCTTCGGCTTGAGCACCGACATGGCGCCGTTCCAGAAGAACGTGGCGTTGTTGTCGTCGGGCGAGCCGCCGAACAGCTCGACGTTGAACGGGCCCTTCTTGCCGTCCTCGACGCCGAGGCCCTTGAGCAGCGAGGTCGCCTGCTGCACGCCGACCTTGAAGTTGTCGAACGTGGCGTAGTAGTCGACGTTCGGGCTGTTGCGGATCAGACGGTCATAGGCGATGACCGGGATCTTGTTGTCGGCGGCCTGCTGGAGCTGGGAGGTGATGGCGGTGCCGTCGATCGAGGCGATGATCAGGAGCTTGGCGCCCTTGGTGATCTGGTTCTCGATCTGGTTGGCCTGCGTCGGGATGTCGTTCTCCGCGTACTGGAGGTCGACCTTGTAGCCCAGCTTCTCCAGCTGCTGCTTGACGTTGTCGCCGTCGTGGATCCAGCGCTCCGACGACTTCGTGGGCATGGTGACGCCGATCAGGGCGCCCCCGCTGCCGGCGGAGGCCGAGGCGGAGGCCTGGGCGTCGACGGTCTTCGTGCTCGATCCGCAGGCCGTCATCGTCGCGGCGAGCGCGATGACGGATACCACGCCCCCGATTCGTCCCAACCTCATGTCATCTCCTTGCGATGGGGGTCCGGCAGCGCTGGACGCGGCGGCTGCCGGTAGAGCGAGGGATTCGATTACACAAAGTAACGAATCAGAACATAATTCTCGTTCACTTCCGCCGATTGTTATCGCTAACAACGCTCGTGTCAACGGGCGCGCATAACCTACCGGAAACTTTCGAGTAACTTTCCCCGGCAGGTCAGCGCCTCGATCGGGCTGAAAACAGGCGCTGCAGCAAGATGAAGACGAAGAGCAACATTCCGATGAAGATCTTGGTCCACCATGAGGACAGTGTCCCCTCGAAACTGATGATCGTCTGGATCAGGCCCAGCACGAGCACCCCCAGGACCGTGCCCAGCAGGAAGCCGCTGCCGCCGGTCAGCAGGGTGCCGCCGATGACGACCGCCGCGATCGCGTCCAGCTCCATGCCCACGGCGTGCAGCCCGTAACCGGAGAGCATGTAGAACGACAGCAGCACGCCGCCCAGCGCCGAGCAGAACCCGCTGATCGTGTAGACCGCGATCTTCGTCCGGCCCACGGGCAGCCCCATCAGCAGCGCGGACTGCTCGCTGCCGCCGGTCGCGTACACCGCGCGGCCGAGGCGGGTGTAGTGCAGCACGTACGCCGCCACCAGCACGACCACCACGGCGACGATCACACTGGGTGATATCCACATGTCGGCGAACAGGTCGATCCTCGCCTGCGCGAACGCCGTGAAGGTGGGATCGTTGATCGGGATCGAGTCCGTGCCGATCGTGTAACACAGCCCCCGCGCCAGGAACATGCCCGCCAGCGTCACGATGAACGGCTGGATGTCGAAGGCGTGCACGATGTACCCCATCACCAGCCCCAGCCCCGACCCGATGACCAGCACCAGCGGGATCACCAGGTACGGCGGCCACCCCGGCCCCGCCATGAGGCTGGCCGAGATCATCGTGGACAGCGCCACCACCGACCCCACCGACAGGTCGATGCCCCCGGTCAGGATCACGAACGTCATCCCGACGGCCACCACCAGCAGGAAGGCGTTGTCGATGAAGACGTTGAGCACCACCTGCCCGCTGGCGAACCCCTCGTAGCGGATCCCGCCGACCACGAACATGGCCAGGAACAGGCACCCGGTCACGAGGACCGGCAAATACTTGGCGGGCACGCTCGCCCGCCCGATCGTCAGCGTGCTCATGTGGTCACTCGCACCTTCTCCTCGGCCACCGGACCGGCGGGCGCGGCGCGGCCGCGTCTGCGGAACGCCTTCTCGCGGAAGGACGGGGACTGGATGAGGCAGACCGCCGTCACGACCAGCGCCTTGAACAGCAGCGTGGTCTCCGGTGGCACGCCGATCGAGTAGATCGTCGTGGTCAGGGTCTGGATGATCAGCGCGCCCAGCACGGTGCCGCCGAGCGAGAACCGGCCGCCGGACAGCGACGTGCCGCCGATCACGACGGCCAGGATGGCGTCCAGCTCGATCCACAGGCCGGCGTTGTTGCCGTCGGCGCTGGAGACGTTCGAGCTGATCATCAGCCCGGCCACGCCCGCGCACAGCGCGGCGAACGCGTACACCATGATGATGATCCCGCGCGCCCTGATGCCCGCCAGCCGGCTGGCCTCGGCGTTGCCGCCGACCGACTCGATCAGCATGCCCAGCGCCAGCCGCCGGGTGAGGAACGCCGTGATCGCCAGCACGCCGAGCACGATGATGATGCCGAACGGCACGGTCAGCCAGTAGCCGCCGCCGATCACCTTGTACGCCGGGCTGTTGACGGTGATGATCTGCCCGTCCGTGATGAGCTGGGCCAGGCCGCGCCCGGCCACCATGAGGATGAGCGTGGCGATGATCGGCTGGATGCCGACGGTCGCGACCAGGAACCCGTTCCAGGCGCCCAGCACCAGGCAGAGCCCCAGCGCCGCCGCCACGGCGGTGAACACGCTCGCGTCCTCGCTGATCTGCAGGCAGGCCAGCGCCCCCGAGATCGCCACCACCGAGCCCACCGACAGGTCGATGCCGCCGGTGGCGATGACCAGCGTCATCCCGAGCGAGACCAGGATCAGCGGGGCGCCGAAGCGCAGGATGTCGATCAGGCTCCCGTACAGGTGGCCTTCCCTGACCTGGATCGAGAAGAAGCTGGGCGTGAAGAACACGTTCAGCGCCAGCAGCAGTACGAGGACCACCACCGGCCAGAGCAGCCGTCTCATGAGGTCCGGCCTCCGCTCGCGATCGTTTCCATGAGCACGTCCGTGGTGAGCTCGTCGTCGTTGGGCAGCTCGGCCACCAGCCGCCGGTCGCGCAGCACCTCGACCTTGTGGCTGAGCCGCAGCACCTCCTCCAGCTCGGCCGAGATGAACAGCACCGCCATGCCGCCGTCGGACAGCTCGGCCACCAGTCGCTGGATCTCGGTCTTCGCCCCGACGTCGATGCCCCGGGTGGGCTCGTCCAGGATGAGCAGGCGCGGCTCGAGGATGAGCCATCTGGCCAGCACGACCTTCTGCTGGTTGCCGCCGCTGAGGTTGCGTACGAGGTGCTCGGGGTTGGGCGGGCTGATCTTCAGGGCCTTGACGTACCTGCCGACCAGCTCGTCCTGCTGCTCGCGCGGCACCGGCCTGGTCCAGCCCCTGGTGGCCTGGAGGGCGAGGATGATGTTCTCGCGCACGGTCAGGTCGGGGATGAGACCGTCGGCCTTGCGGTTCTCGGAGCAGAACGCGATCTTGTGGTTCATGGCCGCGCGTGGCGTGCGCAACGACGCCGGGGTCCCGCCGACCGCGATCTCGCCCGTGCCCGCGTGGTCGGCGCCGAACAGCAGCCGCGCGATCTCCGTACGGCCGGAGCCGAGCAGCCCGGCCAGACCCACCACCTCGCCCTCGTGGATCGTGAGCGTGAACGGCTCGATGGCCCCCGGCCGGCCCAGCTCGCGCGCCTCGACCAGCGGCCGGTCGAAGACCTTGGCCTCGCCGTGCAACCGCTCCAGCGCGGCCAGCTCCTGGCCGATCATCTTGGCGACCAGCTCGACCTGCGGGAGCCGATCGGTGAGGTACTCGCCGACGAGCCTGCCGTTGCGCAGGATCGTCATGCGGTCCGAGATCTCGTAGATCTGGTCGAGGAAGTGGGAGACGAAGAGGATGGCGATGCCCTCCTCCTTCAGCCGCCTCATCACCCGGAAGAGCTGCTCGACCTCGTCGGCGTCCAGGCTGGAGGTGGGCTCGTCCAGGATGAGCACCCTCGCCTCGATGTCGATCGCCCGCGCGATGGCCACCATCTGCTGGACGGCCAGCGAGTACGTCGACAGCGGCGCCGACACGTCCACGCTCAGCTCCAGCCGGGACAGCAGCTCGGCGGCCCTGGCGCGCATCCGTTTCCAGTCGATGCGACCCCTTTTCCGGGGCTCGCGGCCGATGAAGATGTTCTCGGCCACCGAGAGGTTCGTGCAGAGGTTGACCTCCTGGTAGACCGTGCTGATGCCGGCCTGCTGCGCCTCCAGGGGGCTGCCGAACGCGACGGGCGCGCCGCCCAGCTCGATGGTGCCCGCGTCGGCGGGGTGGACGCCGGTGAGCACCTTGATCAGGGTGGATTTGCCCGCGCCGTTCTCTCCCATGAGCGCGTGCACCTCGCCCGGTAGCAGCCGCAGGTCGACGCCGTCCAGGGCCTTCACGCCAGGGAACTGCTTGCCGATCCCGCTCATCGTCAGGACCGGCGCGGGTGTGACCATGTCTCTCCTCATATGGCAGGGAAACCGCCGCCTTGCCTCGTCACTACGCCTCCCCGGTGCCCCGGTCCAGGGCCCGGGGGCGTCCAGAAGGACGACCGCGCCCCGCACACTCCGGCTGGCGGGAGCACCCAGCCCCCAGCCGGAGCACGTGAGGCGCCGTCGCCTCTCCCCATCCCAGGACCCCAGCCGGAGTACGGAGGCGCGCGGCCGGCAGGCGGGTCAGTACTGGCGGGAGGAGAGGACCTGCTTGGCCTGCTCCTGCGTGAACGTGGTCTCCTCGGTCACCACGCGGGCCGGCACCTGCTCACCCTTGACGACCTTCTTGGCCAGGTCCATGAGCTGCGGGCCGAGCAGCGGCGAGCACTCGACGATGTAGTTGATCTTCCCGTCGGCGAGCGCCTGCATGCCGTCCTTGACGGCGTCCACGGTGATGATCTTGATGTCCTTGCCGGGCACCTTGCCCGCGCCCTCGATGGCCTCGATCGCGCCCAGGCCCATGTCGTCGTTGTGGGCGTAGAGGACGTCGATGTCCGGGTTCGACTTCAGGAAGGCCTCCATGACCTCCTTGCCCTTGGCCCTGGTGAAGTCACCGGTCTGCGAGGCGATGATCTTGAACTTGGGATCGGCCCCGATGACCCCCTGGAAGCCGGACTTGCGGTCGTTGGCCGGGGCCGAGCCCGTCGTGCCCTGCAGCTCGACGATGTTCACCGGGTCCTTGGTGTCCTTGTACTCGTTCACCAGCCACTGGCCGGCCTTCTTGCCCTCTTCGACGAAGTCCGAGCCGAGGAAGGTCTTGTAGAGGGAGGTGTCCTTGGAGTCCACGGCGCGGTCGGTCAGGATGACCGGGATCTTCGCGTCCTTGGCCTCTTTGAGCACCGTGTCCCAGCCGGACTCCACCACCGGCGAGAAGGCGATGATGTCCACCTTCTGCTGGATGTAGGAGCGGATGGCCTTGATCTGGTTCTCCTGCTTCTGCTGGGCGTCGGAGAACTTGAGCGTGATGCCCGCGGTCTTGGCCGAGTCCTGCACGGACTTGGTGTTCGCGGTACGCCACCCGCTCTCCGCGCCCACCTGGGAGAAGCCCATGGTGATCGAGCCGCCGCCACCACCGCCGCCACCGCCGCTGCCGCAGGCGGTCATGGACATCGCGGTCAGACCGGCGAGAACTAAAGCCGAGATCCTCTTCAACACGTGGGGGTTCCCTTCTCATGTGAGCGCTAACATCCCCATGCGGGATGCCGGCGCCTTCCTGCCTTGCGCCACGGCCTACGCACCGGCCGCACCGGCCCCCGAGGGCGTCGCCGACGCCTACTTTTCGATGTGCTGAGGATGCTTGAAGTGCTTGGTGAGCTCGCCCCGACTGTGAACGTTAACAACGGGTCTCGTCAAGGGGCCGCCTGATTACGGTCGGATCACACGGGCCGGGCCTTGACGAGGGTCTGGGCCAGTCCTTAACTTGTCGCGGATCGCCGTTGTTAACGCTCACTTGCCCTGTTAACGCTAACAACCTTGAGGAGCCCCCCACTCATGACGCGAATCGCCTTATCCGCCCTGCTCCTGGCGGCCTCGCTGGTGGCGCCACCGCCGACGACCGCGGCGGCCTCGCTTGCCGAGCCCATCCCGGACGGCGCCGTGGTCGACCAGTTCGACGGCACCACGCTCGGCGAGGACTGGACGGTGTTGTCGCCGGACAGCTCCCGCTGGTCGCTGTCGGGCGGCGCGCTGCGCGTGGAGAGCCTGACCGGCGACACGTACCAGGGCACCAACACCGCCAGGAACCTCTTCCTCGTGGACGTCCCCGCCGGCGACTTCGAGGTGGTCACCAAGCTGAGCGCCCCGGTCGCGCTGGACTACCAGAGCGCGGGCCTGCTGGCCTGGCAGGACTGGGACAACTACGTACGCGCCGGGCTCGCCCACGTCGGGTCCGCGGGCGGGCCGGTGATCGAGACGGACACCGAGGTCGGGGCCTCGTTCAACGCGAGCTTCGCGGCCCGGCCCGGCTCGACCGGCGAGATCGTCAAGCTGGCCAGGACCGGCGACGAGTTCGTCTCCTCGTACTGGGACGGCTCGGCCTGGGTGCAGGCGGCCAAGGTGAGCGCGAAGCTGGACGTCAAGCAGCTCGGCCTGTTCGCGCTGTCGGCGCAGAACGGCACGTCGATGGCGGCGGCGTTCGACTACATCGCGATCAAGGCGAGCGAGGGCAGGCCGGTGGTGCCGTCCGGGGCGTTCACGCTGCGCTCCGGCTCGCTGCCGTACCTGTCGGCCGGCCCGTCGGGGGTGGTGCGGGCTTCGGCGAACGCGGGGATGACCAGCCTGGCCCTCACGGCCACGGCCGCCGGTGACGGCGTGACGCTGAAGAACGTGGCGAGCGGCGAGTTCCTGCGGGTCGCCGCCGGGAAGGTGCGGCTGGGCGGGACCGCGTCGGTCTTCCGGCTCGAGGACGCGGGCGGCGGCAAGGTCGTGCTCTCCTCGGGCGTCCAGAACGTCTCCGTCGGCGACGGCACCCTCGTCGTGGGGAGCGCGATCACGAAGTTCAGGGTCGAGGGCTACAGCTCGGGCAAGCTGACCGTGGACACCGGGGCCAAGGGCACCGAGGTCAGCCCCGACCTCTACGGGGTCTTCTACGAGGACATCAACCACGCCGCCGACGGCGGGCTCTACGCCGAGCTGGTGCAGAACCGCTCGTTCGAGTTCAACAGCGTGGACGAGCGCTCCTACACGGGCCTGACCGCGTGGTCCAAGGCCGAACGCGGCGCCACCGCCGAGCTCGCGATCGGCACCGACCGGCCGCTGAACGCCAACAACCGCAATTACCTGCGGCTCGACGTGACCGGCGACGGCACCGCGGGCGCGAGCAACGCCGGGTTCAACCGCGGCATCCCCGTGAAGCAGGGCAAGCGGTACGACGTGTCGCTCTGGGCCAGGCGTGACGCGGCGGGGCCGCTGACGGTCTCGGTGGAGAGCGGCTCCACCGTCCTCGGCACGGCCACGCTGCGGGTGAAGGCCGGCGGCTGGGCGAAGTACACCGCGTCGTTCACGGCCTCGGGGACGACGGACGCGGGGCGGCTGGTGGTGCTGGCGCCGGGCGGCCGGACCGACCTGGACATGGTGTCGCTGTTCCCGCGCGACACGTTCAAGGGGCACGGCATGCGGACCGACCTGGCCAGGATGGTCGCCGGCCTGAAGCCCAGGTTCCTGCGCTTCCCCGGCGGGTGCGTGACGAACGTCGGCACGTACGACCCGTACGCGGACAACCAGGACCGGCGGCGCATCTACCAGTGGAAGGAGACGATCGCCCCGGTCGAGGAGCGGCCGACCAACTTCAACTTCTGGGGCTACAACCAGTCCTACGGCCTCGGCTACTACGAGTACTTCCAGTTCGCCGAGGACATCGGGGCCCGGGCGCTGCCGGTGCTGTCGGTGGGTGTGAACGGGTGCGGCGAGAACCGGCCGCTGACCGACGAGGCCAAGCTGGCCCGGTGGGTGCGGGACACGCTCGACCTGATCGAGTTCGCCAACGGGCCGGTCACCTCGGAGTGGGGCGGGAAGCGGGCCCGGCTCGGGCATCCGAAGCCGTTCGGGCTGGAGTACATCGGGCTCGGGAACGAGGAGATCTACCCCGAGTTCTTCGCGAACTACCCGAAGTTCGCGGACGCCATCAGGGCCAGGTACCCGGAAGTCAAGATCATCAGCAATGCGGGGCAGACGTCGCAGGGCGCCTGGTTCGACCGGATGTGGCAGTTCGCCCGCGACCAGAAGGCCGACCTCGTCGACGAGCACTACTACAACAGCCCGGAGTGGTTCCTGACCAACAACCACCGTTACGACGCCTATGACCGCGGCGGGCCGAAGGTGTTCGTGGGCGAGTACGCCTCGCGCGGCAACACGTGGCACAACGCGCTGGCGGAGGCGTCGTACATGACGGGCCTGGAGCGCAACTCCGACGTCGTGCGGCTGGCGTCGTACGCGCCGCTGCTGGCCAACGTGGACTACGTGGACTGGACGCCGGACCTCATCTGGTTCGACAACGACCAGGTCTACGGCTCGCCGAACTACTACGTGCAGCGGCTGTTCTCCGCCAATGTCGGCGACCGGGTGCTGCCCAGCGCCTTCACGGGCGAGGGCAGGACGGTCGAGGACATCGGCGGCGCGGTGGGGCTCGGCGCGTGGAACACCGCCGTCCGGTACGACGACGTGAAGGTCACCGCGGCCGACGGGACCACGCTGCTGGCGGACGACTTCTCGGCCGGAGCCGGCAAGTGGACCCCCGGCCTGGGGACATGGACTGTCCAGGACGGCGCCTACGCGCAGACCGCCCAGGTGACGGACGCCAGGTCCACGGCGGGCTCGGCCGGCTGGTCGAACTACACGATGGAGGTCGTCGCCAGGAAGACCGCCGGGGCCGAGGGCTTCCTGATCATGTTCGGGGTCAAGGACACCGGCAACTTCTACTGGTGGAACCTCGGCGGCTGGGGCAACACCCAGTCCGCCATAGAGAAGGCCGCCAACGGCGCCAAGTCCTCGATCGCCACCTCCGCCACCACGATCGAGACCGGCCGCGACTACCGGATCAAGATCCAGGTGAGCGGGCGGCGGATCACGACCTGGCTGGACGGGCAGAAGATCAACGACTTCGTGGACGACGCCGTCGTGGAGCCGCTGTACCAGGTGGTGTCCAGGGACGGGAAGTCCGTGACGCTCAAGGTCGTCAACGTGCAGGACACGTCCGTCCGCGGCGGCGTGGAGCTCGGCTCGGCGCGGTTCCGGCCGGTCGCCACGGTGACCACGCTGACGGGCTCGCCGTCCGACACGAACTCGCTGTCCGAGCCGGAGCGGGTGGCGCCGGTGGAGCGGCAGGTGCACGGCTTCTCCTCGGCCTTCACCTACGACTTCCCCGCGCACTCGGTGACGTTCGTGCGGCTGACCGAGCGATGACGGCGCGGGCGGGCCTCCTCCTGGAGGCCCGCCCGCGGCTACGCGACGACCCGGTAGTGCGTGGTCATCCGGCCCGTGTCGTCGAGCACATGGAACGCGATCGCCGGCGGGAGGTCGTAGTCCGCGCAGTTGGCGAACGTCGTGCCACCCTCCCACGGCAGCTTCAGCGTGGACACGACGCCGGGGGCGGCCAGCAGCGGCCGGCCGGCGAAGGTGGTGGCGGCGCCCGTGTGGGCGTGGCCGACCAGCACGGCGGGCACGTCCGGATACCGCCCGAGCAGCTCTTCCAGAGGCTCGGACCGGTGCAGTCTGATGCCGTCGACCACCTGGCTGTGCAGCAGGGTAGGCGGGTGGTGGAAGGCCACGAACACCGGCCGGTCCGCGCCCGCGAGCACGTCGTCCAGCCAGGCCAGCGTCTCGTCGTCCAGGTGGCCCGAGTCCTCGCCGGGGATGGAGGAGTCGCACATGGCGTAGACGGCCCTGTCCGTGCGCAGGACCTGGTTGATCGGCCCCTCGCCACCGCTCCGGTCGCCCAGCAGGACGCGACGGAACTGCTCCCGCACGTCATGGTTGCCCGGGCCGACCAGGACCGGGTGGCGGGAGGAGAGCAGCTTGCGCGCCTCCTCGTACTCCTCGGGGAGGCCGTGGTCGGCGATGTCGCCGGTGACGAGCACGGCGTCGAGGTCGGCGGAGAGGTCGGCGGGGAGCGCGTCGAGGTAGCGCATGACGGAGGTGGCGCGGTCGACGCTCTGGGGCGTCGCGCCGATGTGGATGTCGCTCAGGTGAGCGATCACGATCATGTTGACGTCGTCCTTCCGGGTTCTGCCTGCTCACCTACCGTAGGCCCGGGTACCGGACCATGCGTAAGATCCGGTTCCGTGCGGAAAGATTGGGCCGGTTTCGGGGTGGACCTGCATCTGGAGGTCTCCACCGGCGGCGGGCGGCGGCGCGGGCTGGAGGAGGCGCTGCGGCAGGCGGTCCGGGACGGGCGGCTGCCGCGCGGCACGCGGCTGCCTTCGACGCGGTCGCTGGCGGCGGAGCTGGGGCTGTCGCGCGGCACGGTGAGCGCGGCCTACGACCAGCTCGTCGCCGAGGGCTACCTGGCCACCCGGCCGGGCTCGGCCACCGAGGTCGCCGACGTGTCCCCCACCACACCGTCCCGTCCGGAACCGCCGTCCGAGCCCTCCCCAGGGCCGAGGCATGACCTGCGGCTGCCGGCCGGACCCCCTGCGGCGCCGCTCCATGACCTGCGGCCCGGGCAGCCCGACGTGTCGGCGTTTCCGGCGCGGGCGTGGTTGCGGGCCACCCGGCACGTGCTCTCCACCGCGCCCGCCGAGGTCCTCGGCCCGTGCGACCCGCGCGGCCGGATCGAGCTGCGGGCGGCGCTGGCCGGCTACCTCGCCAGGACGCGCGGGGTGATCACCACGCCGGACCTGATCGTGGTCACGACGGGGTTCGTCCAGGCGCTCAACCTGCTCGTCCAGGTGATCGACGGCCCGATCGCCACGGAGGAGCCGGGGCACGACTTCTACCGCGAGGTGCTGCGCCGTGCCGGGCGCGAGACCGTACCGCTGCCCGTGGACGGGCTGGGCGCCCAGGTGGACACGCTTACCGGCGCCACCGCGGCGGCCCTCGTCACGCCCGCGCACCAGTACCCCACGGGCGTGCCCCTGCACCCCGCCCGCCGCCGCGCGCTGCGCGAGTGGGGCGGGCTCGTCGTGGAGGACGACTACGACGGGGAGTTCCGCTACGACCGGCAGCCGGTCGGCGCGTTCCAGGGGACCGCGCCCGATCGGGTCGTGTACGTCGGCACCACCTCCGAGTCCCTCGCCCCGGCCCTGCGCCTGGGCTGGATGGCGGTGCCGCCCTCCTTGATCGGCCCCGTGGCCGAGGCCAAGCTGCACGCCGACACCCACACCGAGGTGCTCGGCCAGCTCGTGCTGGCGAGGCTGATCGAGACCCACGACTACGACCGCCACATCCGCGCCGCCCGCCTGCGCTACCGCCGCCGCCGCGAGCTGCTGCTCGCCCGGCTCGGCCCCGGGCCCGGCCAGCCGCTGCCCGGCGTCGCCCTGCCCGGGGTGGCCGCGGGGCTGCGCGCGCTCCTGCTGCTCCCGGAGAGGGGTCCCTCGGAAGGGGAGCTGCTGGCCGAGTGCGAGCGCAGGGGCATCGCGCTGCGCGCCGCCTCCCCGCTCTGGCGCGGCGACGGCCCCGGCGGCCTGCTCATCGGGTACGCCGCCGCGTCCGAACGCGCCTACCCGCACGCCCTCGAAGCCCTGGCCCGAGTACTCGCCGGAACCTGACGGCGGCCCCGTCCGTTGTCAGGGTGAGCGCAGGAACGGCGAAGGAGGGACATGGGCTGGCACTACCGCAAGACCATCAAGGTGGGCCCGTTCCGGATCAACCTGTCACGTCGCGGCGTCGGCCACAGCTACGGCAACCGCCGCTTCCACGTCACGACCACTCCCGACGGCCGCCGCCACGTCTCGGTGCACCTGCCCGGCGGCTTCCACCTCGGCAAGTCGTTCGGCGGCCGGCGCCACCGCGGACATCACTGACCCAAGGCGGTCGATCGACCGCTCGACATAGACGGGCCGGAGGCGGCAAAGCCTCCGGCCCGTCCCCTTTCCCGACGCCCGCCAGGCGATCAGAGTGGGCGGATGAGCGGTCACATGAGCCCCGAGGAGTTCCGCCGCCACGGCAGGCAGGTCGTCGACTGGATCGCGGACTATCTCGCCGGCATCGAGTCCCATCCCGTGATGTCCCAGGTGAGGCCGGGGGACATCCGCCGCGCGCTGCCGTCCGCGGCGCCCGAGCACGGCGAGCCGTTCGAGGCCGTGCTGTCGGACCTGGGGCGGATCCTGCTGCCCGGCATCACGCACTGGCAGCATCCCGGTTTCTTCGCCTACTTCCCCTCCAACGCCAGCGGCCCGGCCATCCTGGGCGACCTGCTGTCCGGCGGGCTCGGCGTGCAGGGCATGCTCTGGGTGACCAGCCCGGCGTGCACGGAGCTGGAGACGGTGGTGGTCGACTGGCTGGCCGGGCTGCTCGGCCTGCCGGAGCATTTCCGTACGGACCGGGCGGGCGGCGGCGTCATCCAGGACTCGGCGTCGAGCGCCTGCCTGGTCGCGCTGCTGGCCGCGCTGCACCGGGCGAGCGGCGGCCGGGTCGCCTCCGACGGCGTCACCCGGAGGTACACGATCTACGTGTCGTCCCAGACGCACTCGTCGCTGGAGCGGGCGGCGCGGATCACGGGGCTGGGGGCGGCGGGCGTACGGGTGGTGGACGTCGACCCCCGTACGCTGGCCATGGACCCCGGCCACCTGCGGACCCTGCTGGACCAGGACGAAGCGGACGGCGCCGTGCCGGCCATGGTGTGCGCCACCGTCGGCACCACCTCCACCACCGCCGTCGACCCGGTGCCCGCGATCGGCGAGCTGTGCCGCGAACGCGGGATCTGGCTGCACGTGGACGCGGCCTACGCCGGGGTCGCGGCGATCTGCCCCGAGCTCCGGTGGCTGAACGAGGGTGTGGCCGAGTACGCCGACTCCTACTCCACGAACCCGCACAAATGGCTGCTGACCAACTTCGACTGCACCGTGCTCTGGACGGCCGACCGCGCCCCGCTGCTCGACGCGCTGTCGGTCATGCCCGAGTTCCTCAGGAACCCCGCCACCGCGACCGGCTCCGTCGTCGACTACCGGGACTGGCAGGTGCCGCTGGGCCGGCGCTTCAGGGCGTTGAAGCTGTGGTCGGTGATCCGCTGGTACGGGGCCGAGGGACTGCGCGCGCACATTCGCAAGGGAGTGGCGCTGGCGCAGGAGCTGGCGTCGTGGATCTCCGCGGACCCGGGCTTCGAGGTGCACGAGCCGCATCCGCTCGGGCTCGTGTGCTTCCGCCCGGTGTGGCCGGGCCTGGCGGCGGACGAGGCGGACCGGGCCACGATGCGGCTGCTGGAGCTGCTCAACGCCGGCGGGTCCATGTACATGACGCACACCAGGATCGATGACCGGGTGGTGCTGCGGATGGCCATCGGCGGCGTGGCGACGGAGCGGCGGCACGTGGAGCAGGCGTGGGAGCAGATCCGGTGGGAGCACGCGGCCCTGTCGGCCACGCTCCCCTGACGGCTCAGGCCCTCACAGCTCAGACGCGGTAGCGCTCCACAAGCTCGGACCCGATCCTGGCCAGCTGGATCCTGACCTCCTCCGGCTCCACGACCTCCACCGTCGCACCCCATCCGGCCAGCTGCTCGGCGATCGTCAACGCCATCGGCGCCGCCACGCGTGCCCTGACCCGCCCGTCCTCCTCGACGCGTTCGACCTCGCAGTGACGCCCGAACTGGTGGCGCAGCACCGGCAGGAACCGCTCGGGGATGAGCACGGTCGCGGACAGCAGCGAGCGCCGCCGCTCCATCTCGTCCACGACCTTCCCCCACACCTCCGACAGCACGAACCCCTCCGGCCGCTCGAAGGTCAGCTCCGTCACCTCGGCCTCGGCGATCCGGTCCACCCGGAACGTGCGCTGCCCGGCCTCGGTGCCGGCGATCAGGTACCAGACGTCGTCCTTGTCCACCAGGCCCCAGGGGTCGACGAGCCGGTGCGTACGTTCGCCGGAGCGGCCCTCGTACCCGAGCCTGACCTTGCGGCGTCTCACGGTGGCGCTCTGCAGGACCCGCACCAGCTCGGGCCGGTCGGGGTCGCGCTCGCCCCAGCCGGTGGGGTCGATCACCACGGCGTCGGCGGCGGCCTCGGCGTCGTCCCTGAACGTCTGGGGCAGGGCCCGCACCAGCTTGCGCAGCGCGGACTTGACCTCGGGCGTGGCGGCCGCGGCCGGGCCGGCCAGCAGGAACAGCGCCTCGGCCTCGTTGGCGCTGAGGCCGCTGAGGTCGGTCCTGGCGCCGCCCAGCAGGGACCAGCCGCCCCCGCGCCCGGCCTGCGGATATACCGGCACGCCCGCCGCGGACAGCGCTTCGAGGTCCCGGCGCGCGGTGGCCACGGACACTTCCAGCTCCGCGGCCAGCTCGGCCGCGGTCACCCGGCCGCGCGACTGCATGAGCAGCAGGACGGCCACAAGTCGATCGGCTCGCATGGCTGGAAATTCTCCTCCGTAAAGTGCTCATTTGATGAGCACTTTGACCGGAAGAATCATAGACATCACCCGGAAGGAAGGACCACACAGATGCTCCGCGGATTCGCCACGATCAGCTTCTACGCAGCCGACCTCGAGGCGGCCAAGGCCTGGTACACCGAGCTGCTCGGCATCGAGCCCTACTACCAGGTGCCGGGCTACATCGAGTTCCGCGTCGGCGACCACCAGCACGAGCTGGGCATCATCGACGCCCGCTACGCCCCGGCGGGCGCGACCGACGGGCCCGCCGGCTCGATCATGTACTGGCACGTGGACGACCCGCAGGCCGCCCTCGACCGGCTGCTCGCCCTGAGGGCCAAGGAGTACCAGCCGATCACGGAGCGCGGCGAGGGGTTCGTCACCGCGTCCGTGATCGACCCGTTCGGCAACATCCTCGGCGTCATGTACAACCAGCACTACCTGGACATACTCGCCAAGTGACCGCTCAGGAGTTGTCGACCTTCAACCCGAAGGCCGACAGCCCCTGCTCGTGGTGCTCGATCAGGCCCATCCGCCGGTAGAAGGCATGATTGGCGACCCCTTCGGGGGTGGACTCGTGGTCGGTGGTCAGCACGAAGTAGCGGCAGTGCGCGTACCGCTCCTTCAGCCGCTCCAGCAGCAGCCGGCCGATCCCCTGGCCGTGGAACCTCTTGTTGACGAGCAGCTCCTGCACGTAGCAGACCATCTCGTCGTCGGACACCGTCCGGGCCAGGCCGAGCAGCCGCCCGTCCGCGTCCCTGGCGACAAGGACGAGATGCGAGTTCGCCAGGCTCCGGCACACCTTGGCGATGTCGCGGGTCCAGGGCTGCCAGCCGACCGAGTCGTACAGCTCGAAGATCTCGGCCTCGTCGAACGACATCTCCTGAGCGATGCTCACCACTTATGGGACTCCCCTGTATAAAGTCAACGCTTTCCAGCTTATTCGGGCCGCCGGATTCGGGAGGGTGTGGTTAGTTTCAGGA
The DNA here is from genome assembly GCF_040680035.1 of Nonomuraea sp. NPDC052116. Taxonomy (NCBI): domain Bacteria; kingdom Bacillati; phylum Actinomycetota; class Actinomycetes; order Streptosporangiales; family Streptosporangiaceae; genus Nonomuraea; species Nonomuraea sp. NPDC052116. The sequence continues at coordinate 3,648 of NZ_JBFAWA010000030.1, read as the reverse complement.
TCCGTTCATCGGGTTGACGGTGAAAGCCCAGGTCGGCGCGCAGGGGGCGGAATCAGATCTTGCGGTGTCCGGGCAGGCGCTCGTTACAATCGCCCAGCCGCGAAGGAGAAGCCGTGCGAACTGTGCGTGTGACCGTAGTCCTGGCCGCGTTGACGGGCGCCCTGGTGCTGCCCGGCGTCGCGAGCGCGACCCCCTCGTCCGGCGCCCTCGCCAAGGTGCACACCGCCGGACGCGTCAAGGCCGGCGGGGACTCCCTCCAGTACAGCTGGCCCGGCGTCTACTTCGAGGGCCGCTTCCGCGGCACCGGCGTCGGGATCGTCCTCGACGACTCCGACAACGACTACGAGGTCGAGGTCGACGGCTCGACCGTCGCCACCCTCGTGACCCCGGGCCGGACCACGTACTGGGTCAGCGGCCTGACCCGGGGCGTGCACCGCGTACGGCTGGTCAAACGCACCGAGAGCCCGTGGGCCACGAGCGCCTTCGGCGGCTTCGTCGCCGCCCCGGGCGGCACGATCCTCGGCAGGCCCGCCGCGCGCCACCGGCAGATCGAGTTCATCGGCGACTCCTACACCGTCGGCTACGGCAACCGCTCCGACAGCCGCGACTGCACCACCGACAAAGTCGCCCGCACCACCGACGCGAACCTCAGCTTCGGCGCCCTCACCGCGCGCCGCCTGAACGCCGACTACCAGCTCAACGCCTTCTCCGGCCGCGGCATGGTACGCAACTACAACGGCAGCGACCCCGGCACCAACTACCGCACCTACTACGACCGGGCCCTGCTGAACGTCGCCGGCGACGTCTGGCAGAACCCGGGCACCTGGCGTCCCCAGCTGGTCGTGGTCGGCCTGGGCATCAACGACTTCTCCACCGCCATCAACCCGGGCGAACAGTGGACGCCGGACACTCTGCTGGCCGCTTACCGCACCGCATACCAGGGCTTCCTCGACAAGCTCCGGGCCCGGTACGGCCCCCGCACGACCATCGTGGTCAGCGCCACCTACATGTCCAACACCACCGTGTTCGCCGAGACCGCGCGGCAGATCGTCCAGGAGCGCAACAGCGGGGGCGACGACCGGATCCGTTACTGGTACTACAGCGAATCCGGCCTCGACTACCTCGGCTGCCACTGGCACCCGTCCGTCCACGACCACCGGATCATCGCCGACCGGCTCGGCGAGTTCATCGCCACCCTCCCGCTGCGCTGGTAGCTCAAGCCCTCAGTCGTCGGCGGTGAGCCCTTCGGCGATCTTGATCAGCTCGCGGTCAACGGCCTTGGCGTCGCGGAATTTCTTAGCGAACGTCGGGCTGAACATGATCTCGGCCCTCCGCTGCTCGCCCATGTTCAGGAAGAGCGTGGGGGTGCCCTTCGTGCCGTCCTCGCCGACCCCTTCGACGATCAGGTACCCGGTCCGGTCGCCGATGGTCACCTCCTCCCCCTCCTCCTCGTCGCGGTGCACCTGCACGCGGTCGTCGACCTGCTGGACGGTCTTGCCCTCGTACACGTAGATCTGGACGCAGTAGAAGCCATTCTTGTCGCCGTCGTAGTTCCACGAGGTCGTGTAGCTCTCGCCGAAGTCCAGCGACCAGTTGGACCACCGCAGGCCGTCGGGCAGGTAACCCACTCTGACGTGCTTGAACGCCCTTCCGTCGCCCAGGTCCCCGAGGTTCGGGGGCTCGGACCGCACCGGCGGGGTGTCGTCGATGGCGGGCGGACCCAGCGTCTCGGAGGCGGATGGGTCCGGCGTCTCGGAGACGACGGACGTCTGCACGGCGCCCGGGGCCGCCGTCAGGTAGAGGGGCACCGCCGCGGCCACGGCCAGCGACGTGGCCACCGTCGCGATCCGGCCGCGGTTCCGCTTCCGCCGCGAGGACCGGACGACCCGCTCCACGAGGTCGGGCGCGGCGTGCAGCCGTGCGGTCTCCTCCGCCATGATCTGGCGGAGCTGGTCCTCAAGCATGGGCATTCCCGATCACTCCTTCCACGGCTTCCTCGCCGAGTGCCGTCCGCAGCTTGGCCATCGCCTTCGACGCCTGACTCTTCACCGTGCCGAGCGTGCACCCGAGCACCTCCGCGGTCTGCGTCTCGCTGAGGTCCTCCCAGTACCGCAGGACGACCACCGCGCGCTGCCGGGGAGGCAGGCCGCGCAGCGCGTCCATGAGCACGTGACGCAGGTCGACGTCGGTCGAGCGGGCCGCTCTCTCCGGCGGCACGCGCATCGGGATGATGTTCAGGATCGCCCGGCGCCGGGCCCGGCTGATGGCGGTGTTGATGATGACGCGGCGCACATAAGGCTCGACGGTCTCGCGCCGCACCCGGTCCCAGTTCTTGTACGTGCGCTCCAGCGCCGTCTGCAGCAGGTCCTCCGCCTCCGCCTCGTCTCCGCAGGCGAGGTAGGCGACCCGCAGCAGGGTCGTGGCCCTTGCGGCCACGAACGCGCCGAAGTCATGCTCCGCGCCGCTCACGGCTGTCTGTCCAGTTTCACGCCTCCTAATACGCCTCGGCCGCTCCAAACAGTTGCCAGGCGCCGCGGGCAACCTTGCCCGGCGCCCAGGCGTATTGGGGGACATCGAATCGGAATTCTGGAGGAAGCACATGAAGCGCGCGACCGCACCGGCCCGGCCGCTGATCGCCCTCGGGGCCGGCCTGGCCGCCGTGGGCACCGCCGCACTGCTGGGTCTGCCGAGCCTCACCAAGGCACCGGAGGCACGGCTCACGGCCGCCGCGTCGGCTCCGCCGGAGGGTGCGTACTGGCATACGAGAGTGCTGCTGAAGCGGCCCGAGCCCCGTCAGGTCGGCAGCGGCGCGAACCGCTACTCGCTGGTCCAGCAGTCGCTCACCGAGGAATGGACCGCGCCCGACGGCAGACGCTGGGTCGGATCGCGGGAGCTGGGGGCGTACCCGCAGAGCGCGGCCGACCGCGCGGCGTGGCGCCGCGACGGCTCCCCCACCAAGTGGACCCGCACCGCCAACGGCCAGACCGTGTCGCTGTCCACCACGCCTACCCAGGGCCACGTCACCCCCGTACGAGGTGACAACACGTTCTTCCTGGCCGGGCAGCGGCTGACGTACGACGAGGTCCAGCGGCTGCCCGCGAACCCGGACGCGTTGAAGTCCTGGCTCGCGCAGGCCGCGCGGGTCTCACGGGTGTCGGAGAACGCCGTGGACAGGTACGTCACCTCGGCGCTGCCCATGCTGCTCCACCAGCTCCCGGCGCCGAAGGAGGTCCGCGCCGCGGCCTACCAGGCCCTGCTGACGATGCCCGGCGTCAGCTCGCGCGGAAAGTCCGTGGACGGCGCCGGCAGAACCGGCGCGGTCGTCTCGATCGGCTATGAGCCGGCCGGCCAGAAAGAGGAGGCAATCAAGGTCACGACCGACCTGGTCGTCGACACCGGCACGATGCTCCTGCTGTCCGAGAGCCAGACGACCCTGAAGGACGGCAAGGTGTTCCCGAACAAGACCATGACCCAGACCGTGCTCCAGGCCGGCTGGACCAACGCCGAGCCGGCCGTGCCCGCCCTGCCGTAGGGCGGACAGAACAGGCGCGAAGGCCCGTCCGGACGGGCCTTCGCGCCTACGCCGGGCTACGCACCGCGGGGGCACGCCCTGGGGGCACGCCATCACCCCCCCCCCCCCCCCCCACG